>CAZKUD010000004.1:0-100713 GCA_964555875.1 uncultured archaeon
GGTGATCCAGCCGCACGTTCCCGTACGGCTACCTTGTTACGACTTAGCCCACCTTGCAGAAAATTGGCTTGATACTAGCAATTACTAGAAGCTCGCCAAAATCCCACTCGGTTGGCTTGACGGGCAGTGTGTGCAAGGAACAGGAACGTATTCGTCGCTAGAGTCCACAGACTGACCGTTTTTGCAGTCTGTAGCAGTGGTCTTGTCTTTGATGACCAGCGACTACTAGGGATTTCGGCTTCACGAGGGTGAGTTGCAACCCTCGATCCGAACTGAGACCGGTTTTCGAGATTAGCTCCTCCTTTCGGAGTCGCATCCCATTGTGCCGGCCATTGTAGGCCGCGTGTAGCCTAGGGGATTCAGAGCATACTGACCTGCCGTCGACCGCACCTTCATCCCACTTAGCGCGGGCAGTCTCGTATGAGTGCCCTCCCAGAAGAGAGAGGTAGCAACATACGATACGGGTCTTGTTCGTTACCTGACTTAACAGGACATCTCACGACACGAACTGACGACGGCCATGCACCTCTTCTCAGTGCGTCTGGTAAGGTCTTCAGCCTGACCTTCATCCTACTGTCGCCCCTAGTGAGGTTCCTCGCGTTGAATCGAATTGAACCGCAGCCTCCACCCCTTGTGTGCCCCCCCGCCAATTCCCTTAAGTTTCAGCCTTGCGACCGTACTCCCCAGGCGGCCCGTTTAACGGTTTCCCTACGACTCAGCCTACCCCCGTAAGGTAGACAATGCCTAACGGGCATCGTTTACGGCCAGGACTACGCGGGTATCTAATCCGCTTCGCTCCCCTGGCTTTCGTCCCTCACCGTCGGATCCGTTCTAGTCTGGCGCCTTCGCCACAGGTGGTCCTCTTAGGATTATAGGATTTTACTCCTACCCCAAGAATACCCCAGACCTCTCCCGGTCCCAAGCCCAACAGTATCACTGACACGCCCGACAGTTAGCTGCCGGATTTCATCAGTGACTTGAAAGGCCGGCTACGAACGCTCTAAGCCCAATAAACGTGGTCACCACTTGTGGCTCGGGTATTACCGCGGCGGCTGGCACCCGTATTACCCACCACTTATTCAACGACTTATTTAAGGTCGTCAAAAGCCCCCTCTAATACGAGAAGGCACTCCAAATCCCTCCATCACCCTTGCGGGCATTGTGAAATTTTCGCGGCTGCTGCGCCCCGTAGGGCCTGGATTCTTGTCTCAGAATCCATCTCCGGGCTTCCTCTCTCAAGGCCCGTATCCGTCATAGGCTTGGCGGGACTTTACCCCACCAACAACCTGATAGACCGCAGTCTCATCCTTGGTTCGGCAAGAGCGCATTCCAGCATCTCTTGCCTATCCGGTTCTCGTCCCCAGTTTCGGGGCAGAGAATACCATATCCCTTACCTTTCTCTCATCGGAAGCTTAGCTTCCTCGAAAAGGCACGTTAATGACCGACAGCTTGAAGCAACTGCATAAGCTGTCAGCGCTCCTGGTGTTATCTGCTTTCCCGGGATTAAACCGGGCCCAAGGGCAGATTAACTACGTGTTACTGAGCCGTATGCCTTGCATCCTAAAATAGAACACAAAACTTGCATGCCTTAGTCGGATTCGGATAGCAGTGACCTCCGGCGGGATCAACCGGAATTATCGGCGGTTGTTCCTATAAAAGGTACCTCCTCCTTTCCGCTCACAATCTGGAGAAAGTTAGCTGAAAAGGAGAGTTTACCCATCGGAGAATTCGTTAGCACATTTAGTGGTATCTAACACTGCGAAAGCCTGCATCAAGCTCAACAGCACTACACTTTAAGCTCTCACTGCGAGTCATCATGTTTAGTCGCCTAAACTTCCTCCAGATAACCTATTATATGGCTGTCGTATATATAAAGGTTTTCTGTCCCGGTGGTTTGCATCAGAAACAGCTATGCTTCGCCACATCAGACATATTCGGCCCCGCTGAAGACCTTCTCCCTGAACATGCTGTAGACTGACTCCCATTCGGCCCCGCAGGGGCTGGAAGCCATGTGGTCCCTGAGCCTGGTGCCCTGGGACACGTATGCCATGAAGACCTCGGCTATGAACTCGTCCACCCCTATCTGCTCGTTGCAGTGGCTTCTCCCTACGTAGTTCGTGGCCAGTGTGTCGCTGTTTGCCAGTATGGCCCTGTGGGCATCTCTCAGGGCAGCCTGGTCTGCCTCTCCCAGGTGGCTGGCTGAGGAATGGCCTATCTCGTGGAGCACCACCCCGTTGAACATCCTCCTGGGGCCGTCCATGACTGTCTCTGACAGCTCCACCCTGTCGTCATTGTTTTCCCCGTACCCATGAGAGACCTCCCCTCCGAGGGACATCGCCCTCACATTCCTGGTGGCTGATTCCGGGAGGACTTCCAGTATCTCAGCAATCCTCCCGTACTGGGCTCCCCACTCCTCTATGAAGTCTGTGTTCGAGAACTCGTCACGGGTGCTACTTGCGCCCACAAGCCTCCTGAGCCTTCCCCTCAGCCCGCCAATCGGGTATGTGTGCTTCAGGCCGAAGTCTATGCCCCTCTGGCTGAGGGTTTCCATGAGGCGGCTGAAATTCGCCATCCCGCCATCTTCAGGCATCCTGGGGAAGCACTCTGCCTCCCTCCACCTGACCAGGACGTCATGTTCTTCCTTCGTTATCTCTTTGTAGGTGATGCTGCCGCCCTTGTCGTGCGTGGTCATGCGGTATTTGCCCTCATCGATTTTCCTTTCAAGGTAATCTCTTATTTTTTCATAATCAAGGTTATCTTCCCTGGCCCATTGTTTCAGTGACCTCTTGCCCTTATCAGTAAAGCTGAACGGTCCGCAGCCCATCTTGAGCAGGCCCTCGAGCTCTTCGGTCAGGCCTTCGATCTCTCCCATGTAGGACTTCCAGGGGTTTGCCAGGTCGCGCACCTCTTCCGGGGCCATCGCCATGGCCCTTCCTTCGCCAGGGTTCTCCTTGATTAGCTTCTCTCCTTCCATAATCATCTCCCGTTCACCTTGAAGTAGTTGGGAACCACGACCAGGTCCCTCGGCATGTACCTGTTCCAGAGCCAGCTGTTCTCTGTGAAGCCGCTGGCTTCCATCACATCCGAGAAGGCCTCCCTCAGGAAGCCGTGGTAGCCCCTCTTCATCCTCTCCCTGTCAATCCTCATCCTTCCCTTGAACCCCATTATCTCAGGGTCGGCTTCCTGGCCTTCCCTGCTGGGGGTCGGGTCAACCAGCACGAGATGGTCGCCATCGACAGCGAAATTGTAGGTGTGTCCCGGGGCCTTGGCCACATAGCTCTCCACCCCCGCTGTCTGGGCAAGCATCTGGAATATTATGTCGGTGTTCCTGCACACTCCCTTTCCCTTTCTCCTCACGTGCCTGACGTATATGGTGTTGCCCACACCGCCCCTCTCTTCCACTGCCTCCATCAGGCCCGTCTCTGAATAGGAGAGCCCTTCCCTGGAAAGGTCTGCAAGCTCCCTGATGACGTCCCCGCCTTCAAGCGCCATCTTCTTGGCCTTGAGCATGATGTCCATGTTGTCGGCTTTCCTCATCCCGTACTTCTCCCTTCTCCCGTACCTTCCCTCAAGTTTGGGGTCCTTGCCCATGTCCACGAAGCCGTCAGGCAGGTACCTCGGCATTCCCTTCAGTCTCCTGCCGCTATGGTCGAATACTGCCCAATCGAGCAGGACCTCTACGTTCAGGGCATCAATGAGGCTGTCATCGCCGTCCATCCTGCTGTAAGCATACAGGTTCATGGCCCTGATGTACCTGACAGGGTCGGCTGCGAAGAGGAGTGCACCTGCCTTCTTCCTGGTTTCCAGGCTCCTCTCCCTGAATTCACGGACAGCGTCCCTCCCTGAGCCGGTCCTGTGCCCCCCGAGCAGTATGGAAACAGTGGTTTCATCCATGAGCCTCTCCATGTCCCCGCCTATGGCTTCCAGGGCATCAGGGGTTTCCAGTGCCCCTCTCGTCAGTGGGACCTCGCATACCGGCTCCTGCGCGACCGGGTCTGCCCTGAGCGCCTCCAGCACTTCAGGGCCGTATTCCTCTGTTTCTGTGTTGTCAGGGTCCCTTCCATGGCCTTCCTGCATCGTGCCCATAACGCATCACTGGCCTCCCTCGGCCCCTCCTTCGCCTTCCAGGTTGAAGAAGTCATCCCAGTAAGCCTCCTCCATGTGGGCTGCGCATTTCGGGAACATGTTGTCCAGCCAGTAGTTCTCGTCATTCGTGTGGGGAACATACACCTTTCCCCTGCCTGGGACCATCCCGGCATCCCTCAGGGCTTCCAACGCCTTGTCATTGAACCTTGTGACCCAAACGTCCATGTTTTCATCCACGAAGGCCAGTATATTTTGGTTTATGCCGTATGTCCCGACGTCTACTGGTTTGCCCTTTTGGATTATCCTCGGCTGGAAGGGAGGGACAAGCGTCTCGAAGGTGCCTGTAACGTTGACGAACACCGTCCTTCCGACATACCCAAGTTCCACACCAGCTTCCATCGCAGGGGTGCCTTCCACATACTTCGGGTCAACCCCCCTGTACATTATCTTGTCCATGATATCACCATTTGTCACTATTTATTAGTGACACTTAGTTATAGGGTGTATCGGGGATATTTAAAGGTTCCGGTGGGGCTCTTGATAGCGTTTTCTGGCCCAAAAACAGGAGTTTTCTGGCCTCAAAATCATGTCTCTCAGCACCTGGTGCTGACTGTAAGCCTTCCCTTCCTTGCCGCCTTTCTGACTGTGTCGACGTCCCCAGGCCGCTCCAGCCACTTCCAGCTGGTCTCCCTTATCTTCTCCTTCACTCCCTCTGCGAACTCGTACTTGTCGACGTCCTTCACTGATATCCAGGCGTAGGCCTCCCTGTGGTCTTCCAGCTTCACCCTTTTGGTGGTGGGCCACACACGGAAGCAGAACCCCTTTACTGTATGGCCGTCGGGTCTCCTGAAAGCATAGTCCCAGAGGAAGTCGAACCTGTCCTTTATCCCCAGGCCTGTCTCCTCCTTCACTTCCCTCTTCAGGACCTCCATGACTCCCTCGTCCTCCTCTGCCTTCCCGCCTGGTATGGTCCACATGTTGGGGAACGCTATCTCCTTCTCATGCCTCCTGATGATGAGGAACCTCTTGTCGTCCCGCACTATCATCGCTGATATGTGCACTATGTGCTTCTTCCTTTCCATTATTTCAGCACCTTCCCTGTCTTCATGTACCAGAGGTAGAGGTCGAGCTCGGCCAGCCTCAGGCCGGTCTTGATTCCCATCTCCTTAAGCTTGTCCTCGCACTCCAGGTAGAACCTCCTGTTCACGCTCTTGGGCACGCGCTCTATAAGGCCGTACTCCTTCATTATCCAGAGTATGTGCCTGTCGATTATGGCCACGTCCTTGTAGCCCACGTTCCTGAGGAAGTGGCTGGACTCCTTCCAGCCCAGTCCCTTTATGTGCTCTATCAGCCACCTCCTGGCGCTTTTCGAGTTCCTGTCCCTTATCCTGTCCTTCACGTCAGCATGCTTCCTGGCAGCCAGTATGAACTTGGCCCTTGTGTTTGGGAACCTGTGGCCCAGGCCCTTCAGCCTGGCCGCCAGCCTCTCCTCGGAGTCTCCCAGGAAGCCCTCAGGACCTATAACTTCCTGTATCTTTATGCCCCTCTGGGCAGAGCCGTTGGCTGTCAGTATGCAGAAGCAGAGCTCAGAGAACCATTCCGCGTTCCCTTTCTGTGACAGCTCCTCGAACTCCCACATCCTCTTGTCAACTGTCCTCTTGAGGCCGCTGTTCGCCAGCTCCTTCACCTTCTTGACCAGCTGGTCTGGCGTGTGCATGCTTTTTATTAAAACTGGGGGTTAAATAAAGCATACGATGGCCGCAGTGGTGTTAATGGTTAGCATGTGGGACTGTGGATCCCTTGGTCCGAGTTCGAGTCTCGGCTGCGGCCCTTCCTCTTTCTGAGAGAATGAATGCGGGGGGAGAGATTTGAACTCTCGAAGGCGCTAAGCCACAGGATGTCCTATCATCGTTCCTTCCGGAACTCGATACACTTAAGTGACCTTAAGTTTGGCAGCCTTGCTTGTTGCAAGCATAGCACCTGCCCCTTTGACCATTCCCGAGCCTTCCCTTTGGCTGAAGCCTTTGGAAAGGCTTCTCGGGAACCCCCGCTTATAGAGAAATTGTCCTGCCTTGTTTAAAAGGTTCTTTCAGGCACTTGGAACGGTTTTACTTCTTCTCAGAGAGGGTGTCGACCCTCTGCTCGAGCAGGGCCAGGCTGCCGGAGATGTCCTCCAGCATTATGGCCAACTTGTCCACCCAGGCGGCCACTATCTTCACGTCAAGGCTGTCCGCCTTGTCGTTTATCTCCTGCCTGAGCGCCCCCAGGTCGCTCTTGAACTCCTCGAATGATGTTATTGCCATAAGCATCACTTGATGAACTTGCCCACCAGCTTCTTGGCCTTCTCCCTCTTCTTCTGGTGCTCTGTAAGGAACCTTGTCAGCAGTTCAGCGCACTCCTTCTTGCACTCCCCGCAAAGGCGCTTACCTTTCTTGCACTCCTCCCTCACCTTCTGGAGGTGCTTGTCATCCCTTGCCAGGTGGTAGGCGAACATGTCGTAGACCGTGCACACGTCAGGGTCTGCGCCCCTCTTCCTCTGCTCGTCAGCGTTGCCCCTCCCGCCCGTGAAGGCGGCTGATAGCTTCTTGGCCGCCGCCTTCGGGGGGTCGGAAAGGGCTATATGGGAGCCCGGGTCAGAGCTTGCCATCTTGCCTCCCTTGAGGCCTTTCATGAACATGTGGTAAGTGGACGAGGGCGGGATGAAGCCGAACTCGTCCTTCACCCTGTTGGCTATGTCCCTCGTGAGCCTGAGGTGGGGGTCCTGGTCTATACCCACAGGCACCACCACAGGCGCCTTCTTCCCTTCGAACTCGGGAAGCATGGGGTGCAGGATGTCAGCCACCTGCGTCATTATGGAGGTTATCTTGCCGGGCGAAAGGTCTCCATATATGGACTTCATCTCGTTCATGGTGGGCTTCTTGGACACTATGCCAATCAGCCTGTAGTAGGCGTTCGCCTTCCTGTGGTCGGAGTGCCTGTCGCTCTGGAAGTAGAAGTCCACGTTCTCCGGCTTCAGGCCGAGGGCTATGTAGTTGAGCAGGTACTCGTTTATCGCGACCTCCTTCAGCTCCTTGAATGTGCATTTCCTCATGTTATAGGCCTCTATGTCGGCCACGCAGAGGTATACCCTGGCCCCTATGCTCTGGTAATAGACTATCTGGTCAGCCAGCATCTTGTGGCCGAAATGGAACTTGCCTGAGGGCATCAGGCCCGTCATCATTGACCAGGGCTTGCCTGACTTCACGGCGTCAGCTATGTTCTTGAAGTCCCTGTGCCCGAAAACTATCCCCCTCTTCATGAGCGGGTGGGGATCAGGCAGCCTGTTAGACATCGGCTTGAACTTGCTTATGCCAAATTCTTCTAACAGCTTGTCGTAGTCCCTTATCTTCTGCTCCCCCCAGGGGTTTATCCTCTCTGCTGAAACGATGCCTGTCTTGACCTCCTTCCCGAGTATGTGGAGCTCGGTCTCGCCTGGCCTGCCCTTTCCCATGGCAGCCATCCTGGCGGCGTCCTTCAGGCAGTTCTTTATCCTGGCGTCCTTCACCCCCGGGACGTAGAATGCGAAGTATGCACAGTTCTTCGTCTTCCCTGTTACTTTTGTCCTCAGCGACTGGCCCTCAAGGTACGTCCCTATCACGCCGCCTCTGTCTTTCACCACAACATCGCCCTGCTCGAGCGTGACCGTGTCGCCGGCCATGTTGGTGAACTCGTCCCCCTCCATGGCCTGGTCAACAGTGAGCGCGCCGTCCATCCTGTCGCTGTCCATCACGCCCATCAGCACCAGGTGCTTGAGCTCTGCCAGCAGCATGGCGTCCACCATCGGGGACAGGGTAGGTATGCCCTTTCCCTTGAGTACGGCCTTCACTCCCTCCAGTATGGGGAAGGGCCTGTCATGGCGGCCGAAGAACTTGTCGTAGGCCTTTATGATGTCCACCTTCTCCCAGTTCCTGTACTCCTTCTTGACTATCCTCTCCACAGTGCTCCTCTCGTCCCTGAGCTCCCTGGACCCTGTGTTGACTGAGCCCTTCACCTCGACCAGGCCCAGACGCATGGTCGGATAGCGCTCCTTTATCCTCTGGGAAAACTGAACTTCCATAATATAGATTGGCTCCCCATTCTAATAACCTTACTCCAGGGCTTCCAGCGTTTCCTTGACATGGTCCAGGAAGCGCTGCCACCTGGATTTCTTCCTGTGCCTGACCCTCACCATGACCAGGGCCACCAGTATCGCCACGGACAGGAGGATGACCAGTATCCACCAGATGGGCTTCCTGCGCCTCTTCCAGAAGAGGTATGCCAGTATGGCTGCTATGGAGGCCATCACGACCCACCAGTACCAGCATATCCCGAGGAACCTGCCGAAGTCCAAACCCAGGAGCATGCATTCAGGCACGCAGTCGTTGTTGAAGCATATGTACCCGGGAGGGCACCCGCAGTCTATCGGGCAGGCCATGCAGCCCTCCCCTATGGTTGCGTCGCATATCTGGTCCCCGCAGTAGGGGCTCGGCTTCTCCACCACGGGAGGCTTGGCTATGGGCGTGCCCACCGTAAGGAAGAAGCCCGTGAAGCCTGAAGTGGACGAGAGGAAGTAGAGGAACTCGGAATCATAGCCTTCCATCCAGTACCTGTCATCGCCCTCCTCTATTGGCCCTATGGGAAGCGTGTTCCTCTTGTTCAGGTAGAACCTTATGACCTTTATGCTGTCCGGGTCTATGTTGAACTCCTCTATCCAGTCCCTGCCCACCTTCGATATTACGAAGGAGTCCAGCAGGTTGCCCTCGTCCAGGTTCTCTGTCTGCACCATGAAGCACCTGTATGGGATTTCATAGTCATAGAGCAGCTCCTCCAGGACCTCGCAGCTTATCTGCGTCATGTTGGCCTCCGCTCCTGGGGAAGGGCTCTTGAACCTGGCGAATATGTGCATGGTGGGGTCACCCTTGGCCTTCAGGGTCTCGTTTATCAGGCCGGGGTAGACGGGCGGCGTTGGCGTTGGCGTTGGCCCGGAAGGCTCATCAGGCGGCACAGGGCACACGCCGCAATCCGACGGGCAATCGCTGCAGCTCTCGTACCCGGAGTAGCAGTAGCCGTCGCCGCAATAGCAGTCCGAAGGGCAGTTGGCATTGGTCTCGGAGGGGTAATCGCACACCCCGTTCCCGCAGTTGAGTATGGTGAGCTGAACCGTCCCGGTGGCCAGGGTGGTCATGGTGTTGGACACGGAAACCACTACCATGAACCAGGTAAGGGACAGCATGAGGGCTGCTATTATCAGGAGTGCGAGAGCCCTGTCAGGAACCTGCCTAGCGGGTGATTTCCTGCTTCCTGACGAACTCGTAGAGGTCTTTCGCTTTCTTGTTCTTTTCAAAATGATCCCTCACGGGCTTGACGAGCTTGTCTATGTGTTCGGCAATGCCCGCCTTGAGGTCTGCAGGATGGAGCTTGCCCTCCCTGAAGGCGGACTCCAGCTCCTGGTATGTCCCGAACGTGAGGGAGCCCCCGAACTTGGCAGGCCTCTCTATCGTCATGTCCTTGAAGGCCCTGAAGACTATGTGCCTCGCGTAATCCAGCATCGGGTTGTTGTCCGCTTCCTTCGGGGCGCAGTAGGCAGAGTTTATCTTCTTCCTTATCTGCTCCCCTGTGTCGTGCATGTATATGCACGTGTTGGGCTTGGACTTGCTCATCTTGGAGCTTATCTCTATGTCCATCTTCCTGTTCTTGTCGAAGCCCTCCCCTTCCCCCTTCAGGCCCCCAAGGCCCATTAGGGTGTGGTGGGATATTATCACGGGCTTCCAGAGGCCCAGCTTCGGGCCGACCTCCCTTGCCAGCATGTTGACCTTCCTCTGGTCAAGCCCGAGCTGGCATATGTCGGCCTTGAGGTGGAATATGTCGCTGCACTGCATCATGGGGTAGAAGTACTGGGCGACCTCCTTCATCTCGCCTTCCTTCCTGCCCATTATGGTGAGGCACCTGGTCGCCCTGGCGACAGAGGTTATCTTGGCTATACGTATCACCCTCTTCCAGTATTCGTCGTCCATCGAGTTGGCTGCCCAGATGAACTCCAGCTTTCCCTTTGCGGGCTCTATCCCCGAGGCCTTCCAGACCTCCTGGAAATACTCGCCGACCTTCTGTATCTTCTCCAGGTCGCCCCCCATCTTGTTGTTTATCCAGCCGAACCAGTCCGCTATCCAGAGCTTGAAATGGACGCCTGCCTTCAGCAGGTCCTTTATGTTCAGGGCCCGGTATATGCCGAAGGGAAGGTGGGCGACGCCGGAAGGCTCGAATCCGTCATAGGCCACCGGATGGCCCTTGGCCTGGAGCAGCTGCATGAGCTCCTCGTCTGTCACCACTTCCTCGCCGACTCCCTTTATGAGCTTAAAACGCGTCTCAGTGTCCATATTACTATTTTGGCCCCAAGGCTTAAATTTTAAGCTAGTGCCGCTTCTTCGGGTAAACCCTCTCTATCCTCCTTCCCTTCCTGAAGACCGTCCTTCCCCCTGACTCTATCTCCTGTATCTCCTCCAGGGGCAATGTAAGGGCCTCCTGGCCTGTCTCGCCTCCCCTGAAGGTGACCTTCTGCCTGTCCACGGACACTATGTCCCTCCCGAAGACGAACGCCCTGCCGCCTGCGATTCCCTCCCCTTTGAGGGCTATGGAGCAGCTGCCTAGCCTCCCGCCGGACTCCAGGCCCTTCAGGATGTCGTATGCCATAATTCCGATTTAAATCACAGCTTCAAATATATGACATGAAGTTCCTCCGGCTTCCCGAGCCCCTGAAGGGCCTCGTAAAGGGCCTGGAGCACGGGGCGCTGACCAACATATACGGCGGCCCCGGCACCGGCAAGACCAACTGCTGCATCCTGGCCGCAGTAGAGGCGGTAAAGGGGGGCGGGAAGGTCATATACATGGACACAGAAGGCGGCTTCTCTCCGGAGAGGCTACGGCAGGTTGCCGGGAACCCCTCTTCTATATTAAAGAGCATAATCCTGGTGGAGCCCAAGACACTGAAGGAGCAGAGCAGGATGATAAGGGATTTGGAGAAGACTGATGCCGGCCTCATCATAGTGGACTCCGTCGTTGCGCTCTACAGGCTGGAGTACACCGACCCCAAGGTGGAGGTCCTGGAGGCATCCAGGGAGCTCTCCAGGCAGCTGGCAGACCTTTCGAACATAGCTAGGGAAAGGGGCATACCTGTCCTGGTCACGGCCCACACGTTCAAGAACTGGGACACCGGCGAGAACGAGGTGATAGGCGGCAACGTGATGAAATACTGGTCCAAGGCCATAGTGTTCCTGGAGAGGACCGGGAGGACATCAGAAAGGAGGGCCACCATAACCAAGCACAGGCACATGCCTGAGGGGGGCTCTGTCAAGTTCGAGATAGTGCAGGAAGGCATAAGGCCCTCCGGCTTCAGGATTTTTTGAGTTCCCTGTAGGCTATCTCCCCGTTGGGCTTGTCCTCTGCCCAGACGTCAGCCTGGAACGTCCAGACCTCGGTGTCCGGGTCTGTCCAGGCCGATATGGGGAGCCCGGCTTTCGTGCAGGCTGCCTCCAGGAACTTTATCGGTTCCATCCCGTGCTCGGCCGCCACCTGCGGGAGGAGCAGGCCTGTTTGCTTCCCCTTCCTGACCAGCAGGCCGTCCCTTCCTACCTTCACCTTCTTGGGGTAGTCTTCCCTGTCCCCCTCCAGCAGCCCGTGGTTCACCAGTATGGAAACCTCGACCGTTATCCTGGGCAGCTCCTCCTCCTTTATCGGGTCGAACCTGGGGTCCTCGGCCGCCTCTATGGCCGCCTCTATTATGGCCTGGTAAAGTGGGTAAAGTGGCTCTGAGAAACCTATGCATCCCCTCAGGTTGCCGTCAGGGTAGGTGTTCAGCGTCACGAAGACACCGTACTTGCGCTTGAAATCGTCCGGTATCTCCTTTGGGCCCAGCTTCTCGCCCGTGTTCACGTAGTGCTCCAATGCTTTTCTGGCGAGCTCCACCGCGAATGAGCCTTCTGTCATGGTTTAGTATTTGCAGGGGTGCAATAAATAGCTCAGAGGAACGTGAGCCTGAGCTCGTCATTCCCGAAGGGGGTTTCGCAGTAATGGCACCTGAAATTCTCAGGGTGGCCGTCGCTGTCCCTTGTTTCCACGTAGATCCTGGAAGGCTCGTCCTGGGCATTGGTTATGCAGTTGTCGTTCGGGCACTCTATGAGGCCCCTTACCTCATTGGGCACCCTGGAATGGTATTTTGCCTTGGCCATGCCGTCCTCTATCTCGCTTATGGTGTTCCTTGGAGAGACAAGGGCTATCTTTAGCTTCTGGTCATCTGTCAGGATGTTCCCCCTCCCAGGGACCGTCACCCTGGCCTTTGTTCCGTATTTCTCGCTGGGAAACCCGTCATAGACCGAGATGGGGTATGCCCCTATTATGTTCTTTACCTCGTCGCCTGTCCCCGGGAAGAGGTGGTCTATCGTTATGCCGTCCTTTATGAAATACACGTCCTCTTCATGTATCATCCTCTCTGTCATGCTATCGTCTCCCCCTCCACGCCGTACAATTCCAGGTGCATGGTCGCCGCCCTGACGTCCACCAGGTCGGCAGACTGGTCCTCCCAGGCCTCGAAGGGAGTGTCCCTCACGTCCTTGGCTATGACCCTGGTCCTGTCCCCGTCGCTGCTGTTGAAGGGCTGCGGGTGCATTATTATCAGGTACTCCCTGGGGCTCTCGAGCATGCCGGCTTCCAGCCTCATGCCGCTGTCGTATATCTCCTTCAGCTGCTCCCTTCCCCTGTCAGTCTGCGGGAACTGCAGCTGCTGTATCCTGGAGCCGCATATCAGGTCTACCTTGTTGGCGGCCTTTGCCAGTTCCCCCCTGGTGCTTATCACATGGACGTTCCCCACCCTTTCATCGAGGTCCGCTATGGTCCTGTTGCTTAGCCCGACATACGGGTGGGAAGCAAGGTAGAGGTTCCTGACAATCCCGAAGACCGAAAGGGTGTCTATGGTGGACTTCAGGGCCCTTCCGTACTTCATGTCACCCACGCCCATCATGTCAATGCCTTCGAACCCTGAGGGCCATTTCCCCCTGTCCAGCAGGTCGAAGCCCATCCTGTCGAACATCTTGTCCCAGACGGTGAAGAGGTCCCCTATGGCCTGCGTTGGGTGCTGGTTCTTGCCGTCGCCTCCGTTTATGACCGCTATGACCTCCCTGCTCCGGCCGTTCTCCCTGTCCTTCTCCATCTGTATCTTGGCCTCGTCCTCGACCAGCCTGGCTGCCCCGTCATTCGGGTGCCTCACCACAACCACGTTGCCTGTGGACTTCCTGCCGTAGCCTATGAAGTTCGTGGCCGTGTCCCTCAGGCTCTCTCCCTTTTCAGAAGACGTGTTCTTTGGGTCGCTGAAGCCTGTGCACCTCCCACCGTACCTCTCCATGGCCTCTATGGAGGAGTTCATTGTCCTGGTGCTGGGCTGGAAGAACATGTAGATGAGCATCTTGTTCCTGAACGCCATCTCGTACTGCTCGCTGTTGTACTTGAACCTGCGGGCCTTGAACATTATGGTCCTGTAGTCATCAGGAGTCAGGTCTCTTGTAGAAATGATGTGCCTTCCCTTGAATGGGCGGTTTTCTGACATCCCCCTCTCCCTCCTAACTTATATAGATACAAAATTTTAAATAACGTATTATGTTCAAGGTTGCGGTGAAGGAAGAGCTGGAAAGGATGAGGGAGATACTGGACACCAAGGGGGATAAGATGCTCTTCACGCACAGGGACGCCGACGGGATATGCTCCGGCGCCCTGCTGCTCAAGTTCTTCCCTGACTTCGAGTGCGTCATAAGGGAGGGCCCCAGGATAGAGGACGAGCTGGTGGAGGAGATAATAGACAAGGCGCCCAAGGCGATTGTTTTCCTGGACCTGCCGGTCGACCAGGAGCACAAGAAGATGGAGGAGATAGAGAAGGCGCTGCCTGACACCAAGATTCTGATAGTGGACCACCACATACCCGAGAAGAACCTGAGTAACGGCAATGTGATGCACATAAACCCCATGTTCAGGGAGAACGTCTACCTGCCTGCAAGCTTTCTCGTCTACCAGATACTCGAGGGCATGAAGCTGGAGGTGAAGAAGTACATATGGATAAGCTGCATAGGCGTGATAGGAGATTACGGCTTCGAGGACTGCAAGGAGCTGATAGAGACATGCAGGAAGGACTACCCCGAGCTGCTATTCGGCCACCCCCTGATGTCCAAGATGGGGCAGGGCGCCCAGCTCATATCGGCTGCCATCACCCTGAAGGGCCAGCCGGGCGCCAAGAAGGCCCTGAGGGCCCTCGTCAGGGCTGACGAGTTCGATGACTTCGCCATGGACAGGGAGATAATAAGCTGGTTCGACACGGTCAGGAAGGAGATAAACAGGATACTCCTGGACTTTGACGAGAACAAGGATGTCAACAGGGAGAAAGGGGTGATAATATACGAGCTCAAGTCAAGGCTCAACATAGCGTCCGTCATATCGACTATCCTGGCCCAGCAGAACCAGGATGACGTGATAATAATAAGGAAGGAGACCCCCAGGGGCGAATGGAAGCTCTCCATGAGGGACCAGAAGGGGAGGGTCAACCTCGGACAGCTCACCAAGAAGGCCGTCAAGGGTATAGGCTCGGGGGGAGGCCACGAGAAGGCGGCGGGCGCCCTGGTGACAGACTGGGAGAAGTTCAAGAAAAGGCTTATTTCCGGGATCTGAGCACCACAAGCATATGGTCTTTCTCGAAAGGGTCCAGGACAACTTTCTCCACAAGCTCCAGCTCGGATGTGAGCTTCTTGACGCATTCCCTGAAGACCTCTTTAGGCTCCTTCACCACGTCCATCGAGCGTGACTTTATGGCTATCACTGCCAGGCCCCCCGGCCTGAGCTTGGCCCTGCAGTTCCTTATCAGTATCTCTGGCTGGTCGTTCGTGGCCACGTCCTGGTAGACCAGGTCAGCGGTCTCTATCCATTCGTAATCATTGGGCTTCCTGGCGTCTGCCAGAATCGGCACTATGTTGCCCCTCTTCTCTGCGACAGGGTTCAGTTCCCTGAACGCCCTCTCGGATATCTCCACAGCGTATATTACGCCCTCCTTTCCCGCTATGTCAGAGAAGAAGCTCGGTGTGTAGCCCTGGGCAGCTCCCAGGTAGAGTATCTTCATGCCCTCGCCCACAGGGAATGTCTTCAGCCCCTTGGCCACGGCGGCGGCCAGCTTTGACCTGGTGGGGTCCCATACCCTGTATTCCTCTTCCCCTATGGTGACCAGCTGTTCGGTGTAGCTCCTGAAGCCGGGGACCAGGTTCTTCGTGAGCATCTGGCCTTTCGCCTTCCAGACGCCCGGGAATATCTGCTTCATGCTAGATTATCCGCCTGCTGCCTAATAAGCTCCTTGACCTCTTCCAGGAAAGGCACCTTTCCCTGGGCCCCCCAGCCCACGGTGGCGAAAGCCCCCATGGCATTGGCGAAGAGGCATTTCCTCTTCATGCCCCATCCCTTCAGGTCCCCGTATATGAAGCCTGCCGCGAAGGCATCGCCTGTGCCAAGCTGGTCTATGGTGTCCACCATGAAGGCGGGGGTGTCTATGTCCTTACCCATATGGTAGACGTTGGAGCCCCTCTCCCTCTTTGTGACCGCCAGGGTGGACTTTATGTCCGGCATCATGCCTTTTATGTACTTGGATTCCTTAGTGTTGCAGAATATGGCGCTTATGTGGGGGTCCTTAAGGTAGTGCAGGTTGTATTTCGAGTCTATGTTCTGGAGGGTGACGTAGAACTTTATCTTGTGCTTCTTGGCGAACTCCAGGTACTCCTTGAATATGGGGTTGACTATCTCTATGAATATGGCCTTCGCCTTCTTCAGGTATTCCATGTCCTTTGCGTTCAGCTTCCCTATCCTCTTGTAATCGTCCATGTCTATGAACTCCTTCAGGCCCTTCCCTGTCCTCATGTGGCATCTTGGGGTCCTGTACGCTGACTCGTGCCTCATCTTGGAAGTGTCTATGCCGAGGAGGGTCAGCCTGGCTATCATGGACTTGCCCTCGGGGTCATTGCCTATCAGGCCGAGCACCCCTGTCCCGGCTCCGAGGGCCTGCAGCCTGACCAGGGTGTTGATTATGGAGCCCCCCGCCGACTTCTTCACTCCCTCGGCCGTGTATATTATGTCTATCCCTGCCGGCCCTATGCCTATGACGTCCATGTTATCCCTCCCACCCCAGCAGCCCGGGCAGCTCCGCTATGCTGGGTATTATCAGCTCAGGGTCCTGCCCTGCCTCCAGGAACTCCAGCCTTCCTGTCATTCCTGTCAGGACAGATATCGGCACCAGTCCTGCCCCCTCGGATGACAGGTACCCCGGAACCGAATCGTCCACATACGCTGCTTCCCTTGGAAGTATCCCTTCCCCGTCCAGCTTTTCCAGCACCTTCTCGAACGCCCTGGGGTTAGGCTTGTGGTATCCGGTGTCGTCTGAGGTGCTGATGAACCCGAATATCTCAGGGTCTATCCCCGAGCCTGTCAGCTTGGCCATGAGGGCCTCCCTGTCCCTGGTGGTGAGCATGCCTGTAACATACCTCCTCCTTGCCTCTCCCAGGACCTCCAGGGCCCTCTCTGCAAGGGGGTATGAGTCCTGCCTCTTGCTGCTGTAGCATGATATGATGGCCTCCCTCTCCTCCTCTGTGGTTTCAGGCCAGACATTGGCGACCAGGGCCTGGAGGGTCGGGCTGTTCCACACGGCCTTTATGTCATCCCCTGTGGGCACCCTCACGCCCGCCTCCTGGCCAGCGGCCTGGAAGTTGGCAACCCTGGTCCCGTAAGAAAGTATGATAGTGTCATCGTTGTCGAATACCAGTGATTTCAGGGCTGAAAGGTCGTGTTTCATATTCCCTCAAGTGGTTTGAGGTTTAAAAATGTGGCGGTTGAGGCATCAGTCTGTGAGGCCCAGGTCGGCCCTTATCCGCTCTATGCTGATGAACACCTTCTTCTTGACGCCGACGTCCTCCACCAGCCTGTCAACGGGCTCCCTCAGCCTTTCGCCGGATTCCTCGTCGCCGAAGGTCATGACCCTGTGGCCTGCCATGTCGTTCCCGTACCTCGTCCTTATGCTCTCCAGCCCGTTGTCGTCATTGAACGGCATGTACACGACTGAATGGCCGTTGTCTGTCAGGTAAAGGGCGTATGCCATCGCAAAGGGCGATGCCCCGGAAGGCACCTCGGCTATGAAAGCCACGTCCTGGCCCTTGAAATAGTCCTCTGTGAACCTCCGCCTCTTCTTCAGCCACCTCAGCGGCATCTCACCCAGGTCCTCTACCTTCATTACCCCCGTCCTGTTCCTTGTCTCTGACATGAGCTGGTTCCTGTAAAGCTGGTCCCTTGTGAACATCTCGAACGTGGGGGTGCACAGGACATACATGAATCCCTTGTGGCCGTCCCGCATCTCCCTCGCTATGGCGAAGGGCTTGGCAGTGTCCTCCACCGGAAGGTCCGAGAAAACCGCCACCTTCTTGTCCCTGTAATGGGCCTCGGAATGGCCTGTCACCCTTATGTTCCTCCCGCTCTTCCCGGAGGATTCGGCCTCACCGTTCTGGATGAAAAGCGGATAGCCCAGTATGCTCAGGCTGGGGTCCTCTACCCTCAGCAAGACCCTTGTCATCCCCATGTAATCGTCGCCTCCGGGATGTATGCCGTAGAAGACCGAATCACATGACCCCACGTACCTGGCGAGCCTCTCCATGTTCTCGTTCGAGAAAAACCCGAATAGCTTTGTCCTCATTGCCCTTTGGAGGTGCTCTTGTGTTGTCATAGCGTCTAATATTATCCCCAGTTACTTTTTAAGCCTTTCCTTGCCGTTTTTGTCCTTCAGGAGCCCTCTTATCTTGTCTATGGGCTTGTCCTTTCCCGTGTCGCTCCCTCTCCAGACCCTTGTGAGGAAGCCTGGCTGCGCCCTTTCGCCCTCCCCCAGGAGGGACTCCAGGTAGAGTTTCTCCTGGTCCCTTATCACATCAGGATGTGGCAGGGCCGGAGCGTCCCTCCCTTCAATGGACAGCCCCAGGGTCGCATAGGCGAACTGCCTGGCATTGTACTGCTCTGCCGTGGTAAAGTCCCTTTCAATCGCCTCTTCCACCATAATCCTTATCTCAGTGTCAGTGTAATTATCCCTCTTCTCGTTGAGCTCCCTCATCCTCACATCGAGCTTGTCCAGCCTGAGGTCGCCTCCGCAGGAGAAGTCTGCCTGCTCAAGCACGTCCTCCTCGACCGCATAGACCCATTTCCTGCCGTTCGGGTTGTCGAGAGCCTGCTTCATGTTCCTCATCCTTCCCAGCCTTGCCCTTATAAGATTCATCGTCTTGCCGCTGTAGACCGCGTCATCCACCATTATGACCACCCTTCCCTTGGCGAGCCTCTCCGGTATGGTGCCGCTCTTCTTGGGCAGCTCGTAGTATTCCACGTCCAGCCCCTCTGAAAGCAGGTATGCCCTCAGGCTCATGCCGAAGTACATGCCGCCTGACATTATCGGGACTACCAGCACGCCCTTGTAGGCGTCCTCAAGTTCGGATTCCATCCTGCTGGCGTATTCTACTATCTGGGGCCCCACCCCGAAGGTGAATTTCCTGACCCTTGGGTGGTTCAGGCCGAACTGCGTCTTCTTCGGCCTGACATCTTTTATCGGCCTGCCGTCACATTCACCTGCGTCCATCATCATGATATCACTCCATGAACTTCACGGAATCTATGTCTCCGTCCCCTTTCTTGTCAATGCCGGACATGACCTTTGCTATCACCTTCTTGTCCTTGCTGTTGCCCCCCATTATCTTGTCGTGGAATTTCGTGAGCGCCAGTATGGCCGTCTTCAGGCCCATTGAGCGCTTTCCGGCAAGGTACAGCATCCACTTCTTGTCATTGAACGGGTTGGGGAGCTTCATGACGACAGCGTCGTGGTCGTAGTTGTAGAGCTCCCCGCTCAGCTTGGATGATATGGAGAACTGCTTCTTGTCATCGAAATGTATCGGCAGCATCTCGTTCATCCTGTCCGCTATCGTGTTGACCTTCGGGTTGCCTATCACTATTATGTTGTTGTCCTTCAGGTCGCCCTCCCTTGCGGCGGTGTCCATCACGTAGCCGTTGCTGGACTGCTCCGTCAGCATGCTTCCAAGGAACATCATCAGGCCTGCCAGGTGGGGCCCGAACCTTGCCGTGGCCTCGTAGCGCCCGTGGGGATACGGGCTGCCTATTATTATCTTGGCATTGAGCCGGCCGTCCTTTATGAAGGGGTCCATCAGCTTTTCCAGGCTTTCCTTTACCATCGGCTTGGGCTTTGTCATCGCTTTCCCTCCATCGAAGAGCCTGGTGGAGACCACGGGGGAAACCACCCCGTATATCTTGGCTGTCATGGAATACCTCTTCTCTGACCGGATGTGCTTTACCACACCGGCACTCTCCAGCCTTCTCAGGTGGTAGTATATCTTCTGCTCGTGCTGGTTCAGCCGCCTTGCCAAGTCCATGGCGCACGCGGGCTCCTTGACCAGCTCCTCTATTATCTTGAGGGAGAGCTCGGAGCTGAACATGCCCATCTTTGACGGGTCGACCAGTATGGAATCGTATATCACGGGGTTTCCGCCATTGTTGTCTATCAGCTCGAATTGCATAACAATCGATTTTTTCTTTCCGTGAGGATTTATAAGCTTTTATGAAACCAGTTGTAGTATACATTTTCCTTTTTTATAATGAAAAAATATTTTTTAGTTTTATAAATGTTTTTATAGAGGGTTTATTATTGCCTTATTAAAAGAATTTTTATAAAAGCGAAGTATGTCGTTTTAAAAGCGCTATATAAGGCATATTTCCAACTCTTCTACAGGAAATTATCGAAAAATATAAGGAATGGGGTGGTTGAAAATGGTGTCTGTGTGCCAAATCTGCAAGGAACCGATATGGAATTTCTTTTGCCCGGACTGTCTCGCCAATGACATAACCAAATGGCTTCCCTCCAACATGGCGGACAAGTTCCTGAAGTTCCATAAGCAGTTCTCCGGTTACTTCCATTCGAGCCTTGACACGACCTTCAACTGGTGCCTCAGCTGTAAGGGGCTTAAGGAGTCGACCATATGCCCCTACTGCTACACCAATGAGGTCATATACTGGCTCAGGGCGAGGAACCCGAAGATGGCGACAAGGTTTGCACAGCTGTTCCCGTTCGATTTCGAGAAGATCGGCCACAAGTCCCTCTTCAAGACAGAGAGCCAGCCGGTCGACCACAAGAACGAGAAGAAGCAGCTGGGCATATGCGATGTCTGCGGGGAGTACTCGGACGAGTTAACATGTGTAGAAGGGGAATGGGTCTGCGACGGCTGCAAGGAATGAGTCAAAGGTCCTTCCCCAGTTCTTTTTCTTTTTTCTTCATCTTGTTCTGGTATCTCTTCAGCCTTCTGTAGGACTCAAAGACCTCTGCGAAGCCTATGACTACTATCACCCAGCCGACTGCCTGGACCGCAATCAGGACGTCGCCCACTATCCCTGATATGCTGACCACCGCCAGCCCCAGGACTATGAACGTGAGCCCTGTCCTCATGAAGCTTAGGATGGTCCTCTCCTTGGAGAGTATGGTCTGCTCCTCTGCCAGGATGGTCCTCTCCTCCTCATGGGTTATGCGTCTTGCCTTCTTTTTCGGCTTTCCTCTGGGCCGTTTCTTGGCCATGTTTACTATTTGTCCCCCTTTCCCTTTTGTATCTTATAGAGGGCCCTTATCCTGTCCAGGCTGTCAGCCTGCTGGGGGCCCTTGTCCTTCCTGAGCCTGACGAACCTAGGGAACCTAAGCGCCCAGCCGCTCGAGTAGGTGGGGCTCTTCTGTATCTCCTCGTATGCCACCTCCACCACCACCTTGGGCCTTATGGCGACCTGGTTTCCCTTCTCGCTCTCTACCAGGGGCTTCAGTATTTCTGTCAGCCGCTTAAGGGTGACCCCCCCTTCTGTCTCCTTCTCCTTGAGGCCTGTCCCCAGCATGCCGCACTCCAGGAACTTGCCTGTCCCGGGCTCCCTGCATCCGAGCACGAACGAGCCCAGCCAGCCTGTCCTCTTTCCCGTGCCCCAGGCGGCCCCTATAATGACTAGGTCCAGGTTCTCCATGACAGGCTTGACCTTCAGCCAGCCGCCTGCTACCCTCCTTCCAGGGACGTACAAGGCGTCCAGGTTCTTCACTATCAGGCCCTCCTGGCCCGAATCCAGGGCCGACTTGTAGAACTTCTCTGCCTTCTCCAGGTCCTTTGTCCTGAGCTGCTTGGCGAACTGGAACCTGCCCTCTATCGGCCTGACTATCCTCTTGAGCTCCTCCAGCCTCTTCTCCAGCGGGGCGTCGAACAGGCTCTTGCCCTCCACATAGACCGCATCGAACAGGTTCATCTGGACAGGTATCTCCTTTGCCGCCTTATCGACCCCGTGCTTCCTCTTTATCCTGGTGGACAGCATCTGGAACGGCATCGGCCTCTTCGTCTTCGGGTCTATGGCCAGCAATTCCCCCTCTATTATCGCGTCCTTCGCCCTTATGCCCCTCTTGGCCAGGTCCACCAGGTCAGGGAACGCCTTCGTGACGTTCTCAAGCCTTCTTGTGAATATGGATATCTTGTCGCCCTTCTTGTGTATCTGGGCCCGCATGCCATCGTATTTGTACTCCATTGCCGCGTGCTCGTAGGCCCCCAGGGCAGACTTCAGGTCTGGCGCCTTCTCTGCCAGGAGCACTATTATGGGCCTGCCTATCTCCATCCTGAGCCTCTTCAGTCCTTTCTCCCCCTTCTCCTTGGCTATCCTGGCTATCTCGCTGTAGTCAGGGTACAGGTTCCAGCCTGACTCCACTGCCTTCACGTCTATTCCAAAGGCGTCTGATATGGCGTCACGCACTATGCCCTCTGCCACGCCTATCCTGAGTTCCTCCAGGACTGTCCTTACTATGTACCTGGCCTCCTTCGGGCCTGCGTGCGCAAGCAGCTCCACGATGAGGTTCATCTTCCTGTCCTGGCTGCCTGACTCTGCCTGCCTGGCTATGGCCTGCAGGTTCTTGAACACGAAATCGACAGTGAGCTCCTTCTTCATGAGGGTCCTCTGCCTCTTCTTGCCCTTCAGCCATTCGGCTGTCTTTCCCAGGTCGCCCATCTCATTGAACTTCCTGGCGACATCAGAAGGCTTCATGCCTATCGATTTCGATATCGCCCTTATCATGAGCTGGTTGGCCACCCCCATCTTGTCGTCTGACCAGTTAGGGAAGGGCCTTCCCATGACGAGCAGCACCAGTTGCGGCAGCTGGCCTGTAGGGGCTGATTTCAGGAGCTTGGATATGATGTCCCTCTTGGCCAGCTTGGCGCTGGTCTTCTCCAGCTCCTCATAGATGTCGGCCAGCCTTGAATACAGCATATTATTATATTGTGGGGCCCGGCTATAACAGCTTTTACGGCCTGGCTATCTGGTCAGCCCCTTTAGAAGCATTTAAAACTACCGCATAGTAACAAAAGCTTTATAAAGCTTTCGGCCAAATAATGAAGTATAATTTACCACTGAGGGGCGATAAGCATTTATACCCCATTGGTAAATAATAATGGAAAGTGTGATAATATGGTAGCAACAACTCACGTGCTGGACACGCTGAAAAGCATTGGTCTGAACCTCTATGAGAGGAAGATATTCGTAGCCCTGCTCGCAAAAGGCGTAGCAACAGCAGCTGAGGTTTCAGAGATTGCGACCGTCCCCAGGTCAAGGAGCTATGACGTCCTGCAGTCGCTTGCTGAGAAAGGCTTCGTGCTGGTGCAGCCTTCAAAGCCAATAAAGTATGTGGCCCTGGCGCCCAAGGATGCGCTGGAGAGGACCAAGCAGATTCTCAGGAAGAATTATGACGAGGCAAAGGAGAGGATAGAAGGCCTTTCCAACTCGCCCATCCTGGGCGAACTCGAGGCCATACACAAGAAGGGCCTCAACATGGTGTCCCCGAACGAGATGACAGGCACCCTGAAGGGGAGGCACATAATCAACAGGCAGCTCAAGTCCATATTCAAGGAGGCCAGGGACAGCATAAGCATCTGCACCACAGGGACGGGCCTTAACGACCTTTATTCTAACCATTTCAGGGTTCTCAAGAAGATATCCAAGAGCGGCGTGAAGCTGAAGATAGCGGCCCCGCTTTCCGACAACGGGGCAGTGAAGGCCTTCAGGGAGATAGCCGACATAAAGAACCTGAAGAGGAACGCTGGCAGGTTCTGCGTCATAGACCGGAACCATGTGCTGGTCGCCCTGACCGACGACTCAAAGGTCCACGACACACAGGATGTCGCCTTCTGGGCGAACTCAGAGCACGCTGCCGGTGACCTCATGTCACCCTACTTCGACTTCCTCTGGAAGGGAGCCAAGTAATTATAACCTGATTCTTACAATAGCTTATTGGTGTTAGGCATGCGTCTCATCATAGTAAGGCACGGCCAGACCGAATACAACGTCAAGAATATCGTACAGGGCCAGTCCGGCAACCCCCTGGACGAGACCGGCAGGGAGCAGGCCAGGAAGGCTGGGGAGCGGCTATCGGCAGAGAAGATAGACGTCGCCTACTCCAGCGACCTGAACAGGGCCAGGATGACCTGCGAGGCCATAATGAAGCACCACCCGGGCATCCCTGTGCACTATGTGAAGGAGCTGAGGGAGATGGACATGGGCACGTTCGTGGACGGACCCAAGGAGGCCTACAATCAGCACAAGAGGAAGTCAGGCCTCAGCAAGCTCGAATACAGGCCCCCGGGAGGAGAGAGCCACCGTGACATGAGGGAGCGTGTGATACCCTTCCTGGAAGGCATAAAGGAGGGGCACAGGGGCCAGACGGTCCTGATAGTGACCCATGGGGGAATCAAGCGCATACTGATGGGGGAGCTGATGGGCAAGACCGTGGAGGAATATTTCAAAGAGAAGTGGGGCAACACGTCTGTCAGCATAGTCAATGTCACAGGGAAGGGCCATGAGGTGATGGTCTACAACTGCACCAAGCACCTGTCAGAGAAGCCGGGGCAGATGTGATCAGTACATGAAGCGGAATCCGGATTTCTCGAGTTCCGCGAACTCCTTCCACTTGCCGTCTATCTGTTCTTGCATCTTCTTGAGTGTGGCTTCGTTCACGTGCTTGAACCTGCCCTGTAGCCTGAGGTAGCTTTCTACCGGCTTCCTGGGCTCCGCCCTCTTGGTTATCCTGAACTTGCCGTCCTCTATCTCATAGAGGGCCCACATGCCTGTCTCGACGGCCAGCTTGCCGACGTCCACTGTCTTCTCTGTCCCGAACTTCCAGCCCGTCGGGCAGGGGCAGTGTATGTGCAGGAACGAGGGCTGCTTATCAAAGGCCTTCCTGACCTTGGCCATCAGGTCAGAGGGGTAGGCTATCGAAGCTGAAGCGGCATAAGGTATCCTGTGGGCGGCCACTATCTCCAGGAGCTGCTTCTTGTACTGCTCCTTTCCCACCGTGGTCTTTCCCGGAGGGCTCGTGGTGGTCCAGGCCCCATACGGGGTCGCGCCTGACCTCTGGACGCCCGTGTTGGCATAGCATTCGTTGTCGACGCAGACCTGGGTGACCTTGTGGCCCCTCTCGAGCATGCCTGACAATGCCTGCAGGCCTATGTCGAACGTCCCTCCGTCGCCCGCTATCGCCAGGACCTTCCAGTCCTTGCCCATCTTCTTTATGGCTGCCTCTATCCCGCTGGCCACTGCCGAAACGCACTCGAATGCCGTGTGTATCCAGGGCACCTTCCAGGCCGTAAGGGGATAGACTGAAGTCGTGACCTCCAGGCAGGAGGTGGCTGTGGTCACTATCACCTTCTCAGGCGCCGCCCTGCCTATCAGGTTCATAGCGATGCCTATGCCGCATCCTGCGCACAGGGAGTGCCCGGACTCGATGAGCTGTGCCATAACCCTATTTACCGGCCTCCTTTTATAAGCTTATTTCAGGGGGCTCTGGCTATTGCCGAGCCTGACGGCTGGGGAGTGAAAAATAAGAACTAGTTTCTTTGGTACAGTAGCTTTCTTGCAGAAGCGGCAGCTCTCGTAAAGAAAGCTACTCACTTCTTCTTCTCTTTCTTGAGCTCCTTCTGGGCCCTGAGCTCGTCCATCTCGAGCCAGACAACGAACAGGCCGACGATTATCAGGAAGATGGGTATGACGCCGGTGAGAACCACTATGAAGTTCTTCAGCCAGTCGATGCCGAAGGTGCCCAGCACTCCCATGATTGGGATGACCGAATCAACGAAGAGCCCCAAGCCGATTATTATCAGTATGAGCCCGATTATTATCTTCAGCGCTGGATGCATTTTACCCTCCTATCTATAAACTCTTCTTGGTGATTGTATTTAAAAGTTTTCTGGCTTAAAACACTTATTTAAGCAGGATTCACAATAATTAGCTATTGGGTGAGGCGCATGGTATACAAGCATATGGCAAGGCTCTGGAAGAGGCCAAAGGAAAGCGTTCCCCAGACCTGGAAGCAGAGGCTGATAGACTGGAGGAAGGAAGGCACGGTCACAAGGATAGAGAGGCCCACCAGGATAGACAGGGCCAGGAGGCTCGGCTACAAGGCAAAGCAGGGCTTCGTGATGGTAAGGGTGAAGATGCCCAAGGGGCTCAGGAAGAGGCCCAAGCCTTCCGGCGGCAGGAGGCCCAAGAGGGCAGGAAGGTACTTTTCCCTCGGGAAGTCCAAGAGATGGACGGCAGAGGAGAAGGCAGCCAGGAAGTTCGCCAACCTGGAGGTGCTCAATTCCTATTACGTCGGTGAGGACGGGTCCCAGCAGTGGTACGAGGTCATAATGGTCGACCCGAAGAACCCCTCTATAATAAAGGACAAGGACATAAGCTGGATAAGCGAGCACAGGGGCCGGGCATCAAGGGGCCTGACCTCGGCAGGCAAGAAGGGAAGGGGACTGACGAAGAAGGGCATCGGAGCAGAGAAGGTCAGGCCTTCCCTGAAGGCGAAGAAGGGAAGGGGCAAGTGAGCGAAAGCAATCAGAGGGTAACGCCCCGGCTCTCAGCTTTATAAATGTGTTGCAACTAATTATATTCATGGTGTTTGAAACCATTATCCAGAACATGCAGACAATGGGCTTTTTCCAGTATCTGTTCCCATTCCTGCTTGCGCTGGCGATACTTTACGGCGTCATGACTGTCGCCCTGAAGGACAAGATGCCGAAGAACGCGATTGCTCTGATATCGCTGATACTCTCGTTCTTCGTGATGCTGTTCGTCAGCTCAAACCCTGGAATAGTAACATTCCTGATGAACATCTCTGGCTACTGGCTGGTGATAGGATCCGGAATACTGTTCCTTCTGGTTCTGCTGGGAATGTTCGGAATTAAAGCAGAGAAACTGATGGAAGGGGACTGGAGCAAGTGGATCCTGATACTTGTCATCGTTGCGATCGCGCTGGTGATCTTCTTCGGTGCAGGCGGGGAGGCCCTAGTCGGAGTGCCCTCAGGAGTATTCAGTTCTGAGCTGTGGACGATAGTGTTCTTTATCGTCATACTGGCTCTCGTGATGTTCGTGATGGGCAAAGAAGGCGGCTCTGGCGGAGGCGAGAAGCCGAAGCCAGCCTAAAGCCGGTTTTTGCTTTTTCTTTTGTTTTCACCCTTTAGCCTCACGGCTGTCCAGGGAATCTTCCAGAAAGGGATCAGGCCTGCTTCTCTTTCATCGTCTTGATGGTCTCTGACAGGGACCTGAGGGACTGCATCATGGGGGTGAGGCTGTCCTTTATGGCGCGCTCCATCGCCTCTGTCCTCTCGCTGAGCTCCCCTATCGATGACTTGTAGGATTCCATGCCGGCCTTTATCTCCTCTACGCCTGCCGAGCCTCCGCCCCTGCCTGCGCCTGGCTCCATGCCGGCCATCCTGGAGCTTATGGAATCGACCCTCTTTGACAGCTCAGCCAGCTGGGCCTCTATCGTCCTTATCCTTTCTTCCACTATGCTCTCCGCTATCTCTTCCATCTCTCCCCTTCCCACATGGCTCGCCTTCCTTCCGGGGGGAGGGGGCAGCGGCTCCATCTCCTCATCAAAGTCCTCGTCCTCTGGCGGCAGGGCGGAAGGCCTTCTGCCGGCAGGGGCCGGCGGCTGGGGCGCGCCTTCAGGCGGCCTCCATCCCCTCGAGGGGGGCTCCGGCTCTTCCCCCAAGACATCATCTCCCTCAGGAGGCGCGAACCTTCCCGGAGGGAACTCTGCCATCTCGAGCGAGCCCGGCCCAGGTGGCGGCTCCATCTCCTGCCCGGCCGGGGGCCTGGGCGCAGGCGCCCTTGGCGCCGGCTCCCTCTGGGGCTGCCTGGCGGGCGCTATGTCCGGGACTGCAGGGGTTCCTGTGACCGATTCCTTAAGCACGCCCTTCATGGCCTGGTCGACATCCTTCGGGCCGTAACCCTCTGCCCTGAGCGACCTCAGTATCTCGACCTCTGAAAGGCCCTGGGCAGAAAGCTCCCTAACCCTGTCCCCTGCTCCCGGCCTGCCTGGCGTGGACTTGGGCTTTTTCTTAAAAAGTGACAGACTTACCATACCTCTCCTAATAGAATATTTTGTATTCCTTTCTTATTAATGTTATTCGTTGATGCCCTTCTTCGACCAGTAGCCCTTGAGCCTCTTGTCAAGCATCCTCTCCACTTCCTCCTTCGTCATGAACTGGGACTTCAGGGGGCTGTATATCTCCAGGAGCGTCTCGAGCTCCTTTATCTTTGTCATGCTCACGGACTTCTTGAGCCTGTCCACTATGTCCTTTATGGTCCCCTCTATCTTTATTATCCTCTCGCTCTCGTCTATTATACTCTTCTCCAGGACCTCCACCATGTTCTTGACCTGCTTGGTCTGCTCCATCAGGGCCTCCTCCAGCGTGGTTATCCTGGAGGTGGTGACGTCCGCCTTCTCCTCCAGTATCCTGAGCCTCCTCATGTTGGAGTTCGTGCGCTCCACCAGCTCCGTGAGTATCTCCCTGATGGTGAGTCTTGCTGGCGCTTTTTTCGGCATACCTGTTTTTTATTAAGTCGTCTGGGCATAAATATATACAGGGGTGCCTATGGCTGCTTGTACCTGTCCTTATGAATATAATGAAGAACGGATGCAGATACGCTTCAACTGCATGGGCAGCGTCTACGGGTCTTCCATAGAGGACTTTGCCGAATGCATGTCGCATGCCATGGATGCCATCCTGGAGACCAAGAAGGTCCAGTCCATTGTTTTTGCCAGGGAGAGGGAATACGAGTACGATGCTGAGCAGGTCGGGATGCTGCTCGAGATAGCGCATGTCATAGAATACGTGATGAGGGAGAGGCTGGTGTCAAGGGCCCAGAAGATGTTCGTGAGGTGCAAGAAGTGCTACCCGGAGTGGCACGGGACCTTGAACCACATCGTTTTCGACCTGCTGAGGAAGGACCCGATAGGCGGCTACGTGCAGCTCACCAGGGAGATGAGGAAGCTCAAGTCAATGAAGTCCAGGGACAGGAGATGCCAGCTCTGCATCGGGAAGTACCTGGACGACGTCCTGGGGGTCGTAAAAGGCAAGCTCGAGGAGACCAGGATGATAAAGGAGGCCAGGCCGCATGTTATGGGCTACCATATCGGAGACAGGAGCCTCTACAGGCAGATTTTCATGCCCAGCACTAGGCCCAATTTCATGTTCACGCGCTTCATGGTCACCCCGCCTGAGGGAGGCAGGAGCGTCGACAGGTACAAGGTCGGGGACGTCCAGATAGAGGTATACAAGCTCCCCCATGAGGCAGAGTACTTCTACCATGTGCTTCCGCCCGAGTTCAGGCTGCCTGAGGACCAGTATGCGGTGCTGGACGCCGCCAGAAGGTACATGGCGACCCACAGGCCGACGACTGCGGAGTTCATGAAGTCCGAGAGGATAAGGGACATATTCTTCAACATAGGCCGGGACACCATAAGGGACACGGCAGACTCGATGAAGGTGCACCTGACGTCCAAGCAGGTTGACCAGCTGGCCAACATACTGACCAGGTACACGGCAGGGTTTGGCGTGCTGGAGATACTGCTGTCCGACGAGAAGCTCCAGGACATCTACCTGAACTCCCCCATAGAGAGCCAGCCCGTCCTGGTCTTCCACGGGGACTGGGGGGAGTGCAAGACCAACCTCATACCCACCAGGGAAGACGCCGAGGCCTGGGCGACAAGGCTGAGGATACAGTCAGGCAGGCCCCTGGACGAGGCCAACCCCGTGCTGGACGTTGACATATCTGTTCCCGGAGGGAAGGCCAGGTTCGCTGTTGTAACCAACAGCCTGTCCCCCGAGGGGCTGGGCTTCGCGATAAGGAGGCACAGGTACAGGCCCTGGACCCTGCCCCTGTTCATACAGAAGGATTTCCTGAGCCCGCTTTCCGCTGGACTGCTCTCCTTCCTGGTGGACGGGAACGCCGCCATGCTGGTGGCAGGCGGGAGGTCATCGGGCAAGACGTCGCTGCTCTCAGCATTGATGCTGGAGCTGCTCCCCAAGGTCAGGATAGTCACCATAGAGGACACCCTGGAATTGCCGGTCGAGCAGATGAGGAAAATGAAGTACAACATAGAGAGCCTCAAGTCCCGTTCCGTCATCACGAGGGTCGAGACAGAGATGCCTGCCGACGAGGCGCTCAGGACGTCCCTCAGGCTGGGAGATTCCGCCATGATAGTGGGGGAGATACGTAGCGTCGAGGCCAAGGCCCTCTGGGAGGCCATGAGGATAGGCGCCCTGTCTAACGTGGTGGCAGGCACCATACACGGGGAGAGCCCCTACGGGGTGTATGACAGGGTGGTGAACGACCTGGGCGTCCCGCCCACCTCCTTCAAGGCGACCGACATAGTCGTGATATGCAAGATGCTGAGGTCTGCCGACGGCCTGAAGAGGTACAGGAGGGTGACGGACATAACAGAGGTCAGGAAGAAATGGGAGCATGACCCTGTTAGGGAAGGCGGCTTCATGGACCTCATGCAGTACTCCGGGAAGGAGGACAAGCTGAAGGGGACCGATACCCTGGTTAACGGGGAGTCGGAGATACTCAACAGGATCTCGTCCTATGTGAAGGAATGGTCGGGCAACTGGGAGGCTGTCTGGGGGAACATACAGCTCAGGGCCAAGATAAAGGAGACCATGGCCCGACTTTCAACCGAGCTCAACCGGCCCGACATAGTGGAGGCCGAATGGGTCGTAAGCTCCAACAACAAGTACCACCTGTTAGCAGAGAGGCTCAGGCAGGAGATAGGCTATTCTGACCCCAGGAGGGTGTACGAGGAATGGCTGAAGTGGTTCAAGGGGAGCATAAAGAAGGCGGCTTATGGCTGAAAAGAAGGACGGGAAGGAGGCCAAATCCACTTACATGTGCGCTGTTTGCGGGCACATATCGATAGGCAGGATACCTGTCAAGTGCCCTGGATGCGGCGCAGGAAAGGAGAACTTCCAGAAGGTAGCATGAAAGTCGCGGTGGTCAGCTGGAACAAAAGGCTCATAGAGAGGGAGCTGAAGAAGGCGGGCCTCACCATAACCGATAGCAAGCCTGATGTAGCGGTCTGCGTCGGCGGGGAGGGCACGTTCCTTTTCGGGGAACAGAAGTATCCGGGGGTCCCCAAGCTGCTCCTCTACCACCACTGCAGTGGCTGCAAGTCGCACGATTACGGGGACATCCTGAAGAAGCTGGAGGGAGGCATGTACAGCACAGGGGAGAAGGTGAAGATAGAGGGCGCAGTGAACGGGAAGAAGTCCAGGAAGCTGGTGGCCCTCAATGACATAAGCGTGCATTTCAGCCCCCCCTGCGCCCTGGGCATAAACGTATCGGTCAACGGGAGCCCGATAGCGCAGAACCTGATAGGCGACGGCGTGGTGGTCTCGACGCCATACGGCTCAACAGCCTACTTCCATTCCATAACCCGCAAGGATTTCAAGAACGGGATAGGGATAGCCTTCAACAACCCCGTCAGTAGGACCGGCAGCGTGGTGGTCCCTGAGACCTCCGTGATAGACGTGGAGGTGATGAAGGGCGAGGGCTACATGTCAGCAGACTGCAACAGGAAGGTCTTCCCCCTGAAGAAGGGCGACAGGGTCACGGTAAGAAGGTTCCCTGAGCCCGCCAGGATAATCAGGCTGAAGGGCCACGAAGAGAAGATAGAGCTCTGAGCAACCGGCCTCAGCAAGCCTTAAGAATTCTCCTTCTCTACTTCATTTATGTACAGGTGCAGGAACTTCAGGATGCTGCTGCCTGACTCTGAAGAGGTCAGGCTGTACGGGAGCCAGGACATAGTGATAGAGGAGGGCCGGCCCATGGCCAGGACCGTCCAGGACGTCGACCTCTACATGAGGATGGAAGAGGCCTGGTGCAGGCTGTTCAGGGATGCTGTTAAAAACGACAGGAACCTCTTCGCAGGCCCCCAGTACAGGCTCAGCTCATACGGACTGTTGCCTGATGGAAAGCTCCTGCTCAGGCTCGGGCCGACAGACTACAGGGAGTTCGTGGGAACCAACATGGAAGCAGGCAAGGATCCTGAGTATATGAAGGCTCTCATTGAGAGAGGCATGCTGAGACTGCAAGATGAGAACGCGTTCTTTTCCAATACCATGGCAATATGCTCTGCCATAGAGACATCAGACGGGAAGGTGGTTGCCGGCCTGAGGGGGGACAGGACGCGTGTGGCAGAGTACGGAAGGGCATGGCACACCATAGGGGGGCACCCGAACCCTTCCCGTTTTGCTCCCACAAGGGCAGACCTCATCGATGCAATGACAAGGGAGATAACAGGCGAACTTCTGATAGAGGAGGAGGACATAACAGATATCAGGGCTGCCGGCCTGGTCAGGAACGGATACACAAGGAAGCCTGAGCTGCTATTCACATCCAGGATAGGCCTTCCTTTCAGCGCCATAAAGGAGAGCAGGATAGCTGACGGAAAGGACGAGCACTTCATGTTCTTCGGCCTGGACGGGCCAGAGGAGCTTGCTGACTTCCTCAGGAAGAACCAGGCCAACTTCACGTTCCCGGAGGGCGCAAGGCTGACGGACGAGGAAAGGGCCATAATGACGCCGGATGGCCTCGCAGACAACACGAGCAACCACTTCTGCCCCCCGGGGGAGGCGTGCTGGACTGTATATCTCATGCAGAAGGGTATGGACATACGAAGGGAACTCCCTCACCTGGAGCCTGTCTGATTCGCCCTGTAAACGACCACCGCCTCGGGCTCGCCCCACTGCCCCCAGGACTTCACCTTCTCGAACTCCCTGTCGAAGTACGCTATCGTCCTGGCAGGGTTCATGAGCTCGAACTTGTATGAGAGCACGTAGGTTATGTTGTGCTTCTCCAGCAGCGGCAGGACAGCAGTAGCCTCCCATGTCCTGGCTATTATCTGGGCCTGGCACGCCTCCCAGGCATCGTTGACGATGTAGTTCTCGCAGTACGGCACGGCCTTCCTGCCCACCAGGTACACGTAAGGGTAGGACTGCGTAAGTACGCTCTCTCCGGGCCCTGTCTTTCCCTCCAGGAAAAGGGCCGCCTGGTAGAGCCCTGACGCAGAGTCCCTGTCCTCCCATGCCATGGACAGGCCGTATGCTAGGCTGGTGACAGAGAGCACGCATACGGCAGCCACCGCCAGCTTCTTCCAACGGCCGTTCAGCATGGCCTCCCTTGCGCCCAGGCCGGCAAGCAGGGCATATGCGGGGAAGAACGAGAGCAGGTACCTGGGCTCCTTATGGCCGGACCCCAGGAAGAATGCCAGTGATATTACCAGTACCAGGACCGAAACCATCAGGGCAGGGTTCCTCCTCCTGCGCTTTGAGTGCAGGACGAAAAGCCCGAATGCCAGGAAGACCCAGGCGTAGTTGAGGGACGAAGCAAGCATATGGAGGCCCTCCAGAAGGGTCTGTGCGAACGAGAAGGTCCAGATGTTGAAGTTGGTTACGAAGGCCCCCACAGGGTTCCCGTAATAGGCCTGGCCTATCCAGAACCAGGGGATTAGCGACAGGATGAACCCTGACAGCAGGGCGGCGAGGGGCCTGAATTCAGGCATCCTCTTCCTGGCAAGGGGAGAAAGGAAGTAGACGATGTAGGCGAGCACCAGGACGTAAGCCAGGTACCTCGTCATGAAAGCTGCCCCTGCAAGGGCCCCGCAGAGGAACAGGTCCTTCTTGTCCCTGCCCCTGGACCAACTGGAGAACATAATCATCGAATGGGAGAACAGGACAATGAATATGGGCTCTGACATTATCTTGGAGCTGAAGAAGACGAACAGGTGGGACGTGGCTGTGAAGGCAGCGGCAAACAGGGCCCCGGTTTCCCCCAGGGCGTCCCTCCCCAGCCTGTAGACGGCCAGCACTGAAAATATCGATATCAGCGCAACGAAGCACCTGGCATAATCGGCTGACCAGTAAAAGGATGATATCACCAGCGGCGTGACAGGGGGCCTGAAGCTCTCCAGGGGGACGCCGGGCTCAAGGGTGTACTGGTAGGATGAGAGGGCCCTTCCCAGCCCCAGGTAGACCGCCTCGTCCCACCAGAGCCCACCTGACTGGGATATGACGTAAAGCCTGCCTGCAAGCGATGCCAGCACCACGAGCGCCAGGAGCGCCCCCCACCGGGAAAGTTTCATGTATTTATTTTCTCCTGCCGAAATAATAAGCATGCTATGGACTACTATCCTTAACTATCTCGCCTGGTACATATTCGTGTTCCTGGGCGTGATGTGGATACTGGTGCTCTTCCAGAACAAGGGGAAGGTCAAGGGGAAGGTGCCCAGCCCCTCCAGGCTGCCTCCGGTCTCGGTCATACTGCCTGCGTACAACGAGGAGAAGACCCTCGCCAAGAGCATAAGGTCGATACTCAGCCTGGACTACCCCAGGAGGCTCCTGGACATAATAGTCGTCAATGACTGCTCCACTGACAGGACCGGGGAGATTGCCGAGTCCTTCAGGAAGGAGGGCGTGAGGGTGCTCCACAACAAGAGGAACGTGGGCAAGGCGGCCGGCCTGAACAGGGGGATAGCGGCCGCCAAGCACGAGCTGATAGCGACAGTGGACGCGGACTCCATAGTGGAGCCGCCCATCATAAGGAAGATGGTCGGCTACTTCAGCGACCCGGGGGTCGCCTCGGTCACCCCTGCCCTGAAGGTCTGGAAGCACGGGGGCATGCTGGAGAAGATGCAGCACGCGGAGTACCTGCTGAACGTGTTCCTGAGGAAGATACTCTCCTTCCTGGACTCCATACACGTGACCCCCGGGGTGTTCTCCATGTACAGGAAGAGTGTGCTGAAGGAGATAGGGGGCTTCGATGAGGGCAACCTGACAGAGGACCTGGAGGTGGCCCTCAACATACACAGGCACGGGTACAGGATAGAGAACAACCTGGACGCCTGCTCTTACACGCTCTGCCCGAGGAAATGGAGGCAGCTGTTCAGGCAGAGGATTAGGTGGTACAGGGGCGCGATACAGAACACCATCAAGCACCGTCATCTGTTTTTCAACCCCAGGTTCGGGAACCTCGGGATGTTCTTCCTTCCGGCGAACATAATCTCTGTGGTGGCGATAATAGCGCTGTTCTTCGTCATGGCCTGGAACTGGATGAGCACGACTGCCGACTATGTCTGGAAGATGTCGATGATAAACTGGGACTTCTCGGTGTACATGGGCTCATTGGACCTGATGTCCATGTTCTCGAATGCGATTTCCACGCCCATGCTCTTCGCCCTCATCGGGCTGGTCCTGGGTGGCTACGTCCTGTACGTGAGCTTCAAGGTGTGCGACTCCAGGGTCAGGCACAACAAGCTGGGCTACCTGCTCTACCTGGTCCTGTTCCCGATGGTCATGATGGCCTTCTGGACGCTCGCCTTCCTGTACGAGGTCGTCGGCGCGAAGAAGAACTGGTGAGGCCTTTGCGGGCTTCGCCCCCCACTTCGCAAAAAAGGTTTCAAACAAACAACTTTTTATTCCGGGGAGACAATCTTAATCTATGGCCAGGAAGCAGCTGAACGCAGGCACCATAATATCAGCCCTGATAATATCGGCGGTCATATTCTGCGGAGGCATGATGCTGGGATTCAGCATCAACAAGGAGAGGCTCGTCACCATAGAGGATGAGATGAGGGAGGTAACCAGGCACGTGCAGAACTTCCAGCTCCAGTTCCTGTTCTTCGACGTCCTGGGAGACAGCGCGACCTGCCCCCTCCTGGGCGCGACCCTGGCTGACATAAACAAGGCCTCATACGAGATAGGGGCCAAGCTCACCACACAGGGTGAGGAGGGCCAGGTGCAGGACTATGACACTTACGTGAGCCTGAAGAACGAATACTCCAGGCTGCTCGTGAGCTACTGGCTGCTGACACAGAAGCTCCAGGAGACGTGCGAGATGGACGCCAAGACCGTCATATACTTCTACAGGAAGGAGTGCGCAAGGTGCGACGACCAGGGGTTCATACTGACTTACCTCAAGAAGAAGTACGGGGAAAGGCTGCTGATATTCGCCCTGGACGCGGACCTGAGCGACGCGTCGGTGCAGACCCTGGTCAACTACTACAATGTGGAGGAGTACCCTGCCCTCATAATAGACGGGGAGCTGCATGAGGGCTTCCTTTCAGAGGCGCAGATGAAGGGCATGATGGGGCTCAACGGGCTGTGATTATGAGGCATTTTTTGGGCAGGCACAAGGGGCGCTTCACCAGGTTCTGCGTGGTGGGCCTTTCAGGCGTGCTGGTCAACGAAGGGCTGCTCTGGCTGTTCACGGACATGCTGGGCATATTCTTCCTGCTGTCCTCCCTTGTGGCGATAGAGATATCCATCCTTACCAACTTCACCCTCAACGAGCTCTGGACATTCAGGGACATGAGGGGCGGGCGGGAGGTCTACACCAGGATGTACCTCTACAACCTGGTCGCCCTGGGCGGGCTGGTGATAAACCTCTTTGTTTTGTACGCCCTCACCACCACAGGCATGCACTACCTGATAGCCAACCTGTTCGGCATAGCCGCGGCTGTCCTCTGGAACTACTTCGTGAACTACAGGTGGACCTGGCTGGGGGAAAACACTTAAGACCGACTTCTTAAGATAAAGCATGGCCAAACTGAAGCTAGCTGCGGTGTTCAACAATGAGGAAGAGAACTACTTCAAGATAAAGGTAGCGGACAGCAGGAGCAAGAAATACATAATGAGCCTTAACAAGTTCCTGGAAGACCTCGGCATAAAGAGCTACCTGGGAAAGCAGTGCGATGAATGCAGCGAGAAGCACAAGGACTGGGTGGGCATGCACCAGTTCTTCAGGAGCATGAAGCATGTCGTGCACATAGTGTGGGGGGAGAAGTTCATAGCAGTATTGGTCAAGTGCGCCCCGAAGGACAGACAGGCTATGGTGGACACTCTGGAAAAGCACTTCGACTTCTGAGCAAACTTTAAATTGAACGGAGTGCAACGTTTCTAATAGGTGGTTGGGATAGCCGGTAAGTTTTACATCACGACAGCCATTGACTACGTCAATGCGAAGCCGCACCTTGGGCATGCGTACGAGAAGCTGGCAGCTGACACGATAGCCAGGTGGCACAGGCTTAAGGGGGAGGACGTGCTCTTCCTGACAGGGACAGACGAGAACGCCCAGAAGAACGTGCAGGCTGCAGAGAAGGCAGGCAAGCCTGTCAAGGAGTTCATAGACGATGTCGTGAAGAACTTCCTGAACCTGTGCAGGGTGTACAACATCTCATATGACGATTTCATCAGGACCACAGAGGACAGGCACCACCAGGTGACCAGGTCCCTCTTCCAGAAGATGCACGACAGCGGGGACATCTACAGGGGGCATTATGAGGGCATATACTGCTACGGCTGCGAGGCCTTCTACCTGGAGAAGGACCTGAAGGGCGGATGCTGCCCTGTGCATAAGACCAAGCCTGTGGTCATAAAGGAGGAGGCGTACTTCTTCAAGCTGAGCAAGTACGAGAAGAGGCTGCTGGACTTCTACAGGAAGCTGCCTGACAACGTGCTTCCGAAGAGCAGGAAGAACGAGATGCTGAACAGGATAGGAGAGGGCCTGAGGGACCTCTGCGTGAGCAGGCAGAAGGTGGAATGGGGGGTGAAGGTGCCTTTCGATGAGAACCACAGGGTGTACGTCTGGTTCGATGCCCTCATCAACTACATATCAGCACTGGGGTGGCCTAAAGGGGAGAGGTTCAGGAAGTACTGGCCGGCTGACATACACATGATAGGCACCGATATCAACTGGTTCCATTCCGTCATATGGCCCGCCATGCTGATGTCGGCGGGGATAGAGCCCCCTAAAACAGTGTTCGTGCACGGCATGATTACGTCAGAAGGCGAGAAGCTAAGCAAGACCAGGGGCATAATAGTGGACCCATTCGACCTGGTCGAAAGGTATGGGCTGGACCAGGTGCGTTACTTCCTCCTAAGGGCAGGCCCGTTCGGCGAGGAGATAGACTACACTGAAGAGGCGATAGTGGGCAGGATAAACGGCGAGCTTGTGGCCGACTTGGGCAACCTACTGAACAGGGCCGTGACACTGGCAGAGAAATACAAGGGAGAGATAAAGGGCAAGCCTGAGCTGGACAGCGGCCTGGGACTTGAGAAGCTCTCCCTCCACATGGACAGGCTCGAGCTGCACCATGCGCTGGAGGAGCTCTGGAGGTACATGGGCATCTGCAACAAGTACATCAACGACAGGGAGCCCTGGAAGCTGGAAGGGGATGAGCTCTCGAACGTGCTCTACAACCTGCTCGAGGCCCTGAGATGCATAGCGATTCTCATAACCCCCTTCATGCCAGGGACAGCCGGGAAGATGAACGAACAGCTTGGGGTGAAGCCGGGCAAGCTGGCTGACTGCAAGTTTGGGCCCTGGGAGGGCAGTGTCAGGAAGGGCGGGCACCTGTTCGAGAAGGTCGAGTTCAAGAAGAAGGAAGGGAAGGCGAAGGAGATATCGGTCAACGTCACCCCTGAGGCCCAGAAGCTCGGGATAAAGGTCAGGGCAGCCGTAATAACGGGCGTGAAGGTGAAGAGGAAGCAGTCAAGCCTGGAGAAGCTCAAGAAGGACGAGGTGGGGCTGACAGACCTGGACGCCATAGGGAAATCCAAGGAGATCGAGGGCTACAGGCTGCTTTACGAGAAGGTCGGGGCCAAGGTGGAGAATCCGGTTGCCCACCTTGCCGGCATAGTCAAGAAGGCAGGCAAGCTGCCCACCATCAACACTGTGGTCGATTCCTATAATATAGTGGCCCTCAGGAAGCGCCTGTCAGTGGGTGCCCATGACCTGGACAGGATACAGGGCAACGTCAATTTCAAGATAACCGACGGCAAGGAGTCCTGGACTCCCCTGGGGGAGGACAGGCCAAAGGCTGTCCCGGAAGGCGAGTATGCCTGCGTGGACCAGGCCAAGGTGCTGTGCAGGATGGACATCAAGCAGGGAGACCAGACCAAGATAACCGACAGGACGAAGAACATATTTGTCTATGTCCAGGGCAACCCCAACACGCCTGACGACTATCTCAAGCAGGCCCTGGAGGAGATAATAACCAACATCACCCGGTTCTGCGGCGGGAAGGCCGTGATTTCTGAGCCTATATAAGTATTTTGGTGATTCAGTATATATTGTGTAGAATATAGATTGGGAATACTATTTTGTAGGACACATACACTTATATAGGCGCTCAGACTAATTACATATTGCGCTTGTCATACTATATATTGTGTGCCAGACACGAGAAATACACAATTTCCTTGTATTTCCGTGTTACTGGCCAGTGACAAAGGCATGGGAGGGAGATGATATGAAGTGTCCATTTTGCGGAAAAGAGGAAACCAAGGTCCTTGACAAGAGGGAATCAGGGGTATCCAACAGGCGGAGAAGGGAGTGCCTGAGCTGCAAGAAGAGGTTCACCACTTACGAGAAGATAGGCGGCCTTCTGACAAAGGTCCGCAAGAGGGACGGAAAGGAAATAGATTTCAGCCAGGACAGGATCACTGAAGCCATCTGGGCATCTGCCAGGGAGGTAGGAGGCAAGGACAAGGAGCTCGCCAAGAAGCTGTCCGACAGGGTGGTGCAGGTCCTGGAGGAGAAGTTCGGCGGCTACACTGTGCCGACTGTCGAGCAGATACAGGATCTTGTGGAGAAGGTGCTGGTCGAGGGCGGGCACTACGAGACAGCCAAGGCCTACATACTGTACAGGAAGAACAGGGAGAAGCTGAGGGAGGCCAAGTCCACGATGGTGGACGTCGAGAACACCATAAGCTCATACCTGGACAGGAGGGACTGGAGGGTCAAGGAGAACAGCAACGAGGCCTTCTCGTTTTCCGGCCTCCTGCTCTACACTGCAGGCAAGGTGATGGCCAACTACAACCTGAACGAGATATACACGCCGGCCATAGCCGAGGCGCACAGGAAGGGCTACATGCACGTGCACGACCTCTCCCACGGGGTCATAGGCTACTGCTGCGGTCATTCGCTCAAGAACCTGCTCCTTACAGGGTTCGGGGGCGTGCCCAACAAGGTGGACGCCAAGCCAGCCAAGCACCTGGACGTGGTGGTGCACCACATGATAAACTACATAGGCTGCCTGCAGATGGAGTTCGCAGGCGCGCAGGCTTTCAACTCCGTGGACACCCTGCTCGCGCCCTTCGTGAAGGAGGACAGCCTGACATACAAGCAGGTCAAGCAGAACATGCAGAAGCTCGTCTTCTCGCTGAACGTGCCCTCCAGGTGGGGGTCACAGTACCCGTTCTCCAACCTGACTTTCGACTGGGTGCCTCCAGAGGACCTCAAGGGCCAGAAGGCCATAGTCGGCGGGAAGGAACTGGATTACAACTACGGCGACTGCCAGGCAGAGATGAACATGATAAACAGGGCCTTCATAGAGGTCATGCTCGAGGGAGACGCGAACGGGAGGATATTCACCTTCCCCATACCGACCTACAACATAACCAGGGACTTCGACTGGGACTCTGAGAACGCCAAGCTGCTCTTCGAGCTCACGGCCAAGTACGGGACACCCTACTTCCAGAACTATGTGGGCTCCAACCTGAACCCAAATTCGGTCAGGGCCATGTGCTGCAGGCTGAACATGGACCTGACGCAGCTAATGAACAGGCCGGGAGGCATGTGGTCGATGGGCGACAGCACAGGCTCCATAGGCGTGGTCACCATAAACCTTAACAGGCTTGCGTACGAGGCCAAGGACAAGGACGAGTTCCTAGAGAAGATAAAGCACTACATGATGCTTGCGAAGACGTCCCTGGAGACCAAGAGGAGGGTGGTGGAGAACAACATGAGGAACGGCCTGATGCCCTATACCAAGAGGTACTTGGGCACATTCAAGAACCACTTCTCAACCATCGGCCTGTGCGGCATGAACGAGGCCTGCCTCAACCTGATAGGAAAGGACATAAGCTCGCCCGAAGGGAAGGAGCTCACGATAGACACCCTCAAGTTCATGAGGGAGAAGACGAGGGAGTTCCAGACAGAGACAGGAAGCCTCTACAACCTGGAGGCGACCCCTGCCGAATCGACCGCATACAGGTTCGCCAGGCTGGACAAGAAGATGTACCCTGACATAAAGGTGTCCGGCACCGAGGAGACGCCGTACCTCACCAACTCGACGTACCTGCCTGTCGGGCACACAGACGACGTGGTGCAGGCGCTGGAGCACCAGAACGACATACAGCCATTGTACACTGGAGGGACGATGTTCCATACGTTCCTTGGGGAGAAGGTCTCCAGCGGGGAGTCGGCCAAGATGCTGGTCAAGAAGATAGCGGTGAACACCAGGCTGCCGTACTTCTCGATAACCCCGACCTTCAGCATATGCCCGACCCACGGTTACGTGAGGGGCGAGCATTTCAAGTGCCCACAGCCGAACGGCGGCTCAGAGCCCTGCGGGAAGAACTGCGAGGTGTTCTCCAGGGTGGTCGGTTACTTCAGGCCAATCCAGAACTGGAACGACGGAAAGCAGCAGGAGTTCAAGGAGAGGCTGGAATACCAGGAGAACAAGGCCTTCTCGAGGGACTTCTCCTTCACTAAGGCCACATAGCACTTTTATTTTTTATTCACAATCATAATTATGGACATCAAAGGCATACAGAAGACATCGATGATAGACTACCCCGGGAAGATGAGCGCCATCATATTCCTTCCCAAGTGCACGTTCAGGTGCGGCTTCTGCCACAACGTCGACCTGGTCACGGGCTGGGAGAAGCTGGACACAATAGACGAGAGGGAGGCACTCAACTTCCTGAAGGACAGGAAGAAATGGCTTGACGGCATCGTCATTACCGGCGGGGAGCCGACCGTCCACAGGGACCTTCCGGATTTCATAAGGAAGGTCAAGGAGCTGGGATACCTGGTCAAGCTCGACACGAACGGCTCCAACCCCTACATGCTGGAGGACCTGATAAAGGAGGGGCTGATAGACTACATAGCGATGGACATAAAGGGCCCGAAGGAACGCTATGACGAGATATGCAGGGTGAAGGTGAACATCAAGCTGATAGAGATGTCAGTCGAGCGGATACGGGAGTCCGGCCTGGATTATGAGTTCAGGACCACCGCCGTACCGGGGCTGATAACAGTGGAGGACATTGCCAAGATAGGGGAATGGATGAAGGGGTCCAGGCTCTATTGCATACAGCAGTTCAGGCCCATGAGGACGCTTGACGGCAGCCTGCAGAACAGCAGGCCTTACAAGCCCGAGGAACTCCAGAAGATGGCAGAGGTTGCGGGCCCTTTCTTTGATAAGGTGGAAATAAGGCAATGAAGATAGTCATCTGCGGCAGCATGAAGCTGGCCAAGGAGATGAACGAGGCCAGGAGGAAGCTGGAGGGGATGGGGCACGAGGCCATTTGCCCGCCTGACACAGACCATTGCGTGGCCAACCCTGACCTGAACGAGGAAGTCGAATACTGCATAGAGCATGATGTCATAAGGGAGCATTTCAGGCTAATAGCAGACGCTGACGCAGTGCTCACCCTCAACCACACGAGGAAGGGCATACCCGGGTATGTGGGAAGCAACACCCTGATGGACATGGCCATAGCATACCACCTGAAGAAGAGGATATTCCTTCTTTACCCCATACCTGACATGGACTGCGCGACAGAGCTCAGGATAATGCAGCCCACCGTACTTGACGGCGACATGTCCAGGATACCGTTCGCCAGGTCCAGGGTGGTGCTGGCATCCAAGTCTCCCAGGAGGATGCAGCTGCTTGAGCAGCTCGGGGTCGACTTCGAGATAGTCGCGAGCAAAGCAGACGAGAGCAGCATACAGGATGACGACCCCACGGAGATGGTCAAGAAGCTGGCGGAGCTGAAGGCAAGGACCGTGGCGGAGAAGGTCGGCAAGGGGCCGGTCATAGTGTCAGGCGACAGCCTCACCTTCATGGACGGGAAGCCGATAGGAAAGCCCAAGGCCGCAACAGGGGACGAGGCGAGGGAAAGGGCCAGGGAGATGCTGAGGACGTTCTCAGGCAGGTCCCATGACGTCTATTCAGGCCTGTGCGTGCTCAACACGGAGACGGGAAAGATGCTGACGGACGCTGTCAGGACTGTCGTGACCTTCAGGGAACTGACCGAGAAGGACATAGAGGAGTGCGTGAAGGAGAAGAGGATATACGGGGGCGCAGGCGCCTATGTGCCTGAGACATGGCCCAGGTGCTTCCAGGGGCTGGAAGGCTCGCACACCAATGTGCTGGGGACACCCACAGAGAGGCTGATACCCATGCTCAGGGAAGCGGGGGTGGAGATATGAGGTCCATAGCCATATACCTCTCAGGGAGCATAAGGAAGGGCGAGAAGGACAGCAACAAGATCTGCTGGGAGAAGGAGGACAAGGACTTCATAAGGAACGAGCTCGAGGGCTGGGAAGTCATGCTGCTGGACCCCCAATCAAGGGGAGACGACCTGTCTGACCATATTTCAGTCTTCGGAAGGGACATGACCCAGGTTGCCAACTGCGACTTCGTGCTCGTGGACGGGAGGCAGAAGAGAGGCGTCGGCGTGGGCATGGAGATGCTGATGGCCAAGATGAGGGGCATACCCGTGGTATCGGTAATACCCAAGAACAGCCATTACCACAGGGACAAGGTCGATTACCTGGGACAGACGGTCAGGAACTTCACGCACCCGGCCTTCTATGCCATTTCGGACCACATAGCTGAAGACCTGGCAAGCGCCATGGCATGGGTGAAGGAGCAGCTGATGGACCCCAGGCCGGTCAAGGGCCTCCATGTGGTGGAGGACGCGATGAAGCGCTACAGGGAGACCCAACTGGAGAAAGACAAGAAAATGAAAGAATTTCTATCAGGGAGGCAATAATATACTATGTATCTGCTGGTTGGCGTCCTGGGCGCAGTCCTGATCCTCCTGTCGTGGGTGTTCGAGACTATAGAAGGGGTGAAGGAGCACAGGAGCCTCATGGACATCAGGTTCGCCGCCATATACATGCCAGGCGTGGTCCTCCTCGTGGCGTACAGCTGGTACATAGGGGACGCAGTCTTCTTGTGGCTGAACGCCGCCATAGCTGTTTTCGTGGCAGCTGAGCTGCTCTATTCCATACACGTGAAGAAGGTCCATAGAGGCAGGAAGCGCAAGAAGTAGTCAATCGACGTAGCCTGTTTGTGCATTTATAAATGTTTCTTCCCATACTATAGAATTCATAAGCGAGGGTCAACTATGCCTAAACCGGAGATTGATTTCGAGAAGTGCCAGCATTGCGGAGTCTGCGTTGACGTCTGCCCCCTTCAGTGCTTCGGGAAGAAGAAGGACAAGGTCGAGATAACGAAGCCGAACGAATGCATAGGGTGCAGGTCATGCGAGGTGCAGTGCCCGCAGGCTGCTATAACGGTGAAAGACTGACATGGCCAATAAAATCACCAAGGACATGACGATTGGGGAAATAGTCAAGGACCACCCTGAGGCAGCCCAGGTGCTGATGGAGCACGGGTTCCACTGCCTGGGGTGCGCCATGGCCTCAATGGAGACCCTGGAGCAGGGCGCCAAGGCCCACGGCCTGGACGACAAGCAGGTCGGAGAGCTTGTAAAAAAACTGAATTCTAAGTCTGGGTTGAAGAAGTAAACCGATACCATACAAACCCTTAAATACTTTTCCTTACAATAAGTAAGATGGCTACTGCAACGGCGGACAGGGAAACATCGCACGGACTGGTGGTTGAAACAGTCAGAAAGGAATACCAGGAAGGCCCCATGGATTTTGACATAGACCTAGACTGCAGCATAGAAGAGGCCAGGGACGGCGTAAGGAAGGTTGCCGTCCAGAACCCGAAGGGCCACAGGGTCAACGAGTTCGTGGTCGAGAGCGTGAAGGAAATCGTTTACGGCACGCCCGGGGCCACCAAATATGCCATCGATTTCGTCCTGGGGGAGGATATCGGCCATGTTGACCCGGCATACCTTTTCAACAGGTTCAGGGCCGCAGCCAGGGGCGGAGAGCTTCCAGAAGGGATGTACCTGGACGGCATGAGGCTGGCGGTCGCCAAAGGAGAGGACCTGTTCTCGCTAGTTCTCAAGTACAGGTGAGGGCTTCTTGCAACATGTTGGGAAAAGCTTTATATACCAGACTTAACAATCGTTAAACCATGGCCATAAAGTCCCCCCAAGAGATAGAGGTCTGGTACGTCATCCCCGCCATAAGGCGCGAGATGGTGCTGGAGTTCAGGAAGAGGAAGGTCAGCCAGAAGGCGGCGGCAGGGCTGCTGGGCCTGACAGAGGCAGCGGTCTCCCAGTACATGAAAGGCAAGAGGGGGACCGACGTCAGTTTCAGCCCTGTAATGAAGGCTGAGATAAGGAAGTCGGTAGACGCCATACAGGAAGGAGCCAGCGTGATGGAGGAGATACACAAAATGACCGTCCTGTGCAAGAAGAACGGCGTCCTCTGTAGGCTTCACAGGAAGATGGGGAATGTCCCCAAGGAGTGCACAATATGCCTGGGATGATATACCTGGACAATGCAGCCACCACACCGGTGGCTGGAGAGGTGCTGGAGGCAATGGTGCCATATTTCAGCGAGAAGTACGGGAACCCCTCCAGCCTTCACACGCCTGGACAGGATGCCAGGAAGGCGATGGAGGAGGCAAGGGAGCAGGCGGCAAGGGTGATAAATGCCGACCCCGATGAGATGATATTCACTTCAGGCGGCACAGAGGCCGACAACCTGGCGATAAAGGGCGCTGTTTTTAATTCATGCGGCTCTGAGGAGAGTCCGCACATAATAACCTCCAGGATAGAGCACCCGGCAGTGCTTGAGGTATGCAAGTGCCTGGAAGAGATGGGCATGGATGTCACTTACCTGAAGGTGGACAAGGACGGCATGGTAGACCCCGAGGACGTGGAGAAGGCCATAAGGAAGGGAACCGTCCTTGTTTCAATCATGCATGCCAATAATGAGATAGGCACGATAGAGCCTATAGGGGAGATAGCCAGGGTCTGCAAGAGGCACGGGGTGCTCTTCCACACTGACGCTGTGCAGACTTTCGGCAAGGTGCCCATAGACGTAAGGAAGATGGGCATAGACCTTCTTTCAGCCAGCAGCCACAAGGTACACGGCCCCAAGGGGGTAGGATGCCTCTATGTCAGGAGGGGGGTGAAGCTGCACACCATGCTGCAGGGAGGCGGCCATGAGAGGGGCATGCGCTCCGGCACAGAGAACGTGGCGGGCATAGTGGGCTTCGGAAAGGCATGCGAACTCAGCAGGAAGACGATGAAGAAGGAATCTGCAAGGCAGAAGGCGCTGAGGGACAGGCTCATATCAGGTGTCATGGGCATACCTGGAACCAGGCTGAATGGGCATCCCGGCAAGAGGCTCCCAGGGAACGCGAACTTCGGCTTCGGTTCCATAGAGGGGGAGAGCCTGGTGCTGAGGCTGGATGCCAGGGGCATAGCGGCAAGCACGGGTTCTGCCTGCTCGACGGGCAAGCTTGAGCCGAGCCACGTGCTCACTGCGATAGGGCTGAAGCCAGAGGAGAGCCACGGAAGCCTGAGGCTGACCCTAGGGAGGCAGACCACCAAGGATGACATAGATTACACTATCAGGGCCGTGAAGGAGGAGACATGGGAGCTCAGGAAGATGAGCCCGATAAGGGAATGATTATGGCACAGTATTCAGACACCGTGATGGAGCACTTCAAGAACCCCCACAACGTGGGGGAGATAAAGGACGCCGACGGAATCGGGAAGATAGGCAACAGGAGGTGCGGCGACGTGATGTGGCTTTACATAAGGGTGGAAGGCGGCAGGATAGCAGACATAAGGTTCAAGACCATGGGGTGCGCGGCTGCCATAGCGACAAGCAGCATGCTGACCGACATGGCGAAAGGCAAGACCCTGGAGGAGGCCCTGAAGATAACCAGCAAGGGCCTGGCCGAGGAGCTGGGCGGCCTCCCCCCGGTGAAGCTGCACTGCTCCATCCTGGCAGCCGATGCGCTCGCAGAGGCTGTGTACGACTATTACATGAGGTGCGGGAAGCCTGTCCCAAAAGGCCTGCAGGAGAGGCGCGATTCACTGAAGAAGAGGGAGGGGCACCAATAAATATCTGACAGCCATATTTTTACTATGATTGACCATGACGACTTCGGGCCGGAGAAGGTCATAACAATATTCAACCCCAAGGTGGACCTGCATGCAGTGACGGTCGTGGACAACACTGCCCTGGGGCCCGGCAAGGGCGGCATCAGGATGACCCCAACCGTCAGCGTGGAGGAGGTCATGAGGCTGGCCAGGGCAATGACCTGGAAGTGCGCCATGGCAGAGCTTCCGTTCGGAGGGGGCAAGTCAGGCATAATAGCCAACCCGAAGGAATTCTCCGGGGAGAAGAAGAGGGAGCTGGTGGAGGCATTCGGAGAGGCCCTGAAGGAGGTTTCACCGGCCATATACGTGGCAGCGCCGGACATCAACATGGCAGAGGACGAGATGAAATGGTTCTCTGAAGCGAACGGGAACCCCAAGTCCTGCACAGGCAAACCCAGGGAGATGGGCGGCCTCCCGCACGAGCTGGGTTCCACAGGGTTCGGGGTGTTCCACGCAGCCAAGGTCGGCGCCGAGTTCCTGGGAATGAAGCTTAAGAACGTCAGGTTCGCCGTGGAGGGCTTCGGCAACGTGGGCTGGTTCGCCGCCAAGTTCATGACCGAGAAGGGCGCCAAGATGGTCGCGGTGTCCGATTCCAAGGGATGCGTATACAACCCGGAAGGCATCGATTTCAAGAAGCTGGCGGAGGTCAAGAAGGACACCAGGTCCGTCGTTAATTACAGGCCCGGGAACGTCCTGCCCAACAAGGAGATACTGGGGCTTCCCGTAGACGTTCTGATAACCGCAGCCGTGCCTGACCTGATTCTCATGTCTGACGCTGAGGACATCAAAGCCAGGCTGATAGTGGAGGGCAGCAACATACCCGCCAAGAAAGAGGTGGAGGACGAGCTCTTCAAGAAGGGCATAACAGTCGTACCGGATTTCGTGGCCAGCGCAGGCGGCGTGATATCCTCCTACGTGGAATACAAGGGCGGGGAAGAGAAGGAGATGTGGGAGATGATAGAGTCCAAGGTCAAGAGGAACACCCAGATAATGCTGCAGTCAGCCAAGGAGAAGGGCATCAGCCCGAGGGACGCTGCCCTGGAGATAGCCAAGGATAGGGTTCTCAAGAAATGCAAGACATGCTACGTCCCCGAAGACGGCCAGTAGGCTAATTTTATTACGCGCCCCAAATATTAAGCATGGGCGCCAATCTCCCACCCAATGCACTTGCCCTGCTGAAGCAGAGGTACCTCCTGAAGGATGACAGGGGAAGGGTCAGGGAGACGCCTGAGCAGATGTTCAGGAGGGTCGCAAGGGCTGTCGCCAAGGCCGAGGGCAGGAACGCGGGGAGGTTCGGGAAGGAATTCTTCGGCATGATGAGCAGGCTGGAGTTCCTGCCAAACAGCCCGACCATGTTCAATGCGGGCACCAAGCTGGGCCAGTTGTCGGCATGCTTCGTGCTGCCCATAAACGATTCGCTGGTCAGCATATTCGACGCGGTCAAGCACACTGCACTGATAGAGCAGAGCGGGGGCGGGGTCGGCCTGTCCTTCTCGAGGATCAGGCCGAAGGGCTCAATGGTGAAATCTTCCAGGGGCCAGGCCAGCGGGCCTGTCTCGTTCATGAGGGTGTTCGACACTGTCACAGGCGTGATAAACGCGGGCGGCAAGAGGAGGGGCGCCATGATGGGCGTCCTGGACGTGGGCCATCCCGACATAATGGATTTCATAACATCCAAGGAAGGCTATGACGTGCTCAGCAATTTCAACATATCGGTGGCGGTCACAGATTCCTTCATGGAAGGCGTCAGGAAAGGGAACAGGAAGGTATGGGACGCCATAGTGGAGGGCGCATGGAAGGGCGGGGACCCCGGGCTGCTTTTCATGGACGAGATAAATAGGGGGAACCCGACCAGGAAGCTGGGAAAGGTGGAGACCACCAACCCCTGCGTTCCTTCCCATACATGGATAATGACAGGCGGCGGGCCGAGGCTGGTGGACGATATTATAAACAACAGTGTTGGCATAGGCGTCAATGGCTGCTCCTACCAGACCGCAGGTTTCTTCAGGACGGGGAGGAAAGAGGTGTTTAAGATTACAACCAAAGAGGGCCTGGAGGTGGAGGCAACTGCAAGCCATCCCTTCCTAAAGGCCGAAAAGATAACCAGATACAAGACGTATCCCAAATGGACGGCTCTTGGCGAGCTGAAGCGCGGGGACAGGCTCGTTTTGAGCGAGCATAATGGAAATAGATGGGACGGGGATTTGTCCAAGGATGATGGTTACCTCTTGGGCCTGCTCTTTGGCGACGGCACCATGACAAAGAGGAATGCCATACTCTACTCCTGGTCAACAAGCAAGGGGGACGAAGGCGTAAGGAAGGCTGTCATGGATATAGCCAAAAAGATAAGGCACAGAAGGGACTTCATAGGATGGTGTTACAACAAAAGAACTAAGAGGTATTCACTGAGCCTGGCATATATTGATGGTCTAATCCGGAGGCTGGGTGTAGGAAGAAAGATAATAAATGGCCCCATTGAAAGGGAATCTTATGATTTTTACGTTGGGTTCATAGGGGGCCTGTTTGATGCCGATGGCTCTGTGCAGGGCGACCAGAGGAAGGGCGTTTCCATAAGGCTCTCCCAGAGCAATGTGCCAAACCTGAAAGCCGTACAGAGGATGCTATTAAGATTGGGAATAATGTCAAAATTATACCAAAACAGGAGGCCTGGGGGCTTAAAAAGACTGCCAGACGGGCGCGGTGGAAAAAAGGATTACAAAATAAAGGCCCAGCACGAGCTTGTCATATCAAACAGGGGTGTCCTTAAGTTCTTGAATTTGATAGGGTTCAGGAACATTAAAAAGAAGGAGAGGCTTGATGCCCTAGTTAAGGGCTACAGGAGAACTATTAACAAAGATATGTTTGTGGCCACAATAGAAAGCATCGTCCCCCTTGGGATTAAGGAGGTCTTTGACATTAATGTCCCGGTTGCGCATTGTTTTGACGCAAATGGATTCTTAGTTCACAATTGCGGGGAAGCCGTGCTGCATCCCTATGAGAGCTGCAACTTGGGCAGCATAAACCTCACCAGGATGGTAAGCGGAGGGAAGGTGGACTGGGAAAGGCTCAGGAAGACTGCCAGGCTGGCGGTAAGGTTCCTGGACGACGTGATAGACGTCAACAGGTACCCGATGCCCCAGATAGAGGCCATGACCAAGGCCAACAGGAGGATAGGCCTGGGGGTGATGGGCTTCGCGGACATGCTGATAATGCTGGGCATACCGTATGACTCTGAAGAGGCCCTGAGGACGGCAGGGGAGCTCATGAGGTTCATAACCGAAGAGTCCCACAGGATGTCAGAGGAGCTGGCAAAGGAGAAGGGACCGTTCAGGAACATGGCCAAGAGCTCCTGGAAGAGGCCCATGAGGAACGCGACCACCACCACAATAGCGCCAACCGGCAGCATATCCATCATAGCCGGGGTGTCCTCAGGCATAGAGCCCCTCTTCGCTGTCAGCTACGTTAGGAGCGTCCTGGGGGGCAGGAAGATGGCAGAGACCAACCGGCTTTTCAGTGAGATGGCAAAGAGCAGGGGGTTCCACTCCAAGAAGCTCATGTCAGAGGTTGCCAGGAAGGGCACTGCCAGGGGCGTGAAGGGGATCCCGAAGGACGTCCAGAGGCTGTTCGCCACGGCCCTGGAGATAAGCCCGGAATGGCACGTAAGGATGCAGGCCGCCTTCCAGAAGCACACCGACAATGCTGTGTCTAAGACCGTCAACTTCCCGAAGGGCGCCAGCCGGTCAGACATAGACAGGGTCTTCATGCTGGCGCACAGGCTGAGGTGCAAGGGGATAACAGCATACAGGTACGGCTCCAGGAAGGAGCAGGTCCTGACATGCGGGGAGTGTGAGTGATGGGAGACATATACCTATACACGGGCAAGGGGGCAGGCAAGACCACCAACGCCCTGGGGCTTGCCCTGAGGATGGCAGGCCACAACAAGACCACGGTGATAATACAGTTCCTCAAGTGGTGGAAGAAGACAGGGGAATACAGGATGAGGAACCGGCTTAAAGGATACCACATCTACCAGTTCGGGAGGAGGGGCTGGAAAGGGCTGGAGAACCTGGGCCCCAAGGACAGGGAGCTGTGCGAGAGGGGTCTGGAGAAGGCCAGGAAGGAGATTAAGAGGAGGAGGCCCCACCTGCTGGTGCTGGACGAGCTGAACCTGGCGGTGCACTGCGGGATGCTCGACGTGAAAGAGGTCCTGGAATTCCTGGACTCTGTCCCGAAGAGGACGGACGTGGTGATAACCGGCAGGCATGCGCCCAAGGAACTGGTGAGAAGGGCGGAATACGTGAACGAGATAGTGATGGTCAAGATGCCCAAGAAGCCTGCCAGCAAGGCAGGCATACAGTATTAATCCTTCTTGACTAGGACTGCGCTTATGGCTCCGTGCTGGCCGGGCCTGCTTCTGACGCGAGCCTGGCCGGCCTCTGTCTTTATTATGGCCCCCTTCGTTAGGACATTCCTTCTCACATAATGCGGGTTGGCGTCGTTAGATGTGGTCGAGATTATCTTGGACTTTGTGACCTTGCCTGTCTTGGGGTCGGAAACATTGGCCACGTCTATGGACTTGAGCTTCACTTTGGCTCCCCCGCCGCGCACCCTCTTGTGCCTGACGTTCCTTTCATCTATCCTGGTCTCAAGGAACCTGGTGCCCTTGTCCATCCTTCTCTTCTTCCTGAGCCTGCTCAGCTTCTTGCCGGTCTTCGTCCTTTTGGAGCGCAGATGCCATGTCGTCATAGTATCACATAGTACTTGCTTATTTAAATGGTTTTATTCGTCTCCGGATTTTTAAAGCTTCCCGGAATCAAGCTTATATACATTCAACTCTTTAATAAACCATGGAAAACGGTACTAACAAAAGGCCATTGGACGTGTTGGGCTCCTCGCTGGAGAAGAACATCCTGGTCAAGACCAAGTTTGGCGATGACATAACGGGAGTTCTCAAGGCGTTCGATTCCCACATAAACATCTGGATGGACGATGCCAGGATGCAGGGAGAGAAGGAAGTCAGCCTCGGCAAGGTCCTGATCAGGGGCGACAACATAGTTTTCATATCGCCTGCGAAGTGAGAAGCTTCTTCTTCAGGGACAAGCTTAAAAACCCTTGAGTGATAAAATGATTATTGTAAGGTGAAAGCATGGGCGGAGGAACCAAGGCATTCGGGAAGCAGAACAAGAAGACGCACATAATCTGCAGGAGGTGCGGCAAGCACACGTACCATGTGAGGGACCGGAGGTGCGCAGCCTGCGGTTTCGGGGCATCCTCCAAGCTCAAGCAGTACACCTGGCAGAACAAGGCCAACAAGGGCAAGTGCAACAGGCTGAAGTGATCTGGTTTTGGATAGAACCCTTTGTAGAAGCGTAAGCTCTCGTAAAAGGTTCTGCAACAGGCTGAAGCGAATCTTTTCAGAAGAAACCCTAACACTTCTCAGGCTTTATCTTTATGCCTATGGACTCCAGCTTCTCCTTCAGCTTCCTCAGCGCAGCGTGCACGTCTGACAGGGTGTGTGCTCCTGTGCAGATTATCTTGCCTGAGCTGAAGAGCAGGAATGCCACCCTGGGCTCGCTTATCCTGTAGACCAGGCCAGGGAACTGCTCAGGCTCATATTCAGCGTTCTCCAGGCTGAAGGTTATCTCTTCCAGGTTCAGCTGGGCGTTTATCTTGGAGCTGGCCACTATGTTCTCTATCTTGACGTCGTATTTCCTCGGCATGGATATGCCCACAGAGCGTATCCTCTTGACCACCTTGTCTATTGCAACGTTCGCCAGCTCTATGTTCTTGGCGCCTGTGCACACTATCTTGCCGCTAGAGAATATCAGGGCAGCCGCCCTGGGCTCCTTGGTCCTGTAGACCAGGCCAGGGAACTGCTCAGGTTCATATTCAGCGTTCTCTATCTCCCCCACCAGCTTGTTGAGGGGAATCTTCTTGCCCAAGGCCACGAAAGCGACGACGTTCTCCACCTTGACGTGGAATTTCCCGCTTCCCCCTCCCTTGGAGGCCCTTTTTGGGGCAGCCTTTGCCTTAGTATTGGTTGGTTTTGCCATAACTATCTATAACCGTAACCTTTTTAAACCCTTATTTTATCTATTGGTATTGAACCGCATATAAATGCGATAAAACACTGGTCATAATTGGCTCTTTCTCAGAACAGAGTTAACAATGATGAACAGAAAAAAGGAAGTGATAAAATGAACGAAAAAACAAAAAGCGCTAGCAATAAGTCTAGCAGAAAGAAGGTCGTCCCGGACACGAGCGTGCTCATCCTGGGGACGATATCGGGCCGGATAAAATCCGGCAAGCTGAAGGGCGCAAGGATCCTCATTCCCAAGGCAGCCATAGACGAGCTGCAGGCCCAGGCAAGCAGGGGTCACGAGACCGGCTTCAAGGGGCTTGAGGAAGTCAAGGCCATAAGGGCGCTGGGAAAACAGAAGGGCATAGAAGTGGAATTCCCGGGCACGCGGCCGACCCTAGAGGAGATACACCTGGCCAAGAAGGGCAGGATAGACGCCCTGATAAGGGACGTTGCCGCCAAGAGCGGCGGGAAGCTGCTTACTGCCGATTATGTTCAGGCCCTTGTGGCCGAGGCAGAGGACGTTGCAGTGGAATACGTCCCACAGCCCGTCAAGAAGAAGGTCAGCATAGAGTCCTTCTTCAGGGAGGGGATGCAGTCCCTCCATATGAAGGTGGGGGTGCCTCCCATGGCCAAGATAGGCAGGCCTGGCGAGGTGAAGCTCGTGCAGCTCAAGAAGCAGAAGGTGGACGAGGACGGGCTGAAGGCAATGATAGACGAGATAGTCTACCAGGCCAAGAAGAAGGACGATTCCTTCATAGAGATAGGGAGGAACGGAGCCACTGTCGTGCAGATGGGGGAGTACAGGATATCCATAACCAGGCCCCCTTTCTCTGACGCCATGGAGCTGACAGCTGTCAGGCCCATAGCCAAGGTGAAGCTGGACGACTACCAGCTGCATGAGGAGCTGAAGGAAAGGTTCGCCAAGAAGTCCCAAGGTGTCCTGATAACAGGACCGCCTGGGGAGGGCAAGACGAGCTTCGCCTCGGCCCTGGCCAAGTTCCTGAGCAGCCAGGACAAGGTTGTCAAGACATTCGAGCAGCCCAGGGACCTGCAGGTAGGCCCTGAGGTCACCCAGTACGGCCCCCTGGAGGGGGACTGGGTCAAGTCAGCGGAGATTCTCCTGCTGGTGAGGCCCGACTACACCATATTCGACGAGATCAGGAAGACATCCGACTTCAGGATATTCGGTGACATGAGGCTGGCTGGTGTCGGCATGATTGGGGTGGTGCACGCCACGTCCCCCGTGAGCGCAATACAGCGTTTCATAGGGCGCGTTGAGCTGGGCATGATACCCAACATAATAGACACCGTCATCTTCGTGGAGGCAGGCAGGGTCTCCAAGGTGTACGAGATGGTGCTGAGCGTGAAGGTGCCTTCAGGCATGACCGAGGCCGACCTGGCCAGGCCTGTGGTGGAGGTGAAGGACTTCGCCACCAAGAAAGCGGAGTATGAGATATACACGTTCGGGAACGAGAACGTCATCATACCTGTCAAGGAGGGCGCCAAGGGCTCGCCTGTCAATGAGCTCGCCAAGCAGAGGGTAGAGCAGGAGCTCAGGAGGTACGACCCCTCTGTGGAGGTGGAGGTCGTCGGCGCCAACAAGGTGGTGGCCCGGGTCCGCAATGAGTCCATGGCCCGGCTCATAGGAAGGAAGGGCGAGAACATAAGCTCCCTGGAGAAGAGGCTGGGCATCTCAATTGATGTCCAGCCCAGGGAAGCCACAATGAAGCAGGGACTGAAATGGAGGCACCAGGAATCCGGCGCCTTCGTGAACATCCTTGTGGACCCTGAGCTCACAGGAGAGCAGGTGGACGTCTACAGGGCTGACGAGTACATATTCTCCCCCTACGTGGGGAAGGGCGGGGCGATAAAGGTCAAGAAGCGCTCCCCGCTCGGCAGCAAGATAATGGGAGCGATATACTCCCGAAGACTGAGAGTGATGGCATAAGAAAGGGGCTTACTTCACCAGCAGCTTGGCCCTGCTGAGGTTCCACTTCCAGTCAACTGGCATGAGTCCCCTGCCCTTGTAGTACTTGGCAAGGCGCCTTATCTTGGACTCGGTGATTTCGAGGCCCCTCTTGGAGGTATAGTCCCTCTTGTTCTTGGAGAGGTGCACCTCAAGGCCCGCAGCCTTCTTGATGAGGTTGACCATGTCCTCAGGAAGCTCTGGGTAGGCCTTGTTCTTCCTCATGACATCGGCTATCTTGAGCTTGCTCATCCTCACGGAAGGGATGCCGTACTGGTCCCTCAGGACCAGCCCTATCTGGGCTGACTGCATGCCTTCCTTGGCGTGCTTGAGTATTATGCCCTCTATCTCCTTGGGCTTGTACTTCATCCAGGGGGCCACCTTCTGCATGGGTTTCTTTGACCTTGACTTGCCCCGCTTTCTGGAATACATCCTTGCCATAGTATCTTTTTTGCACTCAGGGTTTTTAAAAGCATCACGGGGTTTGCTCCCCCGCTTTGGAGAAGGCGGAAGCCTCTAAAGCGGGGTCAAGGTTTAAAAGCCTTGAGGAAACGCGGACCGGTGCTCTTCACCTCTATGGGCTTGCCCCTGACGCCTGTCTTGGGCGTCTTCAGGCCGTGGCCTGTAACCATGCAGACCACATTGCCTTTGAATCTCTTTTTGGACTTCAGTATGCCTGCCAGGGCGACAGCCCCTGCAGGCTCGGCGAACAGGCCTTCCTTCTGGGCCAGCATCTCCCTGCACCTGAGGATATCCTGGTCTGTGACCGTTATGCACGTGCCTCCCGACTCCTTGATGGCTGCGAGCGCCCTCTTGCCGTCGAGGGGGTCGCCGCATTCAATTGCCACAGCTACTGTATGGCTGCACCTCTTCCTGGGCCTTCCTGTGAAGTCCTGGAAGACAGGGGAGCACCTGGAGGACTGTATGCCTGAGATTATTGGGAGCTTCTTTATCCAGCCCAGGGTGTAGAACTCCTGGAACGCCTTCCAGGTGGCAGAAATAAGGGTTCCGTTGCCCACAGGGCACACCACATGGTCCACATGGGGCAACTGGTCAGCTATCTCGAAGCCCACCGACTTGGTCCCTTCCCTCCTCCAGAGGTAGTCGCCCAGCATGTACAGGCTCTTCCTCCTGGTGAGCCGCTCGACTGCCCCGGCCGCCTCAGCATAATTGCCCCTTATGCGGTAGAGCCTGGCCCCGTAGGCCAGTATCTGCTCCATCTTGACTAAGGCCGTATCAGAGGGCGAAACTATGGTGCATTTCAGGCCTGACATGGCCGAGTACGCTGAAACAGAGGCGCCCATGTTGCCTGTGGACGCGCAAACAACGTGCCTGGCCTTCTGCTCCAGGGCCCTGGCCACCTCCACAGAGGAGCCCCTGTCCTTGAAGGAGCCTGTCGGGTTCTGCGCCTCGTACTTGAACCAGAGCCTGAACGGCAGCCTGGACTCCTTCTCCACCCTCTTGGAGCGCACGAGAGGCGTGCCGCCTTCCTGTATGGAGACCAGCTTCCTGACAGGGAAGAACTCCGCGTACCGGGAATGGTTGAAGGGTCGGGACAGGACGTCCTTTCTCTTAAGCCTGGACAGCTTCCTGTAGTCCATCATCACTTCAAGGCTGCCCCCGCAGGGGCACCTGGCGTTGGGGTACTTCAGGGGATAGGCCTTCCCGCACTCTGAACAGCGTATGCTTTTCGCGTACATCCATTTATAATTGGGCTCGGACCAAATTAAACTATGGCTATATCTGAGGCCATGGTGCTTTTGCCCATGGTTTTCCAGTACATACAAGTGATAGGATACATAGTGATGGTGCTGTTCTTCGGCTCAATAGCCATGAGGGGCTGGAAGGGCTGGTTCCCCTGGTACATCAACCTGCTGGCCAGGGTGGGGACAGGGTTCGTCTGCCTGATTGCCGGGGTCTCGCTCGGCCCGTTCATGACGGGCCTGAGGACAGGGATACTCGCCATGTTCCAGCTGGACCTGATAACGGTCGGGGTGATATCATCAGTCATCATGTCCGTTGCCCTCTACCTTATATCATTCAAGTCCCACAGGGCGGCCCTGAGCGTAAAGAAGAGGATACACAAGCTGGAGAGGAAGCTCAGGGGAATGGGCCACCCTCCCAAGGGGATGACCAAATGGAAATGGGCCGGCCTGGCGATAATAGTTGCCCTGGTGGCACTTTCGGCTGTCAGCTTCAGGGGGTTCCCTGAGAATGCCGCGTCAGAGATGTTCAAGAGCATGGGGCTTCCGGAAGAGGTGGCGGACATGTCCCCGGAATGCCTGAGCGCCATGATGGCCGTGACCTCCGTAGGAGAGATAAGGGACCCGCCCCTGTACGAGAACGACGCCCTGAAATCCACAATTGAGGCGGAGTCGGGCGAGACCGTATTCGAGATGTACAGGATAGAGAATGCCGGGGCCACCATAATAGCCGTGAAGACCGTCAGCGACAAGACCTGCTTCGCCACAGAGACCGATTTCTGCATGTGCCAGTGAGAGGCTACCAGAAAGGTTTAAATATGTGCCAGCCAATTAATACTCAACAAATTCAGCGTTGGATAAAGGAGGTGGCCTTTCATGGAGGACTTCAAGATGACCCTTTTCGACGATGAAGAGAATGAAGACGATCTTAATGAGGAAGACTGAATGAGCTTCATCCCTTTCTGATTTCCCGTATGATCCTGCTAGTGCTGTATCCAGGAAGCCTTTTCTTTATCCTGACAACCTTGCATTTTATGCCCATTGCCTTCAGGCGTTTTCTTATTTCATTATCGTCCTGGTCGAAGCCCAAGGCTATCACGTCTGGTTTCTCCTCCCTTACCGCCTTCATCATGTCTGACGGGTGGCCCACCCTCACCTTGTCGACGAACCCCAGGCTGCCCACCATATCCTTCCTGTCCTTTGCAGAGAACGAGAGCCTGCCGCTCTTTCTGCCGGCTGTCCTGTCATGGGCCACCACCACCACCAGGCTGGTGCCCAGCCTCCTGGCGGCCTTCAGGAAGAATATGTGCCCCGGATGGAGCAGGGAGAACACGCCGCCGACAAGGACCTTCCTTCCCATCAGCCCCTCCTTACCGTGAGCGCGTATCCGGAACCGGTCTTGTTGCTCTCCAGGATAAGCTTGTGGGTCCCTGGGTTGAGTATCAGGTCGCTCTGCACGTCTATGTTGCCGTAGCCCAGCAGGCTCTTGACCGTGCTGTAAAGTCCCAGCCCGTAGCCGAAGCTCGGGGAAGGCTTCTCCAGGAACTGCTGGGACTTTATCAGGCCCATCTTCTCCTCTATCGCCCTCCAGTCACCCTTCGTGAAGACCAGGAAGGCCAGCGGGTTGTCCTTGCCCAGGGCGACTGTCATGGTGTGGGAGGAGGGGGTCTTGTCGTATCTCAGGAACTCGGGATTCTGGTAGGCGAAGACCAGGCCGTAAAGGACCCCGCTCCCGTAGCTGGCGAGGTAATAGCTGGGCGGGCTGTTCCAGACAGTCCCCCACTGGCTGGCTGGCTTGGCGCCTGCCCCGGGCACGTAAACCATGTTGCTGGTGTTGTTGATGGTCAGGCTTATGGTCAGGTTGCCCACGGCCGCGCCTGACACTGTCAGGGTGTCGTTCTCTGACTTGCTGTCATACCCTCCCCTATGGCATGTGACGTTCCAGCCGTATGTCCCGTGGCTGCTGAATGACCTGCTGAAGGTGTAAAGGGCTGTGGGTATGCTGTAGGACATCTGGTACTGCCCGTCGCTGAAGCTTATGTTGCAGCTGCTGCTCGTTAGCGCGCTGCCGCCTGAGGTGTAGTTGGCGTAGAAGCCGACAGACTGCCCGACCCTTATGGTCTGCCCGCCGCCCGCAGGGTCTCCGCTGTCCCATATGCTCAGTAAGGACGCCTGGGTGTCGCATATGTTGTCTATCCCGTCAGCGTCATCGTCCTGCCCTGTGTTAACCTGGTTCGGGCACATGTCGCACACCATGTTCGGGTCCCCGTAGAGGCTCGTGTTCACGCCCTCTGTCCAGCCGTCCTGGTCGAAGTCTGCCTTGGCGCAGGTCCAGCCCGTCCCCCTGCTGGTCAGGCTGTCGCAGACATAGAAGACCTTCTTGTAAGAGCTCACCTGGTCGCCGTCCTCGTCCGTCACGTTCACGTAGGCCCTGTACATGCCATCAGAGTTGGGGGCGGGCACGGTCCCGTTGCACTCCACGGTCGAGCCCGAGCCCCCTGTCTTCGTCAGGGTCCCTGACCAGACAACCGAGCCAGAGGAGTCCTCTATGTAGGCGTTGCATGCAGCGGACTGGAAGTTTCCGCTGTCCGCTGTCCTGAAGCTGGCTCCTATCAGCGCGCCGTCAGTGCTGCGGTAGAATGGCTCTGTCATGTTTATGGACGCTGCTGTCGGGACAGGCATGACGTTTATCCCTATCGTCCTGCTCCCCCCATTGGTGCCCGTGTTGTCTGCGCCGTCCGTTGCGTTGGCGGAGAGCTGGTAGCTCCCGTCATCGTCAGTGTAGGTGGTGGCGTACAGGCAGTTCCCGTCGCTGGACTGCACGACCGTCCCGTCAAGGTCGAAGGCGCACCTGCATATGCCTGACGGGTCGCTGGACGGTATCGCCCTGTACCTTATGGTGCCCCCGTATGGTATGTTCACGAAGTTCGAGGAGTTTATCGGCCCGACCTCTACTGAGGAGACGGTCGGCGGCGTGTTCTCATAGACTGTCGGGCTCCTGGTGCCTGCCCCATTGTCCGGGGAGCCGTCCGAAAGCGAGTTGGTTATGGAGATGGAGTATGTCTTTGCCTGTGGCGAGGACACCCCTCCACAGTTCAGGGTGACATCAAACCCGTTCAGCGGGTTCCCTGCTCCCACCTGGCCCGGGTCATGGTCTATCCTTCCGACCTGGTCCTGGGTGGACACGTACCTGAGCTTGTTGGCGTTGGTGCCGCTCATCGTGCAGTTGGAAGCGTTGTACGGGAAGTACCTGGTCGGGTCTGTGGCGTCGCCCAGGATTATGGAGATCGAATTGTAGCTGCCTGAGCCCACCACCCTTACCGTGTAGTTGGTGAAGACATAGTGCCTCTGCAGGTGTCCCACGGAAACCGTTGTCCCGCCTACGGCTGACGGGCTTGTCGTGTAAGGTATGGTGGTGCAGCCCACAGTCGACCAGCCCTGGCTCGGGCACGCGCCCACGCCGTAGCAGTCGCTGTCGGCGCAGTCATAGTAGCCGTCGGCGTCATTGTCCAGGCCGTCCGTGCAGCTGGTTTCGGTCCCGTATTCGCACCATCCCACTCCGTTGCAGTCCACGTCAGCGCAGTCTGCCCCTCCCTGCGCGTCATTGTCGAAGCCGTCGAAGCAGCTGGTTTCGGTCCCGTATTCGCATGCCTCCCCGTTGGCCGTGGAGCCTATCTCCCCTGAGCAGTTTATGTCCGCGCAGTCTGTTATTCCTGTCGGCATCATGTGGTCATTGTCCAGGCCGTCCGAGCAGGATGACCAGGTGTAGTTCTCCTCTCCCGGGCAGGGGCCGCATGAGCCGAACTTCCTGTTGCAGTCAGGGTCGGTGCAGTCAGTGCCGCCGTTGGGCCAGCCCTGGGAGTTGTCCCCGTCGTCATCATAGTTGTTGTTGCAGAACTGGTAGTGCTGGGCGAGGTTGAACTCGTATGGGTAGCAGACCTCGTTCGGGTTGGCCGGGTTGGCCACCCCCAGGCAGTCCACGTCAGCGCAGTCTATGTTGGCCGCAGGACCTGTGTATGTCATGGAGGGGTTGTCCAGGTCATTGTCTATGTTGTCGAAGCACTGGCTGTCATTAACCTGCCCGTACCTGTTGTGCCTCTCATTGGTCGGGCACGTGTCGGTCCCGTTCGTCTGGCCCCTGCAGTCATAGTCCCTGCAGTCCGAGCCGCCGGTCTGGCTGCAGCTCCTGCTGTTGGAGCCGTCGTCATAGTCATTGTTTATGCCGTCGAAGCACCAGCCAGCCAAATTGCTCTCGTTGGACGGGCAGGGGTCTGAAGTGGACGTGCCTCCCTTCTGCCAGCAGACTGTCGGGTCGCAGCAGTCTATGTAGTCGGTGTAGCCCGTGCTGTACGGGGTGGATGCGTCCTGGTCATTGTCGAACAGGTCTGCGCATGCTGTCCTCCAGGGGTAGAATGACTCATGGGTGGCGTTGCTGAAGCCAGCCCCCTCCTGGTACTCGCACAGGTTGGTCATGTCCTGGTAGTCGCCGGGCTTCAGGTCGCAGTCGGCGTCCGCGCAGTCGTACCCGTCCTGGGCGTCGTTGTTGAAGCAGTCGTAGCAGGTGAGCTCCAGGCCGTACTCGCAATAGGCGTTCCCTGAGGTGCAGTTTGTGCCGCCTATGAACCCGTCGCAGTCCTGGTCAGCGCAGTTGGGGTAGTAGTCCAGGTCGTTGTCGGGCACGTATCCGCTCACTGCCGGGTCAGAGCATGGCGCGGATATTGTCCCTGACATCTCCTCTGTCTCGTTCCAGTTGGTGGGTGCCGAGGAGCTTACTATTATGGGCACGTCGTAGATTATCAGGTTGGAGCCGTACTGAGTTATGGAGACCGTTATGTTGTGCTCGCCAGAAGACCATCCGCTGGTCAGGTTGACGTACATGACCATGTCTATGTCGCCTGTGTAGCCTGATGCGTCCTCCGCCTTGTAGGTCACGTTCTGGCCGCCTGACTGGGCTATCTGGTCGCTTGTGAGGTTATGAGAGCCCGGTGCAGGGTACTTGCCGTACGAAACGAATCCGTCATCGAGGTCTGTCAGGGCGAAGGCTATCGGCTGTCCGGTGGAGTAGCTGCCCCCGTCGAACCTGAACTTCAGCGTGCCGCCGTTCTGGACGTACCTGGTGTAATAGTATGTCGTGGAGTGCCCGCCCACTGTCTTGGTCTCCCAGCATATGCCGTTCGAGCATGTCCCCCCGAACGGGTCGTCGACTGGCGTATGGTTGGCGCAGGAGTAGGTTATGCCTCCGCAGTACTGGTCACCGCAGTCCGACAGGACGTTCCCGTCATTGTCCTGGCCGTCATGGCACCAGCCCTCTATGTTGACGCCCCTGCTCATTGCCACCGCGAAGGCTACGTCACCGGAGTAGTCGCACCTGTAGGTGTTGTTGAAGAACACCTTGTCGAACTGGAGGAAGCAGTCGAGCGCCCTGTAGGCGTCGTCGCCTATGTCGTCGAACCTGTTCCAGGTGTTCCCGTGGACGAATATCTTCTTGCCCAGCCAGGGCTCCCTCCCGTAGTCTGTAGCGTTGGTGTACAGGAGCCCCCTCCCTGAATTGTACAGGGAGCAATTGTGCACCCACCAGGGAGAGGTCTTGTTGTAGGAGTCCGAGAAGCTCATGTTGTGGTTAAGGTATTCCTGGCCGTTGCTCACGCTGCTGCCAAGCGTCTTGTTCAGGTAAAGCATGCTGCCGTTGGACATCTCTATCTCGCACTCGAGTATGCTGCCCGAAGAGGCGCTGAAGTTTTGGAATGTTATGTTGAAGTCGAACTTGTGCGTGCCCGGTATGGTCGCATTATAGGGCTCGTAAACGCCCTCCGGGAAGCTTATGTTGAGCCAGGCCACCACAGTCGTCAGGTTGGCTGGGTACGGGCCCAGGTCGTTGACGAACCCTGTCACGTTGGCCCCGTTGGTTGCGTTGTAGGGATACTGTGAGCCGTAGTCCCCGAAACCGTCGCCGTCAGTGTCGAATATCTGCAGGGTGCTGAGGTCGTCCCACGTGTTGCCCTCGTGTTGGTAGCCCTGGGGCTTGGATGTGTTTGTCCTGTAGAACATGTTGCCTGAAACTGAGCCAGCATGGTAGCCAATGCTTCCGGTGAAATTGTTGGAGTAGAGCACGTTGCCGACCGAGTTGTCTGTCAGGTTTGCCCCTATCTGGTTTTCCAGGAATGTGTTGTTGCTGATGGTGTTGTTTTCAGCGCTGTCCAGGTGTATTCCTATCTGGCTGCTGTCGCGCACGGTGTTGAGGCATACTGAGTTGTTGTCTGCTGAATCCAGCAGTATGCCAACAGGGTTCCTTTCCAAGGCGTTGCCGGAAACCGTGATGTTTTCAGCGCTGTCCAGGTAGATGCCGGACTGGCTGCTGTCGCGCACGGTGTTGAGCCGGATTGAGTTGAAAATTGAGTTGTAGTCATAGATGCCTATGTAATTGTAATCCGCTGTGTTGTTGTACACAGTAATGTTCTCGGAAGTGTCCAGGTAGACGCCCTGGGCGTTGGAGCTTACATTATTCTGTTCCAGCGTGCCGTTGTTTGACAGCTCGACAATAACGCCTGAATTGCTGTTGTTGTACAGGGTGTTCTCCCACACATGGCTGGAGTTGCTGTCATGCAGCATGATGGCATCAGTGAAGTTGAGTATGGTGCAGTTGAAGATGGAAACGTTCTCCTGGCCTGTCACGTTTATGGCTATCCCGGAGCCGTCTCCCCTCAGGATGTAGTCGGCGCAGTCGAACGTGATGTTGCTGGCGTTTATTATGAAGCAGTCCCCTGTCACGTTCAGGTCCTGTATCATGGTGGTGTCGTTGTTTATGAAGCCGCAGCTCAGGTCGCAGACGTTGTCTATCCCGTCAGCGTCGTCGTCCCTTCCCGTGTTCACCTGGCCCGGGCACATGTCGCACACGAAACCCTGCCCGTACATGCTTATGGTGACGCCCTCTGTCCAGCCGTCCTGGTCGAAGTCTGCCTTGGCGCAGGTCCAGCCCGTCCCATTGCTGGCCAGGCTGTCGCAGACATAGAATACCCTGGATTCGGAGCTCACCTGGTCGCCGTCCTCGTCCGTTATGTTTACGTAGACCGTGTACAGCATGTCGATGTTCGGCACTGGTATGGTCCCGTTGCATTCAGCTGCCCCTGAGCCCAGGCTGGTCTTCGTCAGGGTGCCGGAGGAATATACACTGCCCATGGCGTCCTGGATGTAATAGTTGCAGGTCCCCGGGAAGCTCCCGTCGCTGGAGGTCTGGAAGCTGGCGCCGAAGCCCATGTCCTCTGTGCTGTAGAAGAAGGGCTCTGTCTTGTTTATATTGGTGCTGGTAGAAACGGGCATGACGTTTATCTGGAACGTCCTGCTGCCTCCGTAGGAGCCCAGGTTGTTGGCCCTGTCCCTGGACCTGGCCCGTACGGTGTAGACGCCGTCGTCCTGGGTGTATGTCGTGGAGTAAGTGCAGTCGCCGTCAGTGTTCGGGAAGGAGGAGCTGTCCAGGTCGAACTGGCACTGGCATATGCCCGAAGGGTCATTGCTCGCGTTTGCCCTGTACCTTACGGTGCCCCCGTAGGGTATGTTTATCCCGTCAGTGGCATTGACCGGGCCCGCCTCTATCCTGTGGACTGAAGGCGCCACGTTCTCGTATATGGTGTAGCTGTGGGTCTTGCTGCCTGATTCCGTCCCGCTGCTCAGCTGGTTGCTTATGGTCACCGGGTAGGATTCTGACTGCGCGCTCTCGTTCCCGCCGCATGTCAGGGATATCGAGAAGCCGTTCAGTGGGGTGGACTGGGAGACGTTTATGTCCTGTATGGTTCCCAGGTCGTCACCGCTGGTCACCCACTGGAGGCTGTCTGTCGGGTCTATAAGGGTGCAGTTGGTGGCATTGAAGGGGAAGGGGTCAGCAGGCGGGGAGGTCTTGCCTATTATCATGGCTATCGCCCAGTAAGTGCCTGTTCCGGTTATGTTTATCGTGAAGTTGTCATAGACATGCAGCCTGTACAGGTGGTTGGTGTATATGGTGCTGGAGCCCACCCGGGAGTTGCCTGTCCAGGCGGGCACTGTCAGGCACCCCACAGTGGACCAGAGCTTGGGGGAGCATGTGCCCACTCCATAGCAGTCAGTATCCACACAGTCAATGTAGCCGTCGGCATCATTGTCCAAATCGTCTGAGCAGGTGGTTTCGGTTCCGTGCTCGCACCATCCCACGCCGTTGCAGTCGCTGTCGGCGCAGTCAGCCCCTCCCTGCGCATCGTTGTCGAAGCCGTCGAAGCAGCTGGTTTCGGTCCCGTATTCGCATCTCTCCCCGTTGGCCGTGGAGCCTATCTCCCCTGAGCAGTTTATGTCAGCGCAGTCCTGGCCATCCGTGAAGGAATCCGCAGTGTTGTCATAGTCATCGTCCAGGCCGTTGGCGCATGAGTCCCAGGTCACGTTCTCCTCCTCCGGGCAGGGGCCGCATCCGTTGAACTGCTGGTAGCAGTCAGAGTCTCCGCAGTCAGTGCCCCCTGGCCATCCCGCATGGGCGTCCCCGTCATTGTCGAAGCTGTCAGCGCAGAACTGGTAGTGCTGGGCGAGGTTGAACTCGTAAGGATAGCAGACTTGATTCGGGTTGGCCGGGTTGGCGACCCCGAGGCAGTCCAGGTCAGCGCAGTCTATGTTGGCCGCTGGCGCGTTGTATGTCATGGACGGGTTGTCCAGGTCGTTGTCTATGCCGTCGAAGCACTGGGAGGCGTTGAACTGGCCTGTCAGGTTGTAGGCCTCATGGACAGGGCAGGTGTGCGTGGTGTTGGAGACGCCCCTGCAGTCATAGTCCCTGCAGTCGGCCCCTGTGTTCACGTTGCAGTCGGCGTTGTTGGAGCCGTCGTCATAGTCGTTGTCTATGCCGTCATGGCACCAGCTGCCGACCGTGTTGTTGGCGGTATTATTCTCCTGTGCCGGGCAGGGGAAGTTGGAGGTGTCCGTGCTGGTCCCGCCCTTCTGCCAGCAGACGGTGGTGTCGCAGCAGTCTATGTTGAGCAGCGGGCCGTACGGGGAGGCTGCGTCCTGGTCATTGTCGAACGTGTCCTGGCAGGCGGTCTTCCAGGGGTAGAATGATTCGTGCGTGGCGTTGCTGAAGCCGGCCCCCTCCTGGTACTCGCAGAGGTTGGTCATGTCCTGGTAGTCCCCGGGCTTCAGGTCGCATTCCGCCTCCGCGCAGTCGTACCCGTCCTCTGCGTCGTTGTTGAAGCAGTCATAGCATGTGAGCTCCAGCCCGTACTCGCAGTAGGCGTCTCCCCCCGTGCAGTCCGAGCCTCCCACCTGCAGGTCGCAGTCCTGGTCAGCGCAGTTAGAATAGTAGTCCATGTCGTTGTCCCAGGAGTCAGCGCAGGGGTCGTCTATAACGCCCGCCATCGGGTCGCTCTCGTTCCAGGCCGTTGGGGAGCTGTCGTTTATGTAGAGGGGGATGTTCTCTATCAGCAGGCTGTCGCCGTACTGCGTTATGGTCAGCTCGAAGGTGGTCTGGCCTTCCCCGTAGCTGCTCAGGTTGGTGTACAGGACCATGTCTATGTCGCCGGAATAGCTGCTCTGCTCCCAGGCCTTGCATGTTATCCCGCTGGTTGACGTCTGGGTCAGGTTGTGGGAGCCCGGGCCCGCGTACTTGTCGCAGCCTGTCCAGTTGCCTGACTGGAGGCTGGTTATGGCGAACTCCATTATCCTCCCCTGGGCGTCGTTGTGGTTGCCTGCATCGAACCTGACCTTCAGGGACTCTGTAGAGCTGTTCCTGACGTACTGGTTGAAGTAATATGTCACAGGGTACCCGCCGACAGTGGCTGTCTCGCTGCAGACGCCGTTGCTGCAGACGGCGGTCCCGGAGTAGTTGAAGGCAGGGTCAGGGAGCGACGGGTGGCTGAGGCAGGAGTACGTTATGCCGCTGCAGTCGTCGTCAGAGCAGTCGGTTGCCGCATCCGTGTCGTCGTCCTGGCCGTTATGGCACCAGCCCTCCACCTGGGCTCCCTGGGACATCTTGACCGAGAACGTCACGTCTCCCGCCCAGTCGCACCTCCTGGTGTTGTTGAAGTATACCTTGTCGAAGCCCTGGTAGCACGACTGGGCCTTGTAGCCGTCGTCAGTCTGGGTGTCGAACTTGGTCCAGAAGTTCCCGTGGACGAATATGTTCTTCCGGAGCGGGCTGCCGTAGTCGGATGAGTTGGTGTAAATGGCTGAACCTCCCTCGCTGGCCCTCAGGGAGCAGTTGTAGACGTACCATGGCTGGTCCCTGTCTATGTAGCTGCTGTCCCAGTCATTGGCAGTCAGGGTGTAGCTCAGGTTGTAAGTCACATTGCTGTAGCTGCTTGACAGCGTCTCGTTCAGGACTAAGGTGGAGTTGTCCGAGCGCCTTATCTGGCACTCGATGTTCTGTCCGGATGAACCCGAGAACTCCTGGAAGGTTATGTTGAACTCGGACTTGTGCGTCCCCCATGTCACGCTGGCGTTCTGGGGCTCATAAATACCCTCGGGCCAGGTTATGTTGATCCAGTATATGACGTCACTTATCAGGACGCCGTTCTTGCTCGTGCTGTATGCGGTGTACTCTGACCTGTCGAACGCCTTGGCCTTGCAGGTCCAGTTCTCCCCCACCTGCGTCATTGAGCTGTTCAGGGTGCCGGCAATACCAAGCCCTGTGCCGGTTATGGTGTTGGAGAAGCCGCCGTACTTGTAAAGCACAGCCGGGACAGAGCCGTAGTCGTCGTCCCTTCCAGTGACGAGGAGGTTATCATGATTGTCAACAGCTATACCGTATCCCATCTCGGTTGAGCCCGGATCACCTATGCTCCAGTTCATCACCATGTCGCCTGTGCCGTTGAGTATCAGGACCAGCATGTCCCCTCCGAAGCCGTAGGAAGATGCGTTTCCTGTCACTATGGTCTGGCCCATGCTGTCTATGGCCACGTCATATGCCAGGTCTGGGCCGGATGAGGTTCCCCAGGTGAACCTCCAGTTCTGGGTTCCGGATGAACTGTAGTTTGCGACGAATATGTCGCACACTCCCTCGTATCCTATGCTCGTGCAGTTGTCTCCTGTCACTATTATGTTGTCCTGGCTGTCAATAGCAAGGGCATGCGGGAAGTTGGAGAAGGCCGAGCCCCCGGCAATGAACGGTTCCGACCACATAAGGCTTCCGTTCGGCATGTACTTGTTTATGACCCAGTAATAGTAGGTGCCGTTGTGGCCCAGGGCTATTACATTGTCCTGGCTGTCCGTCCCCACGTCCACGAAATAGTTAGAGGTGTCTATGCCGCTTGCCCAGGTCACGTTCCATAGGCTCTTGCCTGACTGGTCGAACTTGCTCAGTATGCCGTCGTTGGCATTGCCGAAGCTGTTGTACTTCCTTGCGGCCAGTATGACGTTGTTCTGGCTGTCCACGGCTATGCCATAGCCGTATATCTCGTCATTGGCCACGTTGGTGGTGTAGGAGGAGTTCCACTTCATGTAGCCGTCGTCATCATACTTATGTACCATGCCGGACTTCTTGCCCCCTATGTACTGGTCGAGAGACACCACGATATCAGAGGACTTGTCAACAGCCAGCCTGTATGAGGCCACTACAGTGGGTATGGTAATGTTCCAGTCGAGCGTGCCATTGGGCAGGTATTTGACAAGGAAGGGGTAGCTGAGCTGGGACCCCGTCACGTACACGTTGTTGTACCAGTCTGTGCCTATGCCATAACCGTAATGGCTTGTCCTGGGATAGGAAGCGTTCCAGTGCCAGATGTAATTCTGGATTCCGTCCTTGTACCAGAAGCCGCTGTATGTCAGGTTGTCCAGCGGGTCGTCGTCAGTGGCGTTGACCCAGCAGGTGAGGTTGTCATCTGTCCCATTCATGGCTGACGTGGCATTGACGAACACGTCACTTATGAGGGATATGTTGTTGTTGCCGAAGAGGACGTAAGCCTTGCCTGGGGCTCCCCAACCCGTCGCGCCGACAATTATGTCATCAGAGCCGTCGTCGTTGATGTCACCTGAGATGGCTATGTCATAGCCCAGCCAGTCCTGCTGGTCCTCTCCATACCAAGTTGAGTTGTAGTTGGCAGCGCTTATGGAACTGCTGAACCTGCTGGACTGCCCGTAGAAGAGGTAGACCTGGCCCGCCTGGGAGTCGCCAAACGGGCTCATGCGTTCATACGCGCCCACGACCAGGTCATCATAGCCGTCCTCGTTTATGTCTCCATTGGCCCTGGTCCACCTCCCGAAGTTGTCGCCGTCAGCCTCGCCGTACCACTCGGCATCAACTGAGCTTATGTTCCTTGCCTGCCCCATGGGGTACTGGACGCCTCCCTGGCCATACTTAAGGTAGACCTTGCCTTCAGTAACTCCTGGGGAGAATGAAGCATAGTCATTGGGTATCACGATATCATCATACTGGTCACCATCGATGTTTCCGGAGATTGACGTTGAGAATGAGCCCAGGAGGTCGTTGTTGGCCTCTCCGTACCAGTAGCTGGCGTTGTTGGTGACATTATCGGACTGCCCGAGATAGGGACCCTGCCTTCCGTAAAGCAGGTAGGCCCTTCCCACATCGTTGCCTGCCCCAGATGGCTCGTCAGCATACGCGCAGCCGAAAAGGGCATCCTCGTATCCGTCGTCGTTGAAGTCCCCACCGCTTGATATCCCGTAGCCGCACCTGTCCTGGAACCACTCACCATACAATGTCGCGTTCACAAATGATGTAACGTTCAGGCTCCAGCGGTTCGCGAGATTTGGGTCATTGTATACAGAGGAATTCCCGTACACTATGTAGACTGCACCCTCGTCGTTAAGGCCTGTGCCATAGTGGTCTGTGCTGGGGGCGCCCATGAGCATGTCGTCATAACCGTCGCCGTTGATGTCACCTGCAGCCACGGAATATCCTAGTGTGTCCCCACTATGCTCTCCGCACCAGGACCAGTTGTATGGGTTGCTGCCCACAGGCGGTATAAGGCCTGGGTTCTGCATGTTCGTGGCCCCCCTGAACCTCTGTGGCTGCCCGTAGATTAGGAATACGCACCCGACATAGGAGTTGGGCCCTGACCAGGAGTCGTAATTGAAGGCGCCGGCCAGGATGTCATCGTAGCTGTCGTTGTTGAAATCTCCCACTGCTAAAGCGCTCCCGAAATAGACGCCTGTGCCCGTCCCATACCAGAAGGCGTCGTAGTTTGTCGTGTTTATGCCCTGCACGTCGTGTATTGGACCATAGAAGAGGTAGAGGTTCCCGTTGTTGAACCCCCCGTTGTTGGAATATATGAGAACATCATCATGACCATCGCCGTCGAAATCCCCGTATATTATCGAGCTTCCTGTGCTGTCCTGAGGATTCTGGCCCACAAATCCTGACTGGGCGACGCTTATGTTGCTGAAGCCAGTGTAGGGGTTCTGGAATGATATCAGGGCTGAGCCTGCAAAGGACATGGAAAGGAATATGACTGAGGCTATTGCTAATATGGCAGCCGCTCGGCTAGGCATCTTATCTCCCTCTATTAATTATATAATACGGGAACTTTATATTAACTAGCCGTTGGTCTTGCTAATAGTTAATTAATGAAACGTGCACCAAGAAAACTATTTCCTGCTGATGGCCTTCACAAGGCGCTTTATCTCGTCCAGGTCCTTCTGCATGTCAGCGACTTCCCTCTCGGCCTTCCTGTTGACAGCATAGTCGTATTCAGCCCTCTTCCTGTCGACCTCTGACTGCCTGTTCTGGCTCATCAGTATGATGGGCGCCTGGACTGCAGCCAGGCAGGAGAGCACGAAGTTGAGGAGTATGAACGGGTAAGGGTCCCACGGGATGGCCTGGGCCCCGAAAAGGGACTGCAAGAGTATCAGGTAAAGGTTCATGGCCATCCAGACGGCCATTATGACGAAGAGGGCGGTTATGAACTTCCAGCTGCCCACCCACCTGGTCATGAGGTCTGCTGCCCTCTGCCCCATGGTGAGGCTGGGCCTGGTATGCTCGTGCTTTATCTTCTGGTCGACCTTCTGCTTCACCTTGAGGTTTCCCCGGCCGTCCCTCTCCTCCTGCTTCTGCACAGGCTTGGCAGATGTTGCCATGCTTTATCTTTGTCTGAGCTGGTTAAAAAAAGAGGCCTTGGGCTTTCCTGAAAGGATGATGGGGTATTTCTCCCGCCTCTTGACGAGGGGGTAAGCTGCCTCCTGCAGCCTTGGGGACACTTCTATGTCCCCGCTGGCGGGGTTGTACCTGAAGACCACTTCCCTCGGGTTGCCCATCTCCTCGAGCTGGTTGGGTATGAGTATCCTTCTTCCCCTGTAGACTTCTGCTGCCTCTATGCCTGAAAGGAAAAGCTGGATGGTGCTGGACCTCTCCTCGGCGTCTTCCCCCTCGCTAAGGTATCTCCGGATGCCCCTCTCCAGCCTGGGCATGATATCATCATGGTTCCCTATCATCATGGTGCCTTCAGATGACACGAATGTGCAGACCCTTGTGGGCCTTTCCAGGAAACTGTAGGCCCTTGCGGGGATGGGAAGCCTGCCCCTTGTGCCCACCTTGACTATGTCCCCCCTTCCGGTTACAATCCTATTCCTTTGTTCATCTGACATGCAAAATCACCAGTGAGAATTAAGCGAGTTCCTCTTCCTTGACCCGTTCCTCGACCTCTTCCTTTATGCCGAGGGCCTCTATCATTTCCTTGTACCTGTTCCTGATGGTAACTTCGGTCACGCCGATTATGTCCGCAACTTCCCTCTGGGTCTTCTTCTCGCCCTGCAGGACGGCTGCTATGTAGAGGGCCGCGGCCGCCACGCCTATCGGGCCCTTGCCTGACGTGACGTCATGCTTGCTGGCGTCGTCCAGAACGTCCACTGCCTTGACCTGGACCTTCTCTGAAAGCCCCAGGAGCGAGCCGAACCTGGGCACGTAATCCTGGGCCTTGGCGGGAAGTATCCTTATCACGAGCTTCCTGGCTATGTACCTGTATGTCTTGCCTATGTCCTTCTTGTCTATCCCGGACGCCTTTGATATCTCGTCGAGCGTCCTGGGAGCGCCCTCTTCCCTGCACGTTATGTAGAGAAGCGCCGCTATTATGGACTCTGTCGACCTGCCCCTCACCAGGCCCTTGTTTACGGCCTTCTGGTAGAGGTTGGCCACCTTCTCGTGCACTGCACGGGAGAGGTGGAGGTAAGATATGAGCCTCTGGAGCTCTGAGAACGCGAATGATATGTTTCTGTCACGGGACTTTATCAGCCTCTTGTGCCACTTGGTGAGCCTGTAGTACTGGGCCCTCTTCTTGGAGGCCACCTTGAACAGCTCGCCCCTGCCCTTGCCTATCTCGGTGGTTATGCCGTGGTCGTGCTTCGTGGGGGTCAGGGCAGCGCCTGTCCTCACCCTCCTGGACCTCTGGTCCTCGTCGAATGCCCTCCACTCCTGGGTCATGTCTATCATGGAGTCCTTCAGGACAGAGCCGCATGAGCCGCAGACAGATTCTCCCCTCACAGGGTCGTACTGTATCTTAGCGGAACCGCATTCAGGGCACTTGTGCTTTCCTCCTTTGACAGACATCTAATCACCAGATTGAGTATTCACTCGATAGTAATTATATGAATCACCCCTTTATAAAGTTTTCGCTACTACAGTATAGTGATAAAATCAGAATTTACCCAAATCCGGCTGTGTGGGCCCCCCCGAAGACATGCCCCGGAGGGTCTTTCTCATGCGCTTTTCCTTCTGTTTCGCTGACCAGAAATAGGCCTCGTCCCGGGTGTTCCTGGTTATCAGGACTATCACCTTGCCTGCTACCTGCCTGCCTACCCTTCCCCTCCTCTGGATGGACCTTATCTCGGACGGGACGGGCTCGTAGAATATCGCCAAATCCATAGAGGGTATGTCCAGGCCCTCCTCAGAGATGGAAGTGCCCACCAGTATGTTGTGCTTCCCGTCCCTGAAGTCGCTTATCCTCTTCATCTGCTCCTTCTGGCTCAGGCCGCCCTTCTGGCCTATGAACTCGACAGGCTTGGCGCCCTCTATCCTGCCCTGTGCGATAACTATGTCCCGGACAGTGTCCCTGTAAGAGGCGAATATTATTATCTTCCCCTTGGGGCTCTCGGACAGGAACCTGCTGACTATCGTGCAGAGCCTGCTTATCTTGGGGTGGGTGCTCCCCTGCCTGAAGAGATCGTTCGTGAGTTCCATTGCCCTGTTAACCTTCGGGTCGCTGATGAGGTGCCTAGCCTTCGGGTCTGACCTGAGCTTCCTCCAGTAGCTCTCCAGGGACGTTATCCCCTGGGTCTCCAGCAGCCCCAAGGCATGGTCCACCTTTATGGCATGCCCGACCGCCCTTATGCCGGTGAAGGCCCTCTTGTCGCCCCGCTTTATGGCCCCTATCAGCTTGCCCTGGAGATCGAGCAGCATCTTCTTGTTGGCGTATTTGCCCCTTATGAACCCCATCCTCCTGAGCGATTCCATCCTCCGGGAATGCACGGATATCAGCTCGTTCCTTATCTCCAGGAAGCTGGGGGGAAGGTCCACCTCCACCCATTCCATCCTCTTCTCCTTCACGTACGGGGACACGTCCTTGTCTTCCTCTCCCCTCACCTCGATAGCGTCTATCCCGCAGTTGCTGCATATCTCCTTTATCTTCTGGGTGGTCCCGCCCGGAGAGGCTGTCAGGCCTAGTATGAGCGGGTTCTCGGCCTGTTCCATGTAGGCCGTGCTCACAAGGGGGTATGCGTATGCCCCTATCGCATGGTGTATCTCGTCCAGCACCAGCAGGCTGAACTCCTTCAGGGACACCCTCCCGTTCTTTATGTCGAACTGGAGGGTCTGGGGGGTGGCGAATATCAACCGCTTCTCCATGTAGAGGCTCTTCCTCTTCCCTGGGGGTATAACCCCTGTGAGGACCTGCATCTCCTTCCCGTCAACCTTCAGGAACTTCCTGAAGCTTTCGAAATGCTGGTTCACGAGGGGCCTGGTGGGCGCCAGGACCAGGACCCTGGAGCCGGGATGCTTCTCTAGCCTCTCTGCGGCCAGGGCTATGGCCACAGGGGTCTTTCCCAGGCCAGTGGGAAGGCACACCAGCGTGTTCCTTTTCCTGGCTGTCTCAAGCACGGATTTCTGGTAATCCCTCTCCTCGAGGGTCCTTTCCCTTATGAGGGGGTGGGAGACATACGGCATAAGTAATTTTAAGCAGCCGGTTTAATATTGTATATGGCTAAAGAAACAGTCGGCCTTGTGGAGAAGATAAAGCTGATAGGCGACAAGGGCTCAATCGAGACCTATGCGCTCTTCGACACAGGCGCCAGATCGACCTCTGTCGACGTCAAGCTGGCGGCAAAGGTGAACCTGGGGCCGGTCATAAGGACGACGTTCGTCAGGGCAGCATCAGTGAAGAACAGTGTCAGGAGGCCTGTCGTGAAGGCCGCCATAGGCATAAAGGGCAAGAAGTTCGACACTGAGGTCAACCTGCAGGACAGGTCCCACATGACCTTCCCTGTGATAGTCGGGAGGAACGTCCTGGCAGGCAATTTCCTTGTCGACAGCGAGAGAGGAAGGGACATATTCAACAAGATGCGGGTCAGGGAAGACGACGATTGATGCCTGTTTTCACCATCCCGCGAAACCTTTTTATTCTCACGTCCCAATATAATTATGCCGAAGGAGACGAAAGAGGAGCAGCTCGGAAAGCTCTCCAAGAAGACTGACGACCACGAGTTCTACACCTCCGTGCCGGAAGGCTACAAGAAGGGAAAGACCAAGTACATGGTGATAACAGGCTCCGTCATATCCGGCGTGGGAAAGGGCACTTTCAGCTCCTGTGTGGGGACGATGCTGAAGATGCTCTACGGCCTGAAGGTTCAGCCGGTCAAGTTCGACGGCTACCTGAATTATGACGCAGGCACACTGAACCCCTACAGGCACGGGGAGGTGTTCGTCCTGGACGACGGTACAGAATGCGACCTGGACCTGGGCACGTACGAGAGGATGCTGAACCAGACCCATGCCAAGGGAAACTACCTCACCGCAGGGAAGGTATTCAAGAACATCACGGACAAGGAGAGGGCAGGGGGGTACCTGGGAAGGGACGTGCAGTTCATCCCCCATGTCACCGGGGAGATAAAGGGGTTCATGAGGGAGCTGGCCCAAAAGTCAGGGGCCGACATTGTCCTGATAGAGGTAGGAGGGACAGTCGGGGACCTGGAGAACTCATATTTCATAGAGGCCATGAGGGAGCTGGCATACGAGGAGGGTAAGGAGAACGTCTGCTTCGTGAACGTGGTGTACATACTCCAGCCCAGCTCTCTGGGGGAGCAGAAGTCTAAGGCGGCCCAGTTGGGGGTAAAGGCCCTTATGGGACTGGGCATACAGCCTGACATAATAGTCTGCAGGGCCAACAACCATGTCGGCCTGAAGATAAGGGAGAAGCTCAGCGTGTATTCCAACGTGCCCGTCAACAGGGTGATTGACATGAGCAACACCGACAACATACACAGGGTGCCCATACAGCTGAAGAATTCCGGCCTGGACAGGGAGATGTCAAAGATACTGGGGCTAAACTCCAAGACCCCCACGATAGAATGGGGGGAGTGGGAGGAACTCGTGCAGCACATAGACAACGCGAAAAAGGAGCTGGTGATAGCCATGTCAGGGAAGTACACCGGGGTGCATGACTCCTACATGTCAATACTAAAGGCTCTGGAGCACACTGCGCCATACCTGAACACAAGGGTAAAGATAAGATGGATAGAGACCACCAAGATAGAGGATGAGAAGCAGGCGGCAGAGGCCCTGGAGGGCGTCCATGGCATCATACTTCCCGGGGGCTTCGGTTCCAGGGGGATAGAAGGCAAGATACTCTGCGCGAAGCATGCCAGGGAGAACAAGATACCTTACCTCGGGCTGTGCCTGGGGTTCCAGATAGGCGTCCTGGATTTCGCCAGGAACGTGTGCGGGATAGGGGGCGCAACGAGCACGGAATTCGACCCCGACACCAAGGAGCCTGTGATATGCATACTACCGGAGCAGGAGGAGATAAAGGGCCTTGGGGGAACCATGAGGCTCGGGGGACATGACATGATGATAAAGGAGGGCACCCTGGCCCACAGGCTGTACGGGAAGAAGAAAGTCAGGGAAAGGTTCAGGCACAGGTGGAACCTGAACACGAAATACATAGACAGGCTGGAAAGCAAGGGGATGGTGTTCTCAGGGATGGCTCCTGAGAAGAGGATAATGCAGATATTCGAGCTTCCGGGGCACCCATTCATGGTGGGCACGCAGTTCCATGCAGAATTCACCTCAAGGCCCCTGGAACCCAACCCGCTCTTCAAGGGCTTCCTGGAAGCATGCAAGAGGTTATGAGCCCCTGTAGGGCGTGTCAAGCACCTCTGACAGCCGTTTTGCCTTTTCTTTACCTATCTTGGGCACCTTTCTTAGCTTGGTCTCGCTGGCAGAGAAGACCTTCCTGGGCGTCTTGAAGTGGTCCAGCAGCCTCCTTGCCAGGACGTTGGACACATGCGGCAGCCCTGCCACGAGGAACTCCTGCCGCCTGTCCATACCATTGGCCCTCTTGTTGGCCCTGACCTGGAGTTCCCTCTTGGAGCCGTTCTGCTCCCTCCTGGCCATCCAGTATATCAGCCCTGCGGTTTCCCTCTGGTTCGCTGTCCAGAGTAGGGGTATCTGGTAATCCACCGCTATTGATGATAAGACCCCCCTTATCGTGTTGGGGTTGACGTTCCTCTCCGAGAAGTGCTCTATGTCACCCTCTATTATCAGGACCGGCCTGGAATAGGAGCCTTTCAGCTCCCCCATCTGGTTGAATATCCTCTGGTCGAATATCGACTGGATGAAATCCTGCATCGTCTTCCTTTCTATGCAGACCCTGTCAGAGCATATGTAGTCCCCGACCTTCAGCTGGGCCTTCCTGACGTCTGCGTCATGCTCCTGGAGGAAGCCCAGCACCCTGGAGCCCGCCTCCCTGCAGTCTGCCAGTATGGTCACCTTTCCCCCCTTCAGGGTGGTCTGCACGCTGCTTTTCCTGGCCATGATAATATTATTATATAGAGTGTAACAATTATATAGTATGAGAAAGTTGCTGGTCTGTGCCTTTGCGCTCTTTTTCATGATGTCACTCCCGGGAGCCCAGGCGCTCAAGACCCCCAATGTCACTTTCATACCGCCCGTGCTTTCGGTGAACTCCAGCTTCCTGGCTGTAGCTGACGCGGGCTATGGCGCATCAATAAGGGTCGGGTGGACCGTCCCCGGGGTGGAGAACGCATACGGCCTGTTCCCCAGGACTGACGACGGGTTCGTCTGCTACTTCTCCAACTCGGACAGCGGGTCCACGTGCGGACCGGTCCCTTTCGAGTATTCGACCATCGGGCTGTCACCTTACACCATGTTCTTGGAAGCGATTGACCAGCACAAGGCCAAGTCCAACCTGACAGAGCAGGTGGACATAGGCAGCATAGAGGTGGCTCCCACCATACAGGTGACCGGGAACACCGTATACATGGTGGTCTCCTCCAGGGGAGGCATACCCTCGGCCATGTACTATTCTGTCCACAAGGGAGACCTGACGCCTGTCCACGTGAACAGGCAGCTTGATTATAACATAGTGACTGACAGGTTCACGGGAAATATCGACCTGGAGCAGGGGGAGTATTACCTCTCGTTCTGGGGGGCGCTGACAGGCAACAGCGACTGGGGAAGTTCCCTTACCAGGGTGACGGTCGGCGAGGCGGCAGGAACGACAGGCCCTGGCGTGCTGCAGGCAGGGAAGGTGGAGCCCAGCTGGCTGGTGAAAAGGGGCCAGCCCTATGAGCAGACAGGCTTCAAGCTCAGCAACACGGGAGGCCTGGTGAGCAACCTTACCGTCAAGGTGCCTGATGCCCTGGATTCGTACCTGGATATAACCCTCGACAAGGACAGCCTGGACACGAACGAGAGCACGTTCTTCACCGTCAAGTTCTCTGGCTCCCAGGCAGACCTCAGGCTAAACGGGGAGGCAGAGGTCCTCTCAGGCAGCAGCGTGGTGGGAACCATACCCTTCAAGGTCTGGGTGTCCATCATAGGGGAGCCCGGGGGAGAGGAATGCCCGCCAGTGGCAGCAGGACAGGAACTGTCGGTTTCCCCAGCCATCTGGACGGCCAGCGGCCTGGAGGGCGAGGAGCTCAGCAGGACATTCACTGTCACTAATGATGCCGGTACAGACGCGACCGGTCTCACCTACACCCTTGGGGGCGCCATATCCAACATTGCCACGGCGGAGCTGCCATCTGTGGTGATGGCCTCAGGGACAGGGACCGCCACTGTCACGGTGACGCCCACCACGAGCGGGGTGTATGCTGGGACTGTCAACATAGCCAGTTCCGAGGGCTCGGCCACGATATTCGTCAGCCTGGACATAGAGGAGGACATGACCTCCATCATAGAGAACGCGGAGGAGGAGCTCGACGTGGCGGAGCTCGGCCTGACATCGGCGCAGCTCTCGGACTCCGTGGTGTCAGGGTTCATAGACGACATAAGCTCCAGGATTGAGGCTGCCAGGGAGGACTTCGAGGCAGGCAGCTACGGGCTCGCCAAGAAGGAGCTCGATGAAGCCAGGGGCAGGATAGCTGCCCTTTCCACATTGTCTGCCTCTTCCGCGGCAGCGCCCCCAACCACTCCGCCCGCCACTACAGGGGGAGAGGCCAACATGACTGCAGTGGCAATAGTGATAATAGCCCTTATAGCCGTGGTGGCTGTCGGCGGATGGTACTATTTCACCAAGCTCAGGAAGAAGAAGCCCAAAGAGGAGCTCGAGAAAGAACTCGAGGAAGAGTATTAGGTACCTGCGCCACGGTCGCCCAGGCTGAAACAAGTTTCTATTAGAACCTCTCCAGCTCCGGTATATCCGCCTCTTCCTTCCCTCCCCTCTTCCTGAGGAGCAGGAAGGCTGCTATGGCGCCTCCCGCAACCACAACGATTATTATGATGAGGGTCAGGTCCATGCCTCCCGGGGGCTGCGTCCCTGGACCGGGCTGTGTGGGCTGTATGCCCCCGTTGGCCGGCTCCTGTGCGGCCTTCTCCCTGGCGCTGTCCAGGCTGGCCTTCAGGTCGCCGTATGTCTCCAGCTCGTCCCCGTACTCCCTGCTCTGGTACCTCTCGAAGAAGCCTTCCAGGGACTCGTCCACCTCCTGGCCTATGGCGCCGTCTCCCAGGGCCTTCACCTCGTCAGCCTCCCTCATGGCGTCAGTGAGCAGCTCGTTGGTGGAAAGGTAGGCCGTGACAGGCTTCTTGATGCCCCCCCTCTCGACAGTGAATTCCAGCTCGTACAGGGCCGAGACCTTCCTGGGGGTGACCAGGTACAGCATCAGGCCCTCCTCCCCGCCGTTTACCGTTACTGTGGAGGGCTCGAAATCAGTCTCTATCCCTTCTGGGAAGTCTGCCGTTATGGAGAAGCTGTCTGTTGGACCGTTGTTGGTTATGGCGAGCTCGAATGGCACTTCCTCCAGGTCCTTGACGTTGTAGTTAGAGGGGAATATGGACACGGTGAACCCGCCCTCTTCAGGGATGGTGTCCTGCACCGCCAGGGTGGCCGAAGCGTGCTTCGTGCAGTGGCTGCCCGTGCATTTCCTTATCCTGCCTGTGACGTCTATCCCGTATTCCCCCTCCTCTTCCGGGGCAGTCACGGTCAGGGCGAGCGTCCTCTTGGGCGCTGCGCTCGAGGTGGCCAGGCTTGACCTGACAGGGGAGACCGTCGCGTTGGAATCCGCTGTCAGCTCTACCGTGAGGGAGGCATGGGACTGCACCTGCAGGGTGAAGGTGGCCTGGCCCCCGGGAAGCGCGTACTTGATGGGCTTCTTGAACGCCATGGACAGCACGTCATTGTTGTCGTTGATGCCAGAGCTTGTGGCCTCGCCTTCCTCCAGGGCAGGGCCTGTGTCCATGTCCTGGTATGTGGAGACGCAGACCCCCCCGCTGACCGTCCTTGTTGGGGTCCTGTCAGAGGATATGCTCAGGGTGAAGGGCTTGGCGCACGTGCCTATCTCCCTCCCGTAGGAACGGAAGCAGACAGGTATGACGACTGTGTTGTTCTCGTCAGTCCTCACTATCTGGTCGGACAGGTCGGACCAGGTGTCATAGGGTGCCGGGTCCATCTGCAGCCTGTATTCTGCCTCCCCCTTAAGTATGGCGCCTGCGTCGTCAGGAAGGGTTATGTCGAAGCATTTTATGGTCTCGTTCGGGATGGACATGTACATGCCTTCCTGCAGGCCTGCCGCAGGGAAAGCGAGCATCAGGGCGCTGACGAGCAGCGCTGCGAGTGCTGTGCGCATGCTTTAGTATTGGTCTAGCCAGAATAAAAACCACGGCTCATGCTGTCTTGGAGCACCCTGTCAGCTCTCCAACCGCTCCCTCGCATTTGACTGTCATGGTGGCCGAATCGCCTATGCAAGGGAGCTCTCCCTTTACCTTGGTGACGCAGACTGTCAGCTCGTGGTCGCCCGAGGCCGCGTCCCTTATCCATGCGTTTGTCGTGGTCTCCCCTGGCGTGACTATTATTTTGCTGTTGGCGCCGGTGTCCTGGACTGTGTACTCATATTCGAAGCCAGCTGGCTCAGGGACGTTGCTCCACTTGACCTTGAAGTTATCCTTGTCCGCTGACACCGAATCGTACTGCAGGTTCTCGGGGGCAGGCGGGGCGGTGACTGTTATCCCCTTGGTCTTTTCAGCTCCTGAGCCTTTGTCATCGCTAGACATTATCTTCACAGTCTTGGTTCCCTTGTCCCCGTACCTTACCTTCCTCGTGACCGTGGCCTCATGCTTGTCGCTTGAAAGGGTAACTGCACTAACGGTGTCCCATCCACTGCCTTCGCCGTCCTCTATGTAATAGTACACGGACTCACTGTCCGGGTCCGTTACCTTGAAGGATATGGTGGCCTCCCCTCCCCACACCACCTCTTTGGAGGTGGCGACCAGGAACTCGACGGTTGGCCTCTTGGTCTTGCTCGCCGTTATCTTGACCGTGTCTGTCCCCTCCATGTCCTCCTCGTCCGTCGCCTTGACCGTGACCGTGAACTCTTCCTCTCTGCTGTATATGTGCTCTACCACCGTGGAGCCGACGAACTTGCCGGCATATTTTGTGCCGGCACCGGGCGCGATGTAGGTCAGGGTGAGGGTGCCTTTCTCCTTCGTGCTGCCGTCGCCGAAGTCCACCTCGTAAGACACTGTCGCATCGTCCTTGTCCGTGACGAAAAACGTTATCCCGGCAGACTCAGTGTCCACAACCACCTTTTTGTCGGTCAGGGACTCGTCTATCTCGACCACGGGCTTGGCCTCGGCCACCGGCACTGTGCCCATCAGGGCGCTGCCGCCTGACAGGGCTATCATCTCTATGTAGACATAGCCCCTGTTCCCGTCATAATTGTCTGTCAGGGAGACGTCTATGTCGTCCCTTCCGTCACCGTCCAGGTCCACTGATGCCGAAGGGGTGTTGTCCGAGGTCAGGACGACCGTTTTAATATTGTCTCCATCGCCTTTCTTGAAGGCCAGGCTGAGTGCAACAGGTGGGGTGATTATCAGGTTGGTAGCATCCATCCTCCAGGTGGTGCCTGCGTACTGGAACGTGTAAATCCTTCCCTGGTATATCTGGTATGATGATGAGCTGGCGGTCGTTATGTCGTCTGCTGAACTCGCGGTGGAGCCGTCCGTCGTCCAGCCCGTGTTCGCTCCAGCGTATCCTTTGCACCTGCAGGCCGGGTTGCCTCCCGTGCCGCTGCTTCCCTCGAAGGTTATCGTCTTGGTCAGGTCCTCCTGATACTCATCCTCGTCAAGCTCGAATACGTTGTTCTTGTTGTCGTCGCAGTACACCTTGAATATGACTGTCCTCGTCTCGCCGGCAGGTATGCTGCCCGTCAGGTCGGTCACGTAGCGCTTGTCGGTGGTCCAGGGCTGCTCAAGGCTGCTGGTTCCGGTGGTGTAAGAGACGAATGCCCTGCCGCCTGAATCGCATCTGGCCGCCTTGTAGCTTATGACCGTGTTCTTGCAGACGGGATTGAGCTGGCTCCCTGTCACGCCGCTGTGGCTGCACACGTTCCTGCCTTCCACGGCTGATATCACGCTGTTCTCAAGTATCACGAAGGCCGAGCTCTCGTCGCTTCCTGTTCCAATCTGCTTTGCCGCCTGCCCGACGTTCTCCCAGGACTTTGATGCGGTGTTCAGGCTGTTGCTCATCTGGCCCACCAGGCTGTCTATGTTGCTGAAATGGCTCTTCATCTTGCTGCTCATCTCGCTCAGGCACTTGGCCATCTGGGACATGCACTGGGTTTCCTTGCCCCTGCATAGGCCCTCATCCACCTGGTGGTGGTAGAGGTTCATGCAGAGCTCGCCTGTTATCTGGTCTATCTCTGCCGCCTGGTACTCTATCATCGCCTCGTTGTATTTCGTGACAACATCGCATATCGCATTGACCGTGGACATGAAGGCGCCTCCCAGGGTGCTTCCCAGCTGGGTCCAGCCTCCCTTAAGCTTGCCGCTGCCCACTCCCGCTATGTCCATCACGGCCCCTATCAGCGCAAGGGCTGCGTTCACTATCGCGGCCGCTATCTTCCAGTCCATGCATTTCCTCATCCATTTCATGTTCTCCCACATCAGGTCCTCTATGTCATCGAGCTTGCCCTGCAGCCTGCTTATGGAGTCCTCCATTATCTCGAACAGGGTGCTGGTGCTCTGCCTGACCTCTGCGTCCACCACATCGTCCGTGAGGGAGACTATCTCCCTTATCGGGCCGTCAGGGTATGAGAGGGAAACCGAAAGGGTGTTGCCGGTGAAAATGTAGGTCTCGCCTGACCTGCAGTCGCTTATGGCGGGTATCCTGATGCTGCAGTTGTAGGTGCCTTCGCTCTTTTCCTCGCACCTCACAGCCGTGTTCTCCATTGAAACCCCAGGGCTGGTGGCCTGGCCTGTGTCGGGCTCCTGGAGTCTGAGGCTGTCGACCTGGGTTCTGAGGTAGGCTGCATGGTCCCTCAGCATAGTCTCGTCTGACGCCGGATCCCCGCTGAGGCCGGCCAGGTTCCCTGCGTACTGGTTCCAGGGGCTCTGGTAAAGGTACCTGTTTATGACGTTCAGTTCCTGCGGGGAGAGGCCCTCCCCTGCGGCGCGCTTGTCGGCCATTGCCTCGAAAAGCGGGATGTCCGCCTCCAGTAGGTCTGCCGTGCTCCCGGATGCCTGGGCCGTGCCGCCATCTACTGTCTCCCTTACCCTGCCTATGGTCGCTGTCCAGCCGTCCACCCTCATCCTGGAGGGCGGGTTCACTATGTCGACCAGCACGTCCAGGGAGTTGTCTATCTCGCACTTGGTGAACATGACGGTGTTCGTCGGGCTCTTGACATCCAGTCCTATGGCGTTCTTGTACTTGCACTCCCCCGTGTCGGCCGGGTCTGACTGGTCATAGTCGCAGTAATAGTCCAGTATGCTGCCCTGCGGGGGCGAGAACAGGGTCGGGTCAGTGCAGGAGCAGTCAAGGCAGCAGCTGGAGGCGTCCTCGCCCAGGTTGTCCTCGCATACTCCGTCGCCGCAGACAGCGACCGGGTTTATCCTTATCTCACTGAAGCTGGCCGACAGGCTCTTGGTGGCCATGGAGGAGCCGTCTGAGTATGATATCTTGATGCTGAGGTCGTTCGGGCTTATCACGTACTGGTTAGGGAGGGAAGTGGCCTGGCAGATGCCGTCCTGGGGAGGGACTGTCAGGGAGCACTGTATTATGCCTGTGTACTGGTTGGGCTGGCTGCATGTGACCGGCCATCCGGTTTCAGCGCCCTCCTTCCTGTGTGAGGAATGGTCTATCCTGGCGTCTGAGGGCATGCCCTCTATGTGGGCCGTCATGTTTATCTGGTGCTGCTTCTTGCACCCGTCGACTGTGTCAGGCGTCACGCTGTCGACGACCAGCACTATGTCCTCCGTTGCCTGGCATCCCTTCTCCTCGTCGCAGTACGTGCCTGGAGTCTCGCACCCGCAGTCGGTGCAGCAGTTGCTGCTGTCCTCCTCGGGGTGGCAGGTCCCGTCGCCGCACCTGTAGCTCGGTATGGTCACGTCGGAGAAGCCCGTCGTGAGTTCCTTGGTCTTGGTGTCAGGCCCTGAGCTGTAGGAAACGTCGAATGTCATGCTGTTGTCCCGCATGACGTACTGCTTGGTGTGGTCATAATTGCTTATCGAGAAAGGTATCGGGCAGTCGTACACATGCCCTGTTTCGGCTCCGCCCTCGCAGGTGATGGAGCCTGTCATGCCCGTCAGGTTGTCGCCTCCGAAGGTCATGTAGCCCAGCTCATACTCCGCCCCGGTGACCTCCAGGTCTGAGGGCGGGTTGTTTATCTTCATCTGCACGTCTATCGTGTCCCCTGCCTCATTGTAGTCGTCTATGAATGACCTGACGGATATGACGCCCATTGTTATGGAGCCCTCAGGCTGGCACTTGAGCTTGCTGGAATCGCAGTAGTAGCCCTCCGGGCAGGCGCAGTCATAGTTTATCGTTACTGTCCCGAAGCCCCTCTCGAAGTCCCTGGAAACCTGGTTGGGACCGTCCGTGTAGGTGAGGGTGAGGGACAGCCTGTTGGGCCCTATCCCTGAATCTCCGTAACCGCATCCTGCAGGGGACTGGATGACGAGGGGGCACTTGTATGAATCCACCGTGTACTTGGTGCATGTGACAGGGTATACGGTGTCCTTCAGGGTGACCCTTCCAGAGGCCGTCTCCGGGAGGCTGGCAGGGGCGTTAAGCACCCTGGCTGATATGTCAAACTGCACCTGCTGCGTGCAGTCCTCCACCTGGACGGAAGGGACTGAAGGTATCTCCAGGGCTATGGAGCTCTCGCTCCTGCATGTGCCTGTCTCTGGCCTCCCCTCGTCGCTCAGGTCGCAGTAGCTTCCCTTGGGGCAGCCGTTGTCATAGCAGCAGTTGACCTGGGTCTCGCCCAGATGGAGCTCAGGGATGTTGTTCCCGCAGGTGTATGTCGGGTTCCTGTTGAGGACCACGGGATGGTTTATGTTGGCGGTCTCAGGGAACATCATGAAGAAGTCCTTGGATATGGAAGTGACGGCAGTCGAGGGGGGCCTGACCCCCTGTAGCTCATTGGTGTCAAGCTCATCCTCGTTCCCGCCTATGCCGAACAGGCTCTTTGCGGAGAAGGTGACGCTCTTCAGCCAGGTGAAGGGAAGCATCTGGTTGTCCATTATGAAGCTCTTCACCGGGCCCAGCAGCTCCAGGGACTCCAGCTCCACGTCCACTGTGCCTATCTCGCTGCTCTTTGTGGTGAATACGTTATAGTTGGTCCTCTCTATGGTGTCCCAGAAGGCGGTCCAGGCTGTGCTGTCGCCGTCCAGCTTGACCAGCATGAGCACGTTGGCCGACTGCGGGTACATGCCCGGTCCCGTCTTCTCGGATATGTCGTTCCAGGAGAGTTCGGTGTCCACATATGCCTCGAATTCCAGGGGCTCGGACTTTATGCAGTCTATCGGGTTGTCGGTCTTGCACTTGTACACCAGTATCCTGCTTATGGACTTGGCCAGGCTGGCAGAGCTTACAGAGAGCAGCACCTTCACGTTGGTCCAGGTTATGTCATTTGGCAGGTGGACTATGTTTACCTGCCTGTTGACCAGGTTCTCGGGTGATATGGATGCGGTCTCCTTGAGCTCGCCGTTGAAGAGTATGTTGACGTCAGTGGCAGAAACCACCGGCAGCATCAGCAGCATGTAGCATGCCATTATCGCGCCCAGCTCTATGCTGAATGTCCTCATGTTCATAGTGAAGCCTCCATCGCCCCTGACTGCACGAAGGGCTCGTCTGCCAGGGGGCTTATGCCCAGGGTCGCCATAACGTCCATCAGCGTGGAAGAGGCGTCAACCCTGCCGTCATCATTATCTATGTCCCCGAATCCTGATATTGTCGGTATGTACACATAAAGGGCCTTCCCGTCCATTGCCTCTGTTATTTCGTATGTGCCCGTCACCCCGCCGTATATGGTGCTGACGTCGCTCGAGAAAAGGCCTGAAGAGAATCCGTATTCTCCTGCAGGCACATGGTCCAGCACCTCTATGTCGTCCTCGCTTATCATGTCGTACCTCTCCAGGTCTGCCGAGTTGATTAGGGTCAGCCTGGCCACCCTGTCGCTGCCCACGCTCGTTATGGTCCTGTCGTATACGAAGTATTTCTCCCCGCTTGCGTCAGACTGGTTCTCTATCGGCACCTCATAGAAGTACACGTTGAGCTGCGGCATGCCCGGGAGGGTGACCGTTATGTCCCTTAGCGCGCTCTCGTCCTTTGCCTGGTTGTATGTCCCGTAGCCTGCCTTGAAGACGTGCAGGGGGCCTGCAGCGCATGGGGCCAGCCCGCTGAACAGGCCGTCCGAGTCCGTGGAGCCGAGCCCGCAGCCGGCGAACTTTATGGCAGCGCCCCCTATCGGGCTGCCTGTTGAGTCCAGCACCCTTATGTCCGCCGGGCATTCCCTGGCAGCGCATATGGACTCCTGGTCATCGGAATCATATCCCAGCGTGGACCAGTCACCTGGAAGGTTGTCCTGTATCATGGTGCTGACCGCGAACTTGAAGAGGTTGCCGGTTATCGGGTCCTTGACGACAACCACCGCCGGGTACTTCAGGTGGTAGTTCACCAGCATGGGGTCGCCATAACAGAGCCCTGTCCTGGGCACCGGCCTGGCATAGGACACTATCGGGTCAGGTTCTATCTGCAGGGTGGACCTGTCAAGGACGAAGTTGTCGGGAAGCGTGAAGGAGATGTCCAGGTCGCTGTAGCTCTTGCCGTTCATCTCTGGAAGGGGGTACTTGGGGTAGCTCGCCACGTCCCCCACGCCAGTGGGGACATTTCCGGGCAGGTATATGTGGGCAAGGGTGACCTTCATCGCGTAATCCACCCCGGGCTGTATGTCAGCCCAGGTCCTGAAAACGTATTCACCGCACCGGGTGATGGTTATCCAGATGGGCACGTCCTTCTCGTTGTTCGTGACGGGCGAGCTCACCATGGAGCCCAGCGTGGCGTATTCCAGGAACCTCTCATTGTTCTGGTATTCCACGAAGGCCTTCGAGAAGTCATAAACATCAGATATCTTGGTCGGTATGGTGATGACATAGGGCTGGGGCACCTGGCCTCCCTTGAATGTGGTGGGCATGTTGACCGTGGCCACCACCTGGTTGGCCATCATTGTCGCGGAAACAGTGGCTGACCCGAACTCCACCCCCTGTCCGGCAAGCGATTCCTCAAGGGCGTCCTTGTTGCTATTAATATAGTCCCTCAGGCCCTGAATGAAGTTGGTCCTCAGGTCCGGGTAGCTGACATAACCGTCCTTCAGCCAGTATGAAGTTTCCTTCCCGAGGTAAGTGACGGAGCCCGCCTGGGAAGACAGATGGCCTCCGTACGTGCTGAGCGTCCTGAGGGTCTCAGAGGCGCCGTCCCTCACGAAGCTGTTGACTGCCTCGGCGACGGAGGCCTGCTCTGCAGAAGTGTACACAGGGGCTGTGGGAGTCACGCCCGGGCTGACAGAAGTGAACGCGAAATATACGGCAACTATAACAACAGCAATGATGCCTATGATGGCAACGAACTCGACCTGCCCCTTCACCATAATATTAAATTGGAACTCAATGTTTATTAATCTGTTCCCGGGCCAATCGGGCCGCACCTTACCTCTTGGCGAGCCTGAGCTGAACCTTCAGGATGTTCCCGCCCTTGACTATTCTCTCATTGGCAGTCATCACGTCCCCCTTGGCCGAGGGGTCCAGCGTCCCGACCTCCATTACCATGGGCTCTCCTGTCTCAGGGTCCCTTACCACCAGGCCGCCCGTGGGCTCTACTGTGAAGAGGTACAGGTAGTTCTTCCTGGTCTCCTCCAGCCTGGAGGCGTGCCCTTCCAGGAGGCTTCCGGCCAGGTCCCTGCACGTCATCCCGCTGCCCTCGCACACCCTGCTGGGCTCCAGGAAGGCGCAGCTTATGGTGTCCGCGACGGTCTGGCAGCTGGAGTCCAGGTAGCCCGTGTCTGTCCTGAGCACCGAGAGCAGCATGTTATGGGCATAGAGGTTCATGTATTCCTCCTGGCTTACGGTCTCCGCCAGGCTGAGGAGGAACAGTATTACCCCTGAGAACACTATTATGACTATCACTATCATCACCAGGGTGGTCTGGCCCTTATTGCGCATCGTACACCCCCACCTTTACAGTGGCCAGGTCCGTCCTTCCCAGAACGCCTGACGGCAGCACGTTGCCCATGTTTCTGAACACATTGACGGGCATCACAAGCGAGCTGTGGGTCCCGTCCCTCTTGCATATAGACCAGTAGTTGCAGTTTATGTCATACCTGTACGGGTCGCAGGGTATCTCTGCTTCCCTTCCCAGGACCTTCACCTCTATGAAGACGTCCGCTCCCAGCACTTCCTTCACCTTGTCGCATTTCACCTGCAATGCCGACAGCTTGGCGTCATCGAACATGCTGTCGTCCCTGGAGAAGAGGGGCGAGTAGAGCACGTTCTTCATGCCGGACAGCAGGGCCTCGCTCCTCGTCTTGCTTGCCTGCATCTGGACCTGGGATATCTGCCAGCCGCTGAAGAAGAAGACCAGGATGACTATAACCACCATTATGAAGACTGTCATTATCATGTACTCCATCATGCCCATCTGGCCCTTCATATCGGCTCGCACCCCCTGTTCACAAGCCCGCTGTATATCGCCTCTGCCTCAGAGAGCTTCTCGTTCAGCTGCCTCACGCTGGCGAACGCCGTATGGTAGTCCTCAAGCGCGAGGGTGTCGGCAATCACGTCGAGCGAAGCCCCCAGGTCCAGGTAAGCCTGCTTGCAGTCGGCGGTCTGGCTGTCGGGAAGGAGCGTGCCTGCGTTCACCTCGTCCTCTATGGCAGTGGCCAGCATCCTGGACCTCTCCGCCATCATCTCGGCTGCCAGGCCAACCTCTGTTCCGAACATCCTGTTCTTGTGCCTCCAGAGGTTCTCCCCGGCAAACCCGTATATGTCTGACCTGCTGCCCCCTGTTATCAGGGCAGCCCAGTCCATGGCATCATGGTATAGGTAGGTCTTCTGGGAGCCCGCTATATGTGCGTTCCCTGTGCCGGAGACAGGGGGCTCGAAGCATACGCCTGACTGGATTCCTGTGCAGTCCCTGGCTATGGTCACGAGCACATGGCCCTCAGGCAGGCCGGCGGTGCACCTGGACATGCCCGCCTCGGGCCTGGATATCCTCAGGAAATACTCCTTCTCGCAGGGGTCCCCTTCTGCCGTTCCGCACAGGCCTATGAAATCCTCCACTATGACGTCCCCGTCGCACAGCCCGAAGGTCACCTTCGGCTCGAAGCCTATGGAGGAAGGCATCATGCCTGCCGCCTCCTTCATGTAGGCCCAGGATTCGGCGTCCGCCTCCACAGGGTTGAATATGACCTTCGTCTCCGGCATGGCCTCTGCCGCATGGAATTCCCACCACCCGAGGTCCATCGTCACCCTGTCCAGGAAGAGCTCCTCTCCGGGCCTGAAGAATAGGGGGACGCTGAGCGCGACCTTGCCTGTGTCAGTCACAAGTTGGGCCCTTCCCTCGGGCTCCCTTATCTCGAGGGAGAAGGTCGAGAGGCCAGCCTTCTTGAAATCAGTGAATGGGGATGGGTTGCCCGTATAGTAGACGTCCTTTGCCAGGTCCTCGAAGTTCTTGAGTATGGTGACCTGCCTGGACTGTGACTGGGTCTGGCTGTAGCTGCCCGAATAGAACACCAGGAAATACAGCACGAACCCGGATATTATCAGGCCGAACAGCATCTTGAATACCTGGAAAGCCGATACCATCCCAAACACCTCAGACGCTTATCTCCACCCAGAGGCCCTTGTTCTCCAGGTAGACGGTCTTGCCTCCGGTTACACAGAAGCTCTTGGGCACCCTGAGGGAACCGATGGCCTTTCCCCCCTTTCCGCTGCATATCTCGTACCAGAGGTTGTAGCCCTTCTCCCTTATTATGCCCTCGTAGACCGGGTCAGGCACCCAGTTCTTCCAGCTGTCTGCCGCGGTGTATAGCTGCGTTCCGGGGTTCTCCGGGTCCACGAAGCATAGCTTGGCGTCCCCAGGAAGGATGACCCTGAAGGACCTGCTGGAGCCCTCGGCCAGGTTGTAGACTTCCGAGGCGACTGTCTCCAGGTCTGCCATGGCCTTTCCTGCCTGTGCGTCGCTTGACATGCAGAACATGTTGCCCATCTGGCCCAGCCCGAATATGAGGACAAGCGCTATGACGATTATGGTGAAGATTAGCCCGAATACCATTCCGGCGTTCATGTTATATAATATAGTATAGAGGGGTTAAAATAACAAGAAAGGAAAGGCCCTGCTTGGATGAAACCTTTGTGTGGAGAAAGGCCGAAGGCACAAGGGTTTCTCAGAAGGCCTCAATCTCTATCGCGAACGATTCAGTTCCGTATATGTTGGCTTCGGGCGTTGCCTCAAGCGTTGTGCAGGGATCTGACTCGCACACTAGCACCCTGAACTGGTAGATGCCTGCAGAGGCCCCGGAGGCCGGCTGCAGTATCAGCTGGCTGGACTTGCTGCCCCCCGCATTCACGAACTCGCTTGGCGCGTACGTCAGCCACTTGGAAATCTCCGCCTGCATGGATGATGGTGACTGGCCTGCAAGCGCCCCGCCGAGCTGGTTCAGGTACACGTTGACGTAGAACGTCTTGCCCTGGTCAGTGTACTTGTTCTTGATGCCTATGGCGAATGCCCCTGTCTCTCCCCGCTTCCATGTGGTCACAGGGGGAGCCGCTATCCCGACAGTGGTCCCTGCCTGGGCTATCTCCTGCAGCAGCTCCGACCTGGCAAGGTCCGTGACCTGGTGGGTCACGCCGCTTATCTGGGACATGAAGTCCGTTAGCCAGGGAAGGGCAAGCGTAAGGAGCACCACTGCGAAAACCACAGTGATGATGAAGCCCATGCTGACCTGGAAAGCGCCCTTTCTTTGGGTCATCATGGTTATAATTAGTCCTAGCCCGCTTATATAGTTGGCTTCAGCCGTAGAACCTGTACTCGGCAGTGGAGTCTGTGGTCGGGCCTGTCATGTGCACATCCAGCACCAGGACGGGGTTTGCCGTCCCCCAGTTGCTGCATTTCAGGCCGGGGTCTGCCAGGCCGTCGTACCTCAGCTCCAGGTTGTACGGGCCCATCCCCCTGGTCATCAGCCAGGTGTGCAGCTCCTTCACTGACTGGTCTGCCTGGGAGCACGTCAGGCCAGGGGACTCTATGGAGGCGTTGTATGCGTCCCTTATCATGTAGAAGAGCGGGGCGTCGTTCCTCTGCACCGGGTCCGCAGGGTCTATGAACGAATACTGGTAGAGTATCTGCTGGGCGGCGAAAATGAGGCCTGTCATGAACACCATTGTCACAATGAACATCTGTCCTTTCCTGTTCATAGAACCTACCCAGGTTTCATGGCACCAGTTTCTCGGGCGTCCTCGGGAACATGATGGCCTCCTTTACGTCACTCAGGCCAAGTATCTGCTGTATGAACCTTTCCACCCCGAATCCTATCCCCCCATGGGGCGGGCATGCGTACTTGAAGGGGTCAAGGTAGAACTTGAAGTCTTCGGGCCTCAGACCCTTTGCTTTCATTATCTTGACCAGCTCGTCGTACCTGTGCTCCCTCTGGCCCCCTGAGGTCATCTCCATCCCCCTGTAGTCCAGGTCGAATCCCCTGGAGTACTTGCCGTCCATCATGATGTAGAACGGCTTCATCTCTGAGGGGAACTTGGTTATCCAGTACCATTCATGGCCGGCCTTCTTCATTATCTCTCCCAGCTTCCTTTCGGCTTCATCGCCAAGGTCGTCTCCCCAGTTGAGGCCGAGCTTCTTTATCGCCTCTTCGTATGTTATCCTCTTGAACGGGACCTTGGGTGTCTTTATGTCGCCTGCGCCCAGGGCCTTGAGCAGCCCTGTATGGCCCTTTGCCAGGCCCTTGTACACATGGTGCACCAGGTTCTCCATCACCTTCATCACGTCCTCCTCTGACTTTATCCAGGCTATCTCATAATCGACAGACTGGAACTCGCTTACATGCCTCCTTGTGTGGAACTCCTCTGCCCTGAAGGCGGGGCCTATCTCGTAGACCTTGTCCAGGCCCGACGACATCATCATCTGCTTGTACAGCTGGGGGGACTGCCTCAGAAAGGCTGTCTTGTCGTAGTACTTGAACTGGAAGAGGGTGGAGCCGCCCTCCGCCCCCGCCGCCTGTATGACAGGGGTATGTATCTCCATAAAGCCGTTGGACTCGAAATATTCCCTTATCAGGGTGAAGACCGTGTCCTTCAGCTTGAATATGTTCAGCACCTTCGGGTTCCTGATGTCCAGGAACCTGTACTCGAACCTCTGGTCCTTGTGCGAGTTCTCGTCCAGCGGCAGGGGGACTGCCGACTTGCTTATTATCTCGACCTTGGACGGGACTATCTCGACCTTGGAGTCTGACTTGGGCGCCTCCTTGGCCTTGCCTGCTACGGATATGCAGTCCTCCTTGCTCAGGCCTGCTATGGTGTCCATTATGCCGTCATCTGCCACGCCCTTCTTGGCGGTGACCTGGACCATGCCGGTCCTGTCCCTCACCAGGAGGAACTTGAGGGCGCCCTTGTCCCTCAGGTTCTCGACCCAGCCCTGAACCAAAACGTCCTTCCCTGCTTCCACTTCTGATGCGTGCGTCCTCTCCATGCTCACCAATATAAATATTGTCCCCAGTAATTTAAGTATGCCTGAAGAAGGGGGGTTCCAGAGGAAGATGCCGGCAGCTGACAGGAAGGTTTCTGACATAAAGGAGTCTGACATGAGGGTCAGCGTCACGGGCACTGTAGTCGACGTGAAAGGCAACAGGCTCGTGCTGGACGACGGAACAGGCAAGATAGAGGTAAGCCTGGAGGAGGCCCCGGGCATAGAGGCCAACAGCCCAGTCAGGGTCATGGGAAGGGTGATCTCCACAGGAGAGGGCCTGGAGCTGCAGGGCGAGATAGTGCAGGACATGAAGGGACTGGACACAGGGCTGCTCGGAAAGGTGAGGGAACTGGAGGGGAAGTTGTTAAGGATTTAAATCTAACAACCAAGAATTGCTTATGTTCACTGCAGTGCTTTCCAATGTTGACCTGCTGAAGAATTCTGTCCCCATAATAGCCGAGATAATTGACGAGGGCATATTCAACGTCGACCAGAACGGGCTGTCCTTGGTGTCGCCTGACAGGACGATGGTCTCGGTGGTCGACTTCAAGGTGCTTTCGAGCGCGTTCGACGAGTTCAAGGCGGACGCTCCTGAGCAGCTCGGCATAAACATGGCCAACCTGGCCGCTGTGCTGAAGAGGGTCAAGAGCGGGGACAAGATAAGCCTCGAGTCGACCAAGAACAGGCTCAGGATAAAGGTCCTGGGAGGCGGCACAAGGACATTCGAGATACCCCTCATAGACGTGAAGGTGGAGAAGCCTCCCATAGACCAGCTCACATTCCCCGGGTCAGTGGAGATAGAGTCCAAGGTCCTGGAGGAAGGGGTGGCTGACGCAGAGCTGATAGGGGACTCTATAGTGCTGGAGGCGGTCCCGGAAAGCTTCAAGATGATGGCCAAGGGCGACATATCCAGCACAGAGCTGGAGATAAAGAAGGGTGAGGGCGGCCTGACCAACCTGACTGTCAACGCCCCGATGAAGTCCCAGTACCCGCTGGACTACCTGAAGAAGATGATAAAGGCGGCAAAGCTGTCGCCCAACATGCTCCTGGAGTTCGGCTCCGACTACCCCATGAGGATAACTTTCAGGGCGATAGACAAGATATCCCTGAACTTCATCCTGGCCCCCAGGGTCCAGGAGTGAGCTCATTTCTTAACCCTGAGAACATGAAGCGTGTGGTATTCAGGCACAGTGGGCTGGTCTATGGCAAGGTGTATGATTTTTTCCTGGGCAGTGCCTTCCTTCTCGAAGAACACCTTCCAGCCCTCAGGGGTCTTGAAGTTGAAGGGCACAGTGACCTTCTTCTTGGGGTCTTCACTGTAGTGTATGCACCTGTTGTAGAAATGGTCGAAAAACATGTTGGCCTTCCTGTGCTGCTCCGGGCTAAGCTTCAGAAAGGGTCCTGCTCGCTCTATTGCATCTGATGAGCCTTCTGGTTTTGGCGCAAAGACAGACTCTATCACGATTATCTTTCCTTCTGGTTTTGTGACCCTGACAGCCTCCCTGAATGTCTTGGCTGCGAACTCGCTGTGGTGCAGCACGGTTATCAGCAGTGACGTGTCGCAGCTGTCCTTTTCGTACGGAAGCCTGTCCTTCGGCATGAGCTTGAATTCTAGGCGCGTGTCTCTTATGTGTCCATGCTCATAGATGTCAGTTAGGTCCACTGAAAGGCCCAGCATTTTGCTGATAAGCTCACCAACCTTTCCGTCGCCGCAGCCGATATCAAGAACCCTTTCCCCTTCCAGGAAATCCTTTATCTGATTAAAGATTATCTCTGCCCTGCTCGTCAGCTTTTGGGGTATTATTTCGGTGACTCCCTCCTCTTCCAGAAGCCTGTGCGTCTCCTTTTCGTACTCGCTTAGCTTTTTGTAAGATGATGCCGCAGAAACTATTTTCCCTATTATCTCCTTTGTCTTCTCTTCCGGTATACCAAGGTAATCGAGAACGTCCCTCAATACGCTTTTGACGCACTCCAGCACGCCAGGATCTTTCAGCACGTCCTTTATTTCGAATACATCATCCCCGAAGTCGTTCTTCATGTTTTTTACTTATGAGCCCATCATTAAATATGTCCAAAGCCGAGAGGATAGCGAAGTTCCTTGACAGGGAGTACGGGCCCATCAGGCACTGGATGCACGGGAAGCCGTTCGAGACCCTGATATCGTGCATACTCTCCCAGAGGGCGAGGGACGAGCAGACAGAGTACGTTAGCGGCCGCTTGTTTAAAGTGGCCAGGACGCCGAAGGGCCTTGCCGGGCTTCCCCTCCGGAAGCTGGAGAGGCTGATAAGGCCCATCGGCACGTACAGGCAGAAGGCCCGCTACATCAGGGACACAAGCAAAATCATCCTGGAGAAGTACAAGGGAAGGGTCCCGAAGGAGAGGGAGAAGCTGATGGGGCTCCCTGGAGTGAGCTGGAAGACCTCTGCCATCGTGATGTCCTACGGGTTCGGCGTTCCGATTATCGCGGTTGACACTCATGTTAACCGCATCTCTAAAAGGCTGGGGATAGCCAGCGATAAAGACAATGTTGAGAAGGTGAGGGAGAAGCTGCAGAAGTTCTTCCCTAAGAGGCACTGGCTGATAATCAACATCGGCATGATAAGGTTCGGGAAGGACATCTGCAAGCCCATAACGCCATGGTGCAGCAGGTGCGGCCTGAAGCCGGTATGCAAATACTACAGGTCAGGCGGCAGGCACAAGTGAGCCTGAGGGCAACAATTTTAATCTTAAGTCCAATCCCTCTTTATGATTGATTCCCACTGCCACCTGGAGCAGAAGGATTTCGAGAAGGACCTGCCCCAGGTCATAGGCAAGTGCAGGAAAGCGGGGCTGAAGGCTGTGGTTACATCCTGCGCAAAGACATCTGATTTTGACAGGACCATGGAGATAGTCAGGCAGTTCCCAGGGTTCGTGTTCGCGACAGCCGGCATACACCCGGAGTTCATAAAGGAGCTGAAGGAGAGCGAGGCAGACGATTTCCTGGACAGGCTCAAGGAGAACAGGAAGCATATCGTGGGCATAGGGGAGGTCGGCCTGGACTACCATTGGGTGAAGGAGAGCGACTGGCAGGAGAAGCAGAAGGACCTGTTCGTCAAGATGATAGACTTCGCCAAGGAGATAAGGAAGCCGCTTGTCATCCACTCCTGGGACGCCTGCGAGGATGCCGTCAGGGTGCTGGAGCAGGAGGATGCGAGGCATGTGCTCATGCACATGTTCGGGGACAAGGACCTGGTGGGAAGGGTCGCGGAGAACGGCTGGTACCTCTCGATAAACACGCTCATACTCAGGAGCAAGAACACGAGGAAGATAGCGAGGGACATCCCGTTGGGCCAGATGCTCCTGGAGACCGACTGCCCATGGCTGTCGCCTGACGTGCTGCTGGGCAGGGCCAAGAGGGCCAGGAACGACCCCACCAGCATAAGGGTTGCGGCGGAGAAGATAGCCGAGATGAGGAAGGTTTCCTTTGACGAGGTCTGGAAGCAGGGAGGGGAAGGCGCCAAGAGGTTCTACTGCCTTCCCCTGGAGGTGTGATATGGTGAAGGGAAGCTATGTGCTTGTCCTGCACGTGAGCAGGGAGATAAGCCTCAAGGTGGGCAAGCTGGGCTGGTTCACCTTCAGGCCGGGGGAGTACGCATACGTGGGCTCTGCCATGAACGGCCTGGAGGCAAGGGTGGCCAGGCACATGAGGAAGGACAGGAAGAAGCTGTTCTGGCACATAGACTACCTGATAAACGACCCTGCCGTCACGGTTGACGACGTCATAAGGTTCGAGAACAAGGCGGTGGAGTGCGAGCTCTCAAAGTTCCTGAGGAGGTACTGGAAGGTCCCCGTCAAGGGATTCGGCTCCAGCGACTGCAATTGCGAGACCCACCTGTACTACAGGGGGCCGTCTAGCAAGTATCCTCTCCGTAGGTTTCTAGCAGCCCCTTCTTAATGTAGACCGGGGACCCGAAGCGGACTGCAACTGCTATGGCGTCAGTCGGCCTGGTGTCCAGGGTGAGCACAGTGTCCCCGGACCTGAGGACCAGCTTGGAATAGTATACGCCGTCCTCCATGGAGTCTATCCTGACGTAGAGGGGGTCTATCCAGTAGATGTCGAGTATGTCGGCCATGGTGTCATGGGCGGTGGGCCTGAAATCCACCTTCCCGTCAATCCCGTCCTGTATTGAGGACGACTGCTGCTCTGTGGTCAGCATCTCTATGGATTTGCACCCAGTGCTGAGCTGCACTGTGCCGGGGCCTGTGCTGACGTCGACCAGTTCGTAGCCCTCGACGCTGGGCGGCAGCACCGGCTGGCCCGAAGGCTCGGGTATGGGGAAAAGTAACTCTATGTCATAGAAGATGCCGGCCATCATGTAATTGGCGGCTATGGCCACCACTGCGAGCGCCACGACCCCCAGGACGAGTGCCTTGTTCATCTTCCTCTTTCTCTTCAGCCTCATGACAATATCATCTCCATCACGTCGCCTATGTCCTCCACTTCGATTATGTCCATCCCCACTTCCTCCCCAAGGCTTATGTCCGTGGTGATGTAGTTCACCTCACAATATTCTATGCTGTTCATGGTGTCGCAGCTGGTGTCCCTCTCCGTCCCGCTCCTGCCGGACGCTCCCGGAGGCACCAGCAGGGAAGATGCGTTGTGGCCCCTTGCTGCTATGGCCTTCTCCCTTATGCCGCCAGCAGGGCCTATGCTGCCGTCGGCCTTTATGCTTCCCGTTATCATGGTGTCGTCCCTTATGCTCCTGTTCTCCAGCGCCGCTATCGTGGCCACCGTCAGGGCCGCCCCTGCAGAAGGCCCCTCTATGACTGAAGCGTCTGCTGTTATGGTGTATATCAGGTCGAACGCCCTGATGTCCAGGCCCGTCACGTTCTCTGCCACTGACCTGGCGAGCCTTATGGAGTGCTGGGTGTCCACCCAGAAGAATATCCTGTCTATGTTGGTGAGGGTCCTCCCTGTCCCCGGCATGGCCTGCACTGCTATGTCGGTTATTACCCCCTCGCCGTCAGCCCCTATCGCAGGGACGGATATCACCGCCAGCGTGGTATCACCTGAGAGGGGCGGCTGGACGACTGGCTGCACCCCGCTGCCCGTGTACTCCAGGTAGGCGGGCCTGGGGCTCAGCCATGTGCCCAATATGAATGCCGCAGCGAAAATCAGTATGATGAGAGATAGTGTCCTGTCGTCCATCTTATGATATTTAAATTCAATGGTTAAAAATCTACAATGGAAGCGGAGATAGGCATAATAGGCGGCACAGGCGTCTATGACCCGAACCTGGTCTCAGGGGCCAGGAAGACCGAGGTTGACACGCCTTTCGGCAAGCCGTCAGGGCCCATAACCCTAGGGGATTTCATGGGCAGGAAGGTGGCATTCATTCCCCGGCACGGGCCAGGGCACACCATACCTCCCCACAAGGTCAACTGGAGGGCCAACATCTGGGCGCTCAAGAGCCTGGGGTGCAAGAGGGTGTTCGCGACATGCGCCACCGGCTCCCTTAAGGAGGGCATGAAGCCCGGAGACATGGTTATAGTGGACCAGTTCGTGGACTGGTCAAAGGAGACCCACTCCTTCTACGAGGAGGGCAAGTTCTTCCACGTGGGCATGGCAGAGCCGTTCTGCCCAGAGCTCAGGGGGCTTCTCATAGAGTCTGCCAAATCCCTCGGGATACCCGTCCATGAGAAGGGGACATACCTGAGGATAGAGGGCCCCCAGTTCTCGACCAGGGCAGCGTCCAGCATGTACAGGCAGTTCGCCGACCTGATAGGCATGACGGGCGTGCCTGAGGCCATCCTCTCAAGGGAGAAGGAGATGTGCTTTGCGATAATAGCCACCGTGACCGACTATGACTGCTGGAGGGACGGAGGAGCATCATTCGGTGAGATAAAGCAGGTTATGTCGAGAAACCTGGAAAACACCAGGAAAGTGCTCCAGGCAGCGATAGAAAGGGTTCCTTCTGAAAGGAGCTGCGTCTGCAAGGACGCCCTTAAGGGCGCGGGGACCTAGGACGATTTCTCGGAATCCTGCACTATCGGGCTCACGAATTCGAATTTCTCAACGTCCACAAGGCCCTTGTCGGTGAGCTTGAGCTTGGGTATGACGGGCAGGGCCAGGAAGGAGAGCTCCATGAAGGGGGAGGACAGCTTGCACCCCAGGTTCTGGGCGGCAGTGTTCAGCGACCTCATCTTCTCGTCCACGCGCTCCGCCGTCTCCCTGGATATGAGGCCCGCTATCGGCAGCTCCAGGCTCTCCACTATGTGGCTGTCCTTCACTACCACCATTCCGCCTCCCATCTTCTCCAGGGCGTTCACTGCGTATGCCATGTCCACGTAATTTGCCCCCACGCATATGATGTTGTGGGAATCATGGGCAACGGTCGATGCCAGGGCGCCTCCCCTAAGGCCGAATCCCCTCACGAATGCCTTGCCTATGTTGCCTGTCCTCTTGTGCCTCTCCACCACCACGAGCGGCAGTATGTCGTTCTCCATGTCGGGCTGGAGCTGCCCCAACCTGCATTCCAGCTCCGCCTCGGACTTCCCGTTCGGCACGTCTATGACCCTTACGACTGACTTCTTCTCTGCAGATATCTTGAAGCTGACGGGCCCGAAAGGCTGTATGTTGACCGAGGACTTTATCCTCTCCGGGGGAGGGAAGGGCTTGGCCTCGAACAGGGGCTTGCCGTCCCTTGCCACGAGCTTTCCGTCGGAGAAGACCGCAACAGGCTCGAATTCCCGCATGTCCTTCACAACCACAAGGTCGGCCTTGTAGCCGGGGGCAACTGCGCCCAGGCCGGGCAGGCCGAAGTACCTGGCAGGGTTGATGGTAACCATCCTGACAGCGCTCGTGGGGTCTGCGCCGAGAGACACCGCCTTCTTTAGCAGCCTGTCGATGTGGCCCTCTTTCAGCATGTCTCCGGGGTGCAGGTCGTCCGAGACCAGCATGCAGTTAGGCTCTGTCCTGATGTTCACTATGCTTATCAGGCTGTTCATGTTCTTCATTACGGAGCCTTCCCTTATCATTATCTTCATGCCGAGCTTCATCTTCTCTGAAGCCTCGTCGCTCTGCGTGCATTCGTGGTCCGATTGTGCACCTGCCTTCACGTACTTGCACAAGCCGCCTCCGGTTAGTCCGGGGGAGTGGCCGTCGACTACCTTTCCTGCGTCCTTGGCCGCCTTTATCTTGGACATCAATTGTGGATCGCCTGCAATAACGCCCGGGAAGTTCATGACCTCGCCCAGGCCGACGCAGCTGGGTTTCTGGAGCAGTTTCTTTATCTCATCAACGTTAAGGACAGAGCCGGAGGTCTCGAAATTGGTTGCAGGCACGCATGAAGGGGCAGTGAAGAAGAGCTTAATCGGGCTTTCCTCGGAATCCTTCAGCATGAACTCTATTCCCTCTACACCGGAAACATTGGCTATCTCATGTGGGTCTGTCACGACGGCAGTCGTCCCGTGGGGCACCACGGCCCTGGCGAAATGCGACGGGCTGACCATTGAGCTCTCGATATGTATGTGGGAATCTATAAAGCCCGGAAGGATGAAGTGGTCCGAGAAGTCGTACGTCTCGTCGGCCTTCATGTCCTTGCCTATGCACGCTATAATGTCCTTCTCTATGGCTATTTCTCCCAGCTCTATGTTGCCCGTGAATACGTTCAGTATCTTTCCCTTGACCACAATCATCTGGAATCACGCGAGTATGGATGGCAGGCCACCGCGGCTTGAAACGGTTCCACGAAACCGGTTGTCCGCACCCTCTCCTCCACCCTGCGACCCCATAAGCATCATATATACAGTTTAGGGCTGCTGCATTCCTGCCCTGACCCGGTTCGCCATACACACAATCCAATGGGACAGGGCTTCTCAGTCAAGGATATGGGCCGGCTAAATGGATTCGTCCCGCACCACGGCTTCAGCTCCGCTAAAGACCGTTCGCAGTTACAGGTGCGGCCTAAACACCCAGCCTAGCCTACCGAAGAATAATTGGATGGGTGCTTTTTAAAGCTAAACAGAGGGGTATTTCTCGTCCGGGACCGGGCTCCAATGCCATCCCTTGGGGTTATCCGAGCGGCCCGCGGTCATCAGGACATCGCAGAAGACTATGGGGAGGGTGGCCGTGTAAAAGGCTTTCAGGACATAGTTGCCTGCCTGCTCGAACCGGGTGTCGTATTTCATGCTCATGTCCTCGCGCATATCACCTATGTGCCTGAAGGATTCGGACAGGGCGCATCCTACCCTTGACTTGTGGACCCTCATGATTCGCAATTGTCAGGAATCTATTTAAGCATTTGCCTACTCTGAAGGCCCGGGGCACACGGAATACGGCGGCCTGAAGCCGAAGCTTTCTCCTGTCCTCAGGTGGAACCACCTGTTTGTCCCCTCGTCCAGCTGTGAGTTCACGTACCTGTCAAGGACAAGGAGCGGGAACATGGCAGTCTCAAGGTACTTGTCTGCAGCGGATGTGTCCTTGTGCCTGACAGCCATCCAGAATTCCCTGGAGGCCTCTCCCCAGGCACAGGAGGCTCTGCTGTTGTACTGAGGCTCCACTGGCGGGTACATGAAATGGAATTGTAAGGAAATGATTTAAGCCTTTGCCGGATGGGCAGGTTCGCACGAAGCTGGCAAGGTTTGTTGGATGAAACCTTATGCGGAGTGGCAGCGAAGCTGG
>CAZKUD010000004.1:100813-110346 GCA_964555875.1 uncultured archaeon
GCAAGGTTTGTTGGATGAAACCTTATGCGGAGTGGCAGCGAAGCTGGCAAGGTTTGTTGGATGAAACCTTATGCGGAGTGGCAGCGAAGCTGGCAAGGTTTCACATAAGCTTCTTGGCTATCATTATCAGCTTGGGCTTCTTTATCAGGAGCTGTGCGAGCTTGGCGAAGCTGGCTCCCTTTGATATTTTCTTTATGTCTTCCTCGTCCAGATAGTCCACTATCCAGTTCAGGTCCTCGTTGGACATGGACTCCAGGGCCTGCCTGAGCTTGAGTATCTTCTTGTGGCGGTTGCCCCTCTGCTCCCACCACCTCTCATTGTACCTGGACAGGAACTTCTCTGAGAAGTCTTTCGCCTTGGCTGCTTCCACTATGGTCTCGCCTGCCAGGGTGCCTCCTATGTAGGCCTCTGCTATGCCCCCGCCGTGTATGGGGTTGACCTGGTGGGCGGCGTCTCCCACGACCACAAGGTTGTCCTTGACCATGTTCTCGAGCAGCTGGCCCACAGGGATAGCGCCGGCGTTGACCTCGACCACAGAGCCATCCTTAAGGCCCTCTATGTTCTTCACGAATTCCTCGAGGTATTCCATTGCCAGCTTCTTGGACCACGGCTTCCTGACCCCCAGCCCGACATTGGCGCTGTCATGGCCCTTGGGAAATATCCAGAAATAGCCTCCCGGGGTCATCTCCTGGTCGAAGAAGAAGTCTATGCAATCAGGGTCTATCTTGACGTTGGTCATCTCGAACTGGGCGCCTGAGCATATCTCGCCCAGGGGCATGGTGGTGTCCAGGCCCAGCATCCTGGCTGTCTTGGACTCGACGCCGTCGGCTGCAACCATGATGCTTGCGGAGACTTCCCTCTCCTTTCCATGGAATGATATCCTGGCCTTTACCTCCCCGTCTTCCCTTTTAACGCCAAGAAGCTCCGCCTTGGCCATCACCTTTGCGCCTGCCCTGGCAGCCTCCTTGGCCAGGTCCTTGTCGAAGACCTTCCTCTCCAGTATCCAGCCCTCGGGGCCTTCATAATCGAGCCTTATCGACTTCCTGTTGGGGGCGTACACCCTGGCCGAGGTTATGACCTGGGATACCCAGCTTGGCTTGAGCTCTATGCCCATCCTCTCCCTGGCAGACTTGGAGAGGCCCTCTGCGCATCTCTTGGGGGCGCCTATCTCGCCCCGCTTCTCTATGCAGAGGGTCTTCAGGCCGCCCTTCGCGCAGACCTCTGCCGCCCTGCTGCCTCCCGGGCCGGCGCCCACCACGATTACGTCATATCTGTCTTCTATCTTCATTTCTTCACCTTGAGCGCCCCGACGGGGCAGAACTGGGCGCATTTGCCGCAGCTTACGCACTTGTCCTTGTCGCACTCCAGGCCGTGCTCTGTGAGGGTGAGGGCCGACTTGGGGCATGTGGCCACGCAGCCGCCGCACCTCAGGCAGAGCGACTTGTCAACTTCAATCATATCCTTCTATTCACGTTTTGTTTTTAAATGTTTTCTGGCTGACTTACGGCTGGTATCGATATACGTAAGACAGGGAGGTAAAATAAAAAGAAAAAGCAAAAAACCCTGTGGTCTTACTTTTTGATGAGCTCCATTGTTCCCCAAAGCGTTGCTATGAGAAGCAACAGCCACCCGAGGAACTCGAAGAGGTATAGTGCGTACACGTCAGCACCGCCCAGCATGCCCATGAATGTCATGACATTCGTTCCGTTGGCAGTGCTGAATGCCCATGCAAGCAGGAACAAAAGGGCAGAGGCAGCCAAAAACTTCATCGGCTTGTCTACCTTTGCTCGCAGCTTGATGTACTCTGCAAACACTAACACCAAAAAGACGACCACTACAACGTCTAGTAACCCTCCAAATATCATGTAGTCACCTTGTTTTATATATGCTGTGACCCCCTATTTAAACTTTAATTCGGCTATGAACGTAAATGAAGCTGACTGGTACCGGTTCAAAAACTGTTTCATTCTTCAGGAAATGAATGACTCTATGCCTGCGCCCAGTACTATGAGGATTACGCCTATGACCAGTATCTTGGCCACATCGACTGACACCGCCCTGAGGGTCTCCGAGGAGTTCTTCCGTATTATGGCCGCGGACATCAGCCCGCCGGCCAGGCCGGCAGCCAGGTAGCCTGCTATCTCGGGTATGCCGTGGGGAAGGAAGGAGAGGGAAACTATGGGTATGTGCCAGACGTACTTGGAGAGCTGCCCTATGTATACGCCCAGGACAGAGGCGTTCCAGGCTATTATGAATATGGCGCCTGCCCCGAATATGAAGGAGAATATGAAGGAGAAGAACATGACCTGGAGGTTGTTGAACAGTATCTTGTTGAAGGCCGCGGGGCCTGCCGCAGCGCCGGTCGCCTGGCCCATCAGGGGGTCTGCCACGAAGGTCTGCATTCCCTGTATCTCGTTTATCTTGGTCAGCTGAGCGCTGAAGAAGCTCTGTGGAAGGAAGAACGACCAGATGGAGAAGGCTATCGTCAGGCCGAAGAAATAGAACAGCAGTATGAGGATGTCCTTCTCGTGCCTGGACCAGAAGTTCTTGTAATTGTGCCTGGCGATGTCGCCCTCCTCTATCTCCTCCTCCTTTTTCAGGAAATGCGTTATGAAATAGACTGAGGGTATTATCACGAACAGCACGACTATGAAGCCCGAGTTGGTCCCGGGGACAGACAGGGGGACCTGGGAGCTGATGAGCACCGCTATGCAGCAGATTATGAAAGCCCAGATGGCCATCATGTACGGCTTTTCGTTTATCTCTTTGAAGTTGACAAGAGACTCAAGCATAATTATTTAATGCCGGGACGGCTTATAAAACTTAATCCAAAGCATGCCATGCATCGAAAGAATAAAAGAGTTTGACTGCTATAATGTAATATGCTAAGGCTGGAGAGAATTGTCATACAGGGGTTCAAGTCATTCAAGAAGAAGACTTCCATACCGTTCCCCACCGGCTTCTCGTGCATAACCGGGCCCAACGGCTCCGGCAAGACCAACGTGCTTGACGCGTTCTGCTTCGTGCTGGGCAAGAAGTCGTCCAGGACCATGAGGGCCAAGACCTCAGGGGACCTGATATTCCACGGCAGCAAGAAGAAGGGGGCCGCCGACTTCGCCAACGTGATGCTCTACATAGACAACTCCGGGGGGGAGCTCCCGCTGGAGAAGGGGAGCGTCACCATAGGCAGGAGGATAAACAAAAAAGGAGTCAGCACCTACAGGCTCAACGGCAAGGTGGTGACCAGGCAGCAGATACTCGACATATTCGCAAAGGCGGGCATGCACCCGGACGGGCACAACATCATCCAGCAGGGCGACGTCAACAGGGTTGTGGAGATGGACGCCATGGAGAGGAAGGCCATAATAGACGAGATATCGGGCATAGCGGAATATGACGAGAAGAAGAACAAGGCCATGAAGGAGCTGGCCAAGATAGAGGAGAAAGTCAAGGAGGCGGAGATAATACTCAACGAGAAGCAGTCGGTGATGGAACGGCTGAAGAGGGAGAGGGACATTGCAGCCAAGTACCAGGAGCTCCAGGGCAACCTGGAGAAGATAAGGGCCGCCCTGATATGGCTGGAGAAGAACGACAGCCAGAACTGCCTGAAGGACATCAGCAAGAAGCTCAAGGACAAGAACAAGGAGTCGAACAAGCTCGGCAAGGAGATACAGGATTACGACGGGAAGATAGACGAGCTCGAGAAGAAGCAGGAGAAGCTGGCGGCCAAGCTCAGGAAGGGCCAGGAGGAGCTCGAGGCAGCCAAGTCTGTCGCCAGGGTGGAGTCGGACATTGAGCTGAAGAGGGAGAAGATAGAGCTCAACAAGAGGGAGATAGATAGGATAGAGGCGATGACAGAGAAGCTCAGCAGCCTCTCGACCAACCTGCACCCCAACCTGAAGGTCCTGATGGACATGAAGGGCGTGCACGGGACCGTGGCGGACCTGATAAAGGTCCCAAGCCAGTACAAGGTCGCCGTGGAGATAGCGGGCGGCGCCAGGCTGAAGGACATAGTGGTCGACACGACAGCCACCGCGGTGTCTTGCGTGAAGTACCTGAAGAAGAACAGGATTGGCAGGGCCAGGTTCCTGCCCATGGACAGGATAAGGCCGTACGGCAGCAAGTTCCTGCCGAAGGAGGCCATAGACTGGGTCTCCAACCTGGTGAAATACAAGGCAGAGTACAGGAACATCATGGACTTCATCTTCGGCAGCACGGCATGCGTGAGCGACATAGAGCTCGCCAAGACCATAGGCAGGACCCAGAAGATAAGGATGGTCACCATGGACGGGGACCTGATGGAGGCCTCGGGCGCCATAACCGGCGGCTACTACAAGAAGGGCCCGGGCGCAGAGGAGTCGAGCAAGATTTTCGGGGACTCCAAGAAGCTGGAACTGGAGAACATCAAGCTCAGGAAGGACATCGAGAAGCTGGAGGCTGAGCTGAAGAAGCTCCAGGCCATAGTGAAGCCCAAGAGGAAGGAATCGGTCAACGTAGAGAGGGACGAGGCCAGGCTCGATTCCAACCTCAGGTACCTGAGGGACAAGAGGAAGGAAGCGTATGAGAAGAGGCTCGTGCTCCAGAGCGACATAGGCAAGCTGAACATAGAGAGGGCCAAGATGGAGGCCAGGTTCGACAGCGTCAAGAGCCAGTTCGGTGACGACCTGAAGGTGGACCCTGACGAGATAAGGGATTACATCAAGCTGGGGGCGGCGGTGCTAAGGCTCAGGCAGAAGAAGGCGATAGCTGCCATACAGGAGCTGGGGCCTGTCAACATGAAGGCCCTCCAGGACTTCAATGACCTTATGGGAGAGTTCGAGGAATTCAAGGAGAAGGTCGGGAAGATAATCGAGGAGAAGGACTCCATAGAGAAGACCATAACAGAGGTCGAGACCAAGAGGACCAGGGTGTTCACCAAGGCCATGGACGCGGTGTCGTCCAACTTCAGGGAGACTTACAAGGACCTGACAGGGGGAGAGGCCGAGCTCGCCCTGGTCGAGGCCAACAGCCTGGACAGCGGCATGTTGATAAAGGCCCAGCCGCCGGGCAAGAAGCTCAAGAGCATAGACAGCCTTTCCGGCGGGGAGAAGAGCCTTACTGCATTCGCCTTCGTGTTCGCACTGCAGAAGCACAGGCCGTCACCCTTCTATATTCTGGACGAGGCGGACGCTGCCCTGGACAAATCAAACACCCTGAAGGTGGTGAACCTCCTGAAGAAGCAGTCCAAGGACATCCAGTTCGTCGTCATCTCCCACAATGATTCACTCGTGAAGGAGGCCGACCAGATATTCGGCGTCTCGATGGAGGCGGGGGAGTCCAAGGTCTTCGGCGTAAAGCTCCCGCCCAACAACTAACTCGCGGCAAAGATAAAAAGCTTGCTTTTATCCACTAATCATGCCTCTCTCCAGAAGGGACTGGATCGAGGAGAACAGCCCCATAAAATGCGGCTCCTGTGAATACACGAATCTTGAAAGGGTACATGAAGTTAACTTCTGCGGAAGCGAGCCAACAAGATACGAGATAGGCGACCCTGTTCCAGAACACTGGGTGCTCATTGAGAAAGACGGGGAGCTCTGTTTTGCGGTGCACACAAGATGCCAGGACTGCGGGCGGCTGTTCAGCCCGGGCATCGGTTACGTCAAGAACGGCAGGATAGACAGGATAGAACTGCTGTATCTCTAATCCAATTTAAAACTTACTTCTGAATTTAACCTATGGTGGAGGGAATATGGCCCGTGGTTGACGGCAGGTACAACATAGGCAACAAGGAATCCCCTGTCGCTGTCTGCACCATGGCGACCGTGGAGCTCGACCTGCCAATGGACAAGATTGCGATAAAGGGCAAGTGCGTCACCGAGAACATAGGGATAGAGAAGATTGTCCAGAACATAGTCACCAACCCGAACATACGCTACCTCATCTTCTGCGGGAAGGACTCCAGGGGGCACTTCATCAGGCAGGCGATTGAGCAGCTGATAAAGGACGGCGTTGAGGGCCCGAACAAGAGGATAAAGGGGGCGCTCGGCGCCATGCCCGAGGTCAAGAACCTGACGACGAACGAGATAGAGACCTTCAGGAAGCAGGTGACCCCGATAAGCCTCCCCGACGTGACAGACTCCCAGGAGATAATCAAGGTGGTCGAGGAACACTACAACAGGAACCCAGGGCCGTACAAGCCAGAAGGGAATGCTATGCAAACAGAAGAGAGGAGGGACGTCAGGGAAGTGGCGGCTGAACATAATGAGGAAAAGGACTGGGTCCAAGACCCTAAGGGGTTCTTCATCATCAATCCCAGCAAGGAGAAGGGAATCATAACATTGGAGCACCATGACGAAGGTGGGCTCAGGCACAGGATTACGGGCAGCCATGCAGAGGAGATTTACCATACCATAGTGAGGCTCGGGCTGGTGTCGAGGCACGAACACGCAGCCTACCTCGGAAGGGAGCTGGCCAAAGCCGAGCTTGCCCTGAAGCACGGGATAGACTACATACAGGACAAGGGGCTTGACGTGCTGGCAGCCTGCCCCAAGTTCGTCGCGAGGGAAGAGCCCGAGGCGGCCGCACAGCCAGCAGCGGCAGAGGAACAGAAGCTGATTGACGACGGCAAGGCGGCCATCTCCAGGACCTTCCTGCTAGCCGGGAAGGTCACCTACACCGTGAGGGAGAAGGTCAAGGAAGACCCTGACTTCGACAACGTGAGAAGGAAGGTAGGCCTCCACAGGGTTTTCTAGAAACAATAAAAAGCTCGGGTCCCATTATTACTTGATTCAAATGGAGGGAGAAGACAGCCAACCGGCAGAAGCCGCAAAGAATCCGTATGCGCCGCTGATTGTGGAGGCGGGCAACCTGGGCGAGGCATGGGAGAACGCCGTAAGGGCCATGATGTCCAGGGGCTACGAGAGGTTCGTGAAGGCCCCGGAGTACCAGTGCTCGACCAGGGATGCGCCCATGTTCATCATGGTGAAGGACCCTATGGCAGAGCCGAGGCTCTCGCCGAAGGCGCCGCTCACCAGGGAGATGGCAGAGCAGTACGCCCAGAACCTGATACATGGCTTGGGCCAGGAGAAGGAGAAGGCTTTCGAATACACATACTATTCCAGGCTCAGGCACTACCCGGACTGCGCGATAAGGGCCGGGCTGCCATATGTCGCAGGGGAGGCTGAGATAGAGGCATACAAGCAGAAGGTGTCCGGCGGCAAGTGCTGCGTGAGAAAGCTTGACCAGGTGAAGCAGGTTATAGACATACTCAGGAAGGACCCCACACGAAGGACAGCCGTCATGCACACATGGGTCCCGCTCAGGGACCTGGCGAAGTTCACCCCGGAGAGGGTGGACACCAGCTCGCCGTGCCTTGTGCTCATGCACCCCCAGCTGGTCGAGGGCAAACTGCACATGAACGTCGTCATGAAGACCAATGACCTCTACAATGCCTGGTCAGGGAACGCGTTCGCTTTCAGCGCGCTGCAGAAGTACATAGCAGACGAGGTCGGCGTGGGAGTGGGTCACTACAACCACTTCTCTGTGGCCATGCAGGTCTACCAGGACATGTACGACGAGGCCAGGAAGCTCTAGAACTGGGCGCCGTACTTATCTAGCTGGTTGAACCTGTCAGGGTAGAATGTTTCAAGCGGGCTTGCCACATGTGGGGACCCATGCCTCCTGATGGCCTCTGTCCTCCTGCCCAGCTTGCAATAACCAGGAAGCCTCTGGAGCCTTTTTCCCTCGTCTGTCAGATTGCCGTCGTCTTTGTATATGCAGTCTCTGACGTCACTGCATACTTCATAATTGGGGCATATCCTCTCTGATGCCGGCGGTCCCATGGACGAATCGCTCATCTATTTTTATGGTTGGTCATAGTCCCTTAAGTTACCGTTGGTTTGCGTATTGACGTAACTATTTTAATCTGGCGGCCAATAAGATACTGGATGATTCTGCCTGACCATGAGATAAGGAAGCGCCTGGAAGAGGGGAAGCTTGTCATAGACCCGCTTGACGAGCCGGACAAGCAGATACAGCCGGCATGGGTGGACCTGAGGCTCGGCAACGAGTTCAAGATATTCAAGCACACAGACGAGGCCTTTATAGACTCCAGGAACCCGAAGGAATACACGAAGTGCCATGAGTGCAACGGCAGGCCCTTCATACTGCACCCAGGGGAGTTCGTGCTCGGGATAACCAAGGAGAGGATAATGATACCCGGCGACCTGGCAGGATATGTTGACGGCCGCTCCTCCCTCGGCAGGCTGGGCGTCACCGCCCACATAACGTCGGGGTGGATTGACCCGGGCTTCCGAGGGCGCCTGGTCCTGGAGATATCAAACCTGGGCAAGATGCCCGTCACCCTGCACCCGGGAATGAGGATGTGCAAGCTTATTCTCATGAAGCTGAATTCTCCGGCCGAGAGGCCTTACGACAAGAGGGAAACCGCCAAGTACAGGAACCAGGATACGGTGGAACAGAGCAAAATACACCAGGATTAAGCATTTAAAAGCCAGGTTGATATTATAGTTATTGAGTTTGCATTGAGGTATAATCATGGGAATAAGACCAGCCAAGTGCTACAGGAAGATTGAAAGGCCCAACACCAGGCAGTCCAAGAGGAAGCCCAGGAGGAGCTATGTCAAGGGCGTGCCGCACCCCAAGATAGTGAAGTTCGTGGTGGGCAACAAGGCCAAGAAGGAGGAGTTCCCCCTGAGGGGCTCGCTTATAGCCAAGCAGGCTGTCCAGATAAGGCACAACGCCCTGGAAGCCGTCAGGATAGGCCTGAACAAGGCACTGGAGAAGGGCTGCGGGAAGGACATGTACTATTTCAGGGTGCACGTATTCCCCCACCACGTGATGAGGGAGAACCCCCTGGCCACAGGGGCAGGGGCTGACAGGTTCCAGACAGGCATGAGGAAGGCCTTCGGGAAGCCCATAGGGCTGGCCGCCCAGGTGAGGCCTGGCCAGAGGCTGATAGAGGTAAGGGCGAACAAGGGCAAGGAAGCAGCAGTGAAGAAGGCCCTTAAGCAGGCCGCGTGCAAGCTGCCTACCACTTGCAGGATTGCTTTTGAGCACGCCTAGAAACTTGGTATGATTCCCAGCACCATCCCCAGCAGGACAGGCACTATTATCAGGTTCACCACATAGCCTATTATGCCAACGGCTGCCGCGTGCGTCATCTTCATCTGGCTGAAGAACAGCTTCATGAGGCCTATCCAGAGCAGGAGGTTCAGAACTGTGGATATCATGGCCATCCCCGGCAGGTAGCCTGATATCAGGCCAACCACACCGAACTGGGTCACCAGGTTGATGACCAGCACGACGAAGAATGCCCTGGCCACGGGAACGTTCTCGTGCCAGGCCTTGCCCACAGTCGCCAGTATCAGTATGAGCACTATCCCGCCGATTATGGTGGAGGCTATCAGGTTTATGCCCATGTTGATCCAGGTGCCGAACCCCTGGCCTGTGGCCAGGTTGAAGACCGCGTCCAGACCTGCAGGTAATCCCTCTGCCATGATTATAATTGGTCAGGCCTGCTTTTAAGCTAAAGG
>CAZKUD010000004.1:110446-129207 GCA_964555875.1 uncultured archaeon
ATGTCCTCTTTCACCGCCTCTCCCGGGGCAGTGGACTTTCCGGGCCATATCTTCCTGCCTGGGTATATGGAGGTGTTTATGCCAGTGTGCACGCCGTCGCCCACTATGGTTCCGAGCTTCCTTCTCCCTGTGTCGAGAAGCTTCCCCTTCACCATCGACATGACGTTCTTGTTGTCGTGCCTGAGGTTGGCCGCCTTGGTGCCCGCCCCGAAGTTCACGTTCTCCCCTATGACGGAATCGCCGACATATGACAGGTGGGGTATCTTGGAGCCGTTGCCTATTATCGAGTTCTTTATCTCCACGGCCTGGCCCACATGGCAGTTGTCGCCTATCGTGACCGGGCCCCTTATGTAGCAGTTCGGGCCTATCTTGCAGCCCTTTCCTATCATGACGTTTCCCTCCATGTACACGCCTGAAAGCACCCTTGTGCCCTCGCCTATTATTGCATGCCCTTTGATTGTGACGCCCTGTTCAACTTCGCCCCTGATGTCGCCCTTCTCCAGCTGGCCCAGGAAGTGGGCGTTCGCTTCCAGCAGGTCCCAGGGGTGGGGGGTAGGCAGCCAGTAGCCTGACACCTTCTCGCAGACGACATCCTTCCCTGAGCCGACAAGAAATTTGACGTAGTCAACTATCTCGTATTCCCCCCTGGGGGTCTTCTTCAGCACGTGGCTGAAGACGGACTTGTCGAATACGTACATGCCGGTGTTGGCGAGGTTCGACTTGGGCGCCCTGGGCTTCTCCTCGAATCCCTTGACCTTGTTGCCGTCCAGTTCGAATATGCCGAAATGGGAGGGCTCATGGACCTCTTTTGCCAGAACGCAGTGATTGTGTTTTATGCAGGCCTCCATGTCCTTCCTGGAGAAGAAATCGTCCCCGTTCATCACGATGAACCTGTCTCCAAGCATGTCCTTGCACAAAAGGAGGGCCCCACCTGTCCCGTCCTGCTTCTCCTGCCTGACGTATGTGAGCTTTATTGCTCCCCTCTTCTCCCCCAGCGTTTCCCTTATCATCTCGCCCTTGAAGCCTGTCACGATTATCGCCTCGTCCACCAGGCCCTCCAGCTGCTCCAGATTGTGTTCGATAACCGTCCTGTTGGCCGCTTTCAGTAGGGGTTTGGGCCTGGTTAGGGTTAGGGGGTATGTCCTGGTCCCCTTGCCTGCCGCAAGAATCACTGCCTGCATATCACTTCACCGTAACCGACTTTGCCAGGTTCCTTGGCATGTCAGGGTTGTTGCCCCTCAGCACAGCCAGCTCGTATGCCAGAATCTGCATGGGTATTATCTGCACTATGGGGTTCAGGTCGCCTGCTTCAGGGGTCTTTATCCAGTAGTTGAATATCTCGTTCTTCTTGGAGCTCACGCCTATTATGAAGCCTCCCCTGGATTTGACCTCGGAAGCATTGCTGATTATGGCCTTCTCGTTCTCGGGGGAGACAAAGAATATCGCCGGTGTGCCCTGGTCTATCAGGGCCAGCTCGCAGTGCTTCAGTTCCCCGCCCGCAAAGCCCTCTGCGTGTATGTAGGATATCTCCTTTATCTTGTGGGCAGCCTCCTTCGCTGTGGGGTACTGGAAACCCCTCCCAAGGAGGAAGATGTGGTCATCGTCCTTTATGCTCTTGGCCAGGGTCTTTATCCTCTCCCTCATCCTCTCTGACGTCAGGTTGAAGACGGAGAGGTAAAGGTCCCCAAGACGCTTCTTTCCCTCTTCGTATTTGCCTGCTACAGCGAATGCCAGGAGGTACAGCACGACCAGCATGGCAGTGTAGGCCTTGGTGCTCGCCACGCCTATCTCAGGGCCGGCATTCAGGAGTATGGACTGGTCAGACTCCCTCATGATGCTGCTTCCCATGACATTGACCAGGGATATCACCCTCGCCCCCGCCTCCTTGGCGACCTTTATGGATTCCAGGGTGTCGGCTGTCTCGCCTGACTGGGACACGGCAATGACCAGGGTCTTGGGCGTGAGGAAGTGCCTGTAATAAGGGAACTCTGAGCCGCAGACCACGTTTATGTGCTTCTTGGCCACCTTTGAGAAGAAGTAGCTTGCAGACGTGCACGAATGCGCTGCTGTTCCGCAGGCAACGAAGAATATGCCCTTGGCTTCGTTTATCTGCCTGGCTATGTCCTTTATCTCCCTGCTGTCCTGGGAGATGGCCCTCTTTATCACGTCAGCCTGCTCTGATATCTCCTTCAGCATGTAATGGTCGAACTTGCCCTTCTTGGCCTGCTCTGCGTCCCACGCAACCGTGTTGACGGGCCTTTCCACAGGGCCGCTGTCAAGGTTTGATATGTGTATGCCGTCATTCAGGAGCACTATGTCCTTGTCGTGGAGGTATATCACCTTCTTCGTGTGCTCAAGGAATGCCGGTATGTCAGATGCTATGAAGTATTCGCCTTCCCCTACCCCTATCACCAAAGGGGAATCCTTTCTTGCGGCAACCAGCTCGTTCCTGCCCTTGTGCATGGCGACCAGGGCGTAGCTCCCCTCCAGAAGCTTTATGGCGTATGACACCGCCTCTGTGAGGCTGCCCTCCTTCATGCCTTCCTCTATCAGGTGGGCTATCACTTCGGTGTCTGTCTCTGACTTGAACCTGTGGCCCCTGTCCATAAGCCCCTTCTTAAGCTCCTGGTAGTTCTCGATTATGCCGTTGTGCGCCACGACTATCCCCCCGCTGCAGTCTGTGTGGGGATGCGCATTCTCGTCTGTCACTCCACCGTGGGTCGCCCATCGGGTGTGGGCTATGCCCATTCTGCCGGGCAGCTCTTTTGGCTTGCTTTCGCTTATCTTTCCTGCGCTCTTTTCAAGGTGTATCACGGAGCCGTCAGATGTCGCGAAGCCGTAGCTGTCATAGCCCCTGTACTCGAGCTTTCCCAGGGCGCTGAAAAGTATGGGGGCAGCTTCCCTTTGCCCGAGGTATCCGACTATACCGCACATGCATGTGATTTGAACCGGATGGCATATAAAACTTTACCCAAAACGGCCTCTGAAACTGTGTAGGGAGTTGGGAGAATGCTTATAAAGACCGTTAAAAAATTATTCATAATATTATAAGGGATTTCCATGAAAGGGGGCGAATTCTTCCTACTGAAGGCGGGCAAGAAGAGCAAGGCCATACCCATACGGATGTTCGGCTCACCGGAGGAGATAAAGGTATTGGCAAGCCCCCTCGGCTGGAGGATATTCAGGGAGATGGCAGAGCCGTCATGTCCCATGGATGTCGCCAAGAAACTGGGGATGCACGAGCAGAAGGTTTATTATTATGTAAAAAGGTTCAGGGAGGCCGGCCTGATAAAGGAGGTGAAGCGGGAGGCCAGGCACGGGACCGTGGCCAGGTTCTACAGGATAAGGGACCATGCGCTGGGCCTCATGGCAGGGGCCCCGGAAGGGGAGGAGATAGAGATGGCATCGCCCTCGCACAAGAGGGCACTGGAGCCCTTCGTGAAGGATGGTAAGCTGAATGCCAGGATAATAGTGGGCTCCCCGGACCCCCACGGCCCCTGGAAGGCCAGGGGCTCTGACTCTTGCTGCGCCATAGATTTCGCGCTGTTCCTGGGTGCTTATACCGACGGCAGGCAGGTGCCCAACTACAGGCTTGACGTGGAAGCCAGGGAGCGTGACCTGAAGGGCAACCTGATACTGTTCGGCGGGCCCGCCGTCAACATGGTGACAAGGAAGGTGACTAGGCACATGCCGGTCTACGTGGAGATGCAGAAGGACATCAGGAGGATAAAATCCAGGATAACAGGCAAGACGTACAGCGACGACGATTGCGGCCTGGTCACTATCATAGACAGCCCCTGGGACAGGAAAGGCAGGATACTCGTCTTGGCTGGCCCGAGGTTCCAGGGCACAAGGGCCGCCGTGCTAGCGTTCATAACAAAGCTTGGCAGAATCATGCAGGGGAACAGGTTCCGAAGGGAGACCATAGCGACGGTCGTAAAGGGTTATGACATGAACGGGGACGGGATAATAGACTCTGCAGAGGTTCTGGAGTGATTGAGGCTAATTTCCTTTAAATTGTCTAATAAGCAATCAAATCTGTTTTGGAACATTTATAGGCTAAAAGATAACTGTATACACCAAAGAGTGACAAAAACATGTAACCGGTCCAGGCGGTTTCAAAACTGTTTCACCCAATTTATATATACCCCCTGAAGGTAAGTAATATCATGCCTCATGGGCATGTCAGCCTGTATTATGTATATAATATGGGCCGGTTTGCCCGGGCAAATGTTGAATATAGGAGGGAATGAAAAGAACATGAACGTCAGAAAAGTATTGGCAGGCTCTATGGCCGCCATTACAGCAGGAGCAACACTCGCTTTCGGCGTGTTCGGTGCTGGCCTGGGAGACTACGTCACTGCAGGCACAAACAAGATAACATCACCGATCATCGTGATTGGCGCACCTGCCGCACCTAGCTCGGACTTCGCTAAGGACGTGCTGGGAGCTGCAGACATCTCTGCAGCAGTGGCTGGTTACGCAACCACGACTGTATCGGCTGGTGGCTCAATCTCAACAGCAGTGAGCAACGGAGCCGACCTTGCAACAACCAACACCAAGCTTTACGTTGGAAGCGCGATAAACACAGCAAAGACTACGCTGACGTCTGACAGCAATGGATTGGGCACACTTCTGGCCTCCGGTGCAGTATACGACGACACCGGGACAGAGTTCAAGTACAACCAGTACATTGCAGTGGGTTCCACGAAGGCCGAGTACGGAAACAGTGATGGTGACATTGATGAACCGTCCCTGTACCTGGATGTGCTTACAAGCACAAGCTCACCGGTGTACACCGCAAGGGTCGTTTTCAGCAAGGCTCTTAACATCACTTCAAGTGATGTGAAGAGTAACACCATAACCTTGTTCGGAAACGAGTACACGATTGGCGCTGAATCCACGGCAACCGCACTGTACCTGTACGGCGGCGCCCAGAAGAACACTGTCAGCGAAGGCGAGACCGCAACAATCTCTGTTTCAGGGACTGAGCACACTGTCAAGGTGGTCGGTGTTTCAAGCACCACCGTGGCTGTGATAGAGGTTGACGGTGTCTCCAAGGAAGTAAACGAGGGCACTTCTTACACCATAAACGGTGACAAGGGTAAGATCGATGCTTACATCGATGCCGTCTATTACTTCGGCAAGGAGTCACAGGTCAGCTCTGTCAGGCTGAGCCTTGGCGCAGCCAAGATCAAGCTCGGAAACGGCGACCCGGTCAAGATGGGCACTGACCTCGACTCTGTCGACGGCACAGCTGTCACTCTGACAGGCAACCCGCTTTCCAAGGTTGAAGTGGCTACCGTGATGTCAGACACTGATGCAGACCATGTTGCAGAGGGCACACCTTTCATGGACCCGGTCTTCGGGACCTTCAAGGTCGCCTTCGGCGGCATTGCGCCCGCTTTCGACTCGTCAGCAAGGACATTGACCACAGTGAAGACTGCCGGTGACGACAAGGGTAACGTCAAGTTCACCGACTACAGGGGCAACGAAAAGGAGTTCACCGTCTGCTACGACAATGACACAACTGCCAGCACGATAACGCCAGTGCTTGGTGTTTCAAGCACCAAGGAGATACATGTCGTTGAAGGTGAAGCTGTAGCCAAGAATGACTACGTCATTCTGGCCCAGGGAGACTTCTCTCACCTGTACCAGCTTTCCGACATCGATGACATCGGATCCAGCACTGCCAACATCGAGCTGACAGACGTCTTCGACAGCAGCAAGGTGACCATAAACATGGAGTCCCCAAGCTACGGGAACGCCACAGCATACATAGACGGCCAGGCATACTATGTGAACGCATCCGGAACGGTGCAGTTCACGTGGGGGACTGGCGCAGGACCAACCGATGTGGGTAACGAGACCACTCTCTTCCCGATGCTAGGCGGAAAGAACGGCGAGGCTCTGGCAATAATCGGCAACACGACAGCGACAATGGCTCTGGGCAACAGTTCGGCGGACAAGTTCTACTACCTCCCTGGTGGGAGCAGTGGAACAACTGTCGCAGCCATCGATAACGACACGACAAGCATAACCGCTGGCCAGATAACATACCACTTTGCTTCACAGAGCGCGACAACCGCAACACTGGCAAACATTACTGTGACAGGTGGTACGCACAAGATCGGCGGATACCCAATCGTGATGTTGCTCGAGGAGAAGGGCAAGGACTCTTCACTCAGCGAGGAGAGGCAGGCAGTGCTGACAATGTTCGCCACAGACGGCGGAACAACGACCCAGAAGATGGACGTCAGCACGAGCGTGTACTTCTCAGACGACACTGACACGGACGGGGACAGCACCAACACACCAGGGTTCACCTCATCCACAGCCAACACCTACAACTCCATGGCTCTGGACAGGTACGGGACTCACGTGACAAAGTACACTGAGGACCAGAACTCAATTGAGTTGTCATACCCGGACGAGCAGGCTACGGTGTCGGTCGGAATAGGACCCGACCCGTCATTCACGTCTGCAGGCGGTGCCGTTGAGGTCGAGTCAGCTGTGAAAATAACTGCTCCTGTTGCAAAGCTCGCATCTGAGGTTCAGGCAATGATCGACGCAAACACCCTGAACGCAGATGTCATACTGGTTGGTGGACCTTGCGCAAACAGCCTGGTCGCCACGCTGGCCGCAGACGGCCACGTGAAGGCCTGCGATGCGTGGGACTACACCACTGGTGTGATAAAGGAGGTATCTGACGCTTTCGTTACCGGAAAGAAGGCACTCATAGTGGCCGGAACGATGGCAGACGACACCAGGAGCTTGGCAGCCAAGGTAATGCAGAACACGCTGTCCTTCGAGGCATAGAAGCCTTGCTGAACAAAAATAAAGGGGGCTCGTCCCCCTCCCTTTCTTGTTTTTAATTCTTCCTGCCAAATCTATATCGAATGGCATCCATAAGCCTGTGCATGATAGTGAAGGACGAGGAGGCCTGGATAGGACAGTGCCTGGAGAGCGTGAAGGGGCTCGCTGACGAGATGATAGTCGTGGACACGGGCTCGTCTGACAGGACCAGGCAGGTCGCAAAGAAGCGCGGCGCAAAGGTGCTCAATTTCAGGTGGAATGACGACACCAGCAGCGCAAGGAACTTCGGCATAAGGCAGGCCAAGGGGGACTGGATACTGGTCCTTGACGCCGACGAGGCCATAGCCAGGGAGGACCACCAGAGGATAAGGGAACTGGTTGGGGGGTGCGGCTGCTCGGGCATATCTCTCATACAGAGAAACTACACCAATGACAGGTTCCTGCTCAACTGGGCCCCCCTGCCCGAGGGGGAAGATTATGAGGAGTCCAGGGGGTTTCCAGGGTATGTGGCTGTCCCAATAGTGCGCCTGTTCAGGAGGTCGCCCGGGATATCCTATGAGCGCAGGTCCCACGAGGTCGTGGAGCACTCCATAACCAGGGGCGGCGGGAAGGTCCTGAGGACAGACATACCGATACACCACTACAAGGAGCTGAAGGGTGCGGAAGCAGGCGGGAAGACGGTCGTGCATTATGCCAGGCTGAGCGAGAAGATGGCTAAAGCCAACCCCCTGGACGCCAAGGCGCATTTCGACGTGGCGCTAAGCCATTTCAAGAACAGGGACTACGGAAAGGCAGAGGACTGGTACAGGAGGGCCATAAGGGCCAACCCAGGTTACCTGGAGCCCTATTTCGGGCTCTCAGAGGTTTATGCTTCCACAGGGAGGTATGAGGAGGCCGCCAGGGTAAACGAGGAGATAACCAGGATAAACCCGAATGCGTCTTCTGCACACTACAACCTGGGTGAACTGTACCTGGCCCTCAAGAGGCACGGGGACGCCAGGGCGGCGTACAGGAAGGCCCTGGAGTTGGGGTCCCCCCACAAGGAGAGGATAATGGAGATACTTCCGCAGCTGGAGGCCATAACCGGGAAGTGACAGCTATCTGTGTTCCAGCGCCTGCCTGAACTTCTGCTCCCATTCCCCTGCTATCATGTCCCATGTGTGCCTAGACAGGACGTGCTCCCTTCCTGCCCTGCTGAGCTCCTGCCATCGCTGCCTGTCATTCAGGAGAGAGGCAACCTCCCTGACGAACCTCTTCCTGTAATTATCCCCTCTCCCATTGCCCTCTATCAGTATGCCACCTTTCACTGTTTCCGGGAGGGCCCCGAGGGCGGTCGTTACGAGGGGCGTGCCTGCGGCCTGGGATTCCAGGGCAGCTATGCAGCTGGTCTCGGCGAAGCTGTTGGGGTACGCCATCACCGAGGATGACATGAGCTCCGATATGAATGCTGCCTTCTTCAGCCCCCCTGTCACATTGGCCCCCAGCTCCCTTGCCTTCTCGTACAGCTGCGCATAAAATTCAGTGTCCTTGCCCACGTGCCCGGCAAGCTCCCCGCAGATGCGCAGCTCTGCTCCTGGGACCAGCTTCCTTATCTCAGGGAAGGCCTCAAGCAGCGTTTCCAGGCCCCTGTACGGGGCGCTCGCATACACCAGCCTGCCTTCCGTTCGCTCTGGTGCCTCTCCGCAAAAGGAGGCCTTGTCGACCCCGTTCCTGGTTACGAAGAGCCTTTCCCGAGGCATGTTGTAGCACCTCATGAACTCTCCTGCCTGCCAGCTGCTCACCGTGAATATCATGTCAGCTGAAGGCCAGTCATGTATCCTTGTCTGGACAATCGGCTGGTCGGGCGCGTCCTGTATCCAGTATACCTTCAGCCTGGCATTGGAGAATTTCAGGACCTCGAAATCCCTCATTGATACCAGAACATCAGGGGAAGAGCCGAAGTCGAGGTCCCTCATGTTCCTGTACTCCACCCCGTCAATCCTCCCGGCGCCGGGGGCCTTGGTGTACGCCACAACGGAGTGGCCCAAGAGGGCAAGTTCCCTTGCCATGTATATGAGCGCGCTCTCAGTGCCGCCGACGGCCTTCTCCCTTATCGAATTGCCGTTGAAGTCAGACTCCATGAAGAAGTTTATGTCCATATCAGAACGGCCTCTGGTCCCTCCTGAGGCCCAGAGAATGGTTCCCGGTTATGCTGGCTATGTGGGAGCACAGCCTTTCCATGTCGGCCTCTGACAGCTTGGCCACGTTGTCCGCCTCTATTATGGGCACCGGAAGGCCGTAGCTGGGGTGCTGGCTGGCAGTCGCCATCAGGACTGCAGCAAGCCTGTCAGGGTTGCCCCCCAGGAAATCCACCTTTATGGGCCTGTCCAGCCTGGCTGTCCTGATGTAGAAGGTGCTTACCTTTATGGCATGCTCCCCCAGATCCTTCATGATGATGTGCCCCGGGACAGAGGCCGCATAAGGGAACGGGGCGGTCATCTCACCCGTCTCCAGGAGGGAGTACAAGAGGTTGGTGTCCTTGCTCGAACCCAGGCAGGCCGACACCTCCGGTGTAAGCTCCCTTCCTTTGTCCGGGAACGTCTCGTCCCTGAGCATGCTGCAGAACCTGGTGCTCCTGCTGTCCTCCACTATGCCTGCCAGCATGGCGCCCGATTCGGCGGCCCTGGAATAGAGCTCCCTGTATTTTTCCAGTACCCTGGCATAGATGGTATACGCCTCTGACTTGCCTGATGAGGGCCTGTCAGAGTAGTGCGGCACTATGGACCCGTCCATCATGAGGATGTCGGGCCTGAAGCGCTCGAGGCATCCCAGGACCGCGTCAATCTCCGATTCCATCCTGACCAGGGAAGAGAGGTATGCCCAGTCTATGTCAGACAGGGCCTCGAACACCTTCGGGACCGGGGTGGGGGCCTTGGAGGGCCAGTATTCTGTCCTGGAGAGCCTGCCCTCCTCGTATCTCATGGAGACGCCCGCTGCCCTCACGAGGGCGCAGTCGAAGCCATGGAAAGACTTCTTTATCAGGCCCCCGTCCACTGCGGCTATCGTGAATGGGCCCGGCACATCCTTTTCCGCCTTCCTGACAAGGCCGGGAAGGGAAGACCTTATGAAGGCCGATGCCTCGGCCCTCTTCCTCTCGGACTCTGCCAGCCTGGTTGCGATGCGCCTTATCTCAGGGCCTATCTCATGCATTAATAATTGTTTCATCCAGGGTTTTAATTGTTTCAGTGCCAGAATGGCATTTAAAAATTTAACACGCATTATAGATAACAGAGGCGAATCAAATGAAGCTATGCGGAATTTTGGTGATAGTGTCCGTGCTGGTGGCCCTCTCGGCCTTCCCGTCAGCCGCAGCTGCGACAGAACTTGAATACTACGGGATAGAGGACATCATACAGGACGACATGAGCATAAGGAACACCATAACGCTCAAGTTCACCTCCCCAATAGCGCAGCTCAACTACCAGCTGGGCATGAAGGTGGAGAACCTGTCAGTGTCACAGAATTTCGATTCAGCCGACTGCCACCTGGAGGAAAGCAACAAGAAGAGCGTGGTGGTGTGCGATTTCAAGGGAATGACAGAAGAGAAGAACCAGCTGAAGCTGAGCTTCGTGACCAGGGAAGGCATAAGGAAGAGCGGCGGAAAGTACAGGTTCAACGTGAACTATGGGGTTTCTCTTCCGATAGACAGGCTCTTCGTGATAGTCAAGCTTCCGGAGAACAGCATACTGGCCGAGGAGCCGGTCAACGAGTCGTTCTCCCCTTCTGACGGGAAGACCCTGTCTGACGGCAAGAGGATAGGCGTCTACTGGGAGAGCACCAACCTGACGACAGGAAGCGACCTGCAGTATTCTGTGGTGTATTCCCCTCCCGCCCTTATATCAAGCTCCCTTATCATAGCCCTCACAGTGGTGGTGCTGGTGGTGATGGGGGGCATCGGCTTCTATGTCAGGAGGAACCCGGGCCCGGCTTCAATGCCTGATGTCACTCCGGCAGTCTCTGTCCTGAACCAGGACGAGAAGAGGGTCGTGGACATACTCAAGCACAACGAGGGAAATGCGGGCCAGAAGCACATAGTCAGGGAAGGCGACTTTTCCAAGGCAAAGGTTTCCAGGCTAGTCAAGAGCCTCAGGGAGAGGGGAGTCATTGACGTGGAGCCCATCTCGGGCAGGGAGAACAGGATAATACTGAAGCTTAAGGAATCCCCCGGCGAGAGGACGGCCCCTGAGGAAGGCGGCATTAATAAAACGGCTGAATTCAATTAGTTCTATAGCATATGCCCCAGAAGACCGACAAGGGAGACAACAGGAAGGTGGCCCTGGAACGCATAAGGAGGCTTTTCGCCCAGGCAGAAGAAGCCTTCGGAAAGGACCCTGAGCGCAGCCGCAGGTACGCCGGGATGGCCAGGAAGCTGGCCATGAGGTACAATGTTAGGCTTCCGGCGGACCTTAAGAGGAAGGTATGCAAGGGGTGCGGCAGGTACCTGGTGGAAGGGAAGAACTGCAGGGTCAGGCTGAGCCCGAAAAGGGAGGCTGTCATAATCACGTGCCTCGTATGCGGCCACGTGCACAGGCACCCTTACAGGAAGGAAAAAAAGCTTTTATAAATACGTGATTCAAGTGATAGTATATGTCTTTGGTTAGGGATGCAGAGGCGGAAAGGCTGGTACAGAAATTGGCAGCCAAGCTGGAAGGGATGGAGCAGATGAAGCCCCCCGAATGGTCCAGCCTGGTCAAGACAGGTGTCCACAAGGAAAGGCCACCGGAGCAGGCCAACTGGTGGTGGATAAGGTCAGCTTCTGTCCTGAGGAAGGTATGCATCAGCAACAAGGAGCTTGGGGTCTCCAGGCTGAGGAAGGCCTACGGAGGCAATAAGAACAGGGGCCACAAGCCCGAGCACAAGTTCAAGGCGTCAGGCGCCATCATAAGGAAGATCCTGCAGCAGCTCGAGGCCGCAGGTCTCATGAAGACCGAGAAAGGGAAGGGGAGGACTTTGACGCCCAAGGGCAGGGCCATGCTGAACGGTGCAGTCAAGGAACTCAGAAAAGCATAAAAGCCGGTCTGTGATAATATGGATATCAACGAACTCCAGCAGGCCCAGCAGATGAAGCAGTTGGAGGAAATGAAGAAGAAACTGCTCACGCAGATACTCACCAAGGAGGCATTCGAGAGGCTCGCAAGGGTAAGGGCGGTGAACCCGCAGCTCGCCGCGCAGGCAGAGCTGTACCTGCTGAACATGATGCAGAGCGGGAGATTGCAGCAGCCCATAACCGAGGATAAGCTCAAGGAAGTCCTCCAGTCATTGACGGAAAAGAGGGAATTCAAGATAAGGCGGAAGTGAAATGTCAAGGAACAAGCCCCTGGGAAAGAAGCTGAGGCTCGCAGCCATAGGCAAGAGAAGGTCTGCGCCAAGGTGGGCTGACATCAAGAAGTTCGGCCTGAAAAGGGCCCGTTCAAGGAGGATACGCATAAGGGTCAAGCACTGGAGAAGGGGGAAGCTGAAGGTGTGATATGGCCAAGAAAGGTTCTGTCGTTGCTGAGGGGACTGAAAGGATGTACACTATACCCCTGAGGAAAAACGTCCTGAAGCAGAGGAGGTCCCAGAAGGCCAACAGGGCAGTCAAGACCGTCCAGGAGTTCCTTGAGAGGCATATGAAGGCAGACACGGTCAAGGTCTCCCCCAAGCTGAATGACGCCATATGGAGGAGAGGGGTCCACAAGCCCCCCTCCAAGATAAGGGTCAAGGCCAAGAAGGGCGACAAGGGCATAGTTACTGCCAGGCTACCTGACGAGAAAGAGGTCGTGAAGAAGGAAGTCAAGAAGGGCAGGCTGGAGGCCCTGAAGGAGGCTGCCCTGACCAAGCAGACTGGCGCTGCGCCCGCCAAGAAGGAAAGGCCCAAAGAGGCTCCTCCCAAGGCCCCTGAGGGAAAGGAACCGGCAGAACCCGCGAAAGCGGAGAAGTGATGATGAAGCATCTCAAGCAATTTCTCAAGGAAGACCTTGGTATCGACGCAAGCTTCCAGATAGTCGGCGATATCATCATAATCAGCGGTCCCAAGAGCCTGGAGAAGGAGGACGCGGAACGCATACTTGAGGGGTCAGGAACAAAAACTGTCTGCCTGAAGGAGGGGCCAATCTCAGGCAAGAAGAGGGAGCCAAAAGTCACCAAGGTCTGCGGCAACGGGACAGAGACCGTACACACAGAGAACGGGTGCAGATACATGCTGGATGTCACCAAGGTCATGTTCTCAAAGGGCAATGTGAACGAGAGGTCCAGGCCTGCCAGGCTGGTGAAGCCTGGTGAGACCGTTCTGGACATGTTCGCAGGGATAGGGTACTTCTCGATACCCATAGCCAGGGCATGCCCATCATGCAGGGTGATATCGATTGATGTCAACCCTGTTTCCATCAGTTACCTTACAAGAAATATCAGGCTTAACAAACTGGATAACATCACCGCCAAGGTCGGGGACTGCAGGAAGATGGGGCTGGAGGACATGGCTGACAGGATACTGATGGGCTACCTTCCGGGGACAGACAGGTTCCTGCCAGCGGCCTTTAGGGCCCTGAAGGACAGGGGCGTGATACACTTCCATGACGTGTACAGGGATGAAGAGCTCTGGGACAGGCCACTGAAGATTCTGGAAGCCGAAGCAAAGAAGGCCGGGTACAGGCTTGAGAAGGTCTTGCACAAGGGGATGGTCAAGCAGTACGGCCCCAGGAAACAGCACATCGTGATAGATGCCCTCCTTATCAGAGCTTGAGTTTCCTGTCCTTGGAATCATCTTTCGCGAGCAAAGCTACCCTTGATTCCTTCTTCTGGTCTATGACTTTCAGGCCTGCCAGCTTAGCCAGCCTTTCTGAGAACTCCAGTATGTCCTGGTGCATTGGCATGTTCTCCTCCTTCAGCCTTTCCCTGCTGCTGCCCACATACATGTAGGCCTTCACCTCGACGAACATGGGCCTGGCTTTCCTGATGAGGCTGGCATACCCTTCCAGGTCCGTCATGTTCAGGCCCTTTATCGCCGTTATCCTAAGGACTGTCCTTGTCTTCATCCTGGAGATGAGTTCCAGCGTCCTGTTGAAGCGCTCCCAGAAGTCAGGCAGGGAAGGGTTGTCGATGCTCTTGTACAGCTCCCTGTTCGGGGCGTCAAGGGAAACGTAAAGCTGCGTGGGAAGGGGGTCCAGCTTCTCCAGGACCCCAGGGAACTGGCCGTTCGTGACCAGGAATGAGCAGATGCCCCTTCCTGTGAGCTCAGCCACCAGGCCTTTCAGGTTTGGGAAGATGGTGGGCTCGCCTGACAGCGAGATGGCAAACATGTTCGGGTCCTGTGCCTCCTCCAGCTTCTTCCTGTTCACCTTCTCGTTGCCGGGGAACCCGTTCAGCAGGTGCCTCTGCATCTCTATGCACCTGTCCACTATCTCCTTCGGGTCGTCGGTCTCTGACATTCTGATGCCGTTGAAGGCCTCAAGGTCCCTCCAGCAGAAGACGCACTTGTTGGAGCACAGGAGACAGGGGGTCATCTGGCAGCACCTGTGGCACGGTATGCCGTAGAACTGCTCCTTGTAGCATGCCCCCTCGTCCAGGAGGGATTTCTTGGTCCAGTGGCATATCTTCACGGCCGAATGCTTCCCGGCCATCCTGTACTGCTGCCTCCTGGCAGTTTCGCTTTCCGGCATCATAGTTAAGAAAACAGAGTCAGGCTTTTATTACTTTCTTGCCCACCCTCTGCGGCACGACCTTCAGCTTTCCCCTGAATTTGGGGAACTTGCCCCTGAAGTAGCGGTCCAGGATGAGCGCCAGGCTGGCGACTTCAGAATGGGGCTGGGTTGTGACTGAGATGTTCCAGTCCACCGCCTTGTAGACCTCTATGGGAACCTTCTCACCTCCCACCACTATGAGCAGGTCCTTTGCCTTCCTGACCTTCGGCATCTCCTTCTCGAACGGGATTCCATAGACGGTCAGGTGGCAGGCCTTCCCTTTCCACTTCTTGAGGGCAGAGCGCCAGCTCTTCTCATGCTTTACCTTGAACCTGCCTCCCCAGTTCTGGGCCACCTTCCTGACCGATTCCTCCATGGAATCGTCCTTCTCGCCTGTGTACATGAGCCCCTCGGCCCCAAGGGCACGGGCGACGAGCGCGCAATGGGTGGAGATGCGCTTGTCCCTCCTTATCCTGTGCCCCAATCTAAGAATCCAGACAGACATGTTATATCCTTGGTTTAGGACCTCATATTCTTTTGGTACGGTAGCTTTTCTGCAGAAGCGGCAGCTCTCGTAAGAAAAGCTAGCACGTGGTATGGATGACGGCCACGGCCTTCTTGCCCTGGGCAACCAGGCCGTTGAATATCTCTATTGCCTTGGGGGAGGTTTCCTGGAATATCTCCACCCCGGCCTGATAGGCCAGCTCCTCCGCCTTGGGGAGCAGCTTGACGGCGCCGTGCTGGCCCGTTCCCAGCACTATGGCCTGGGGCTTCCCCTTGAGGAGGGAAGCCATCTCCTCGACCGTCACCAGGTGGGACTTCTCCCTGTACTCCATCCTGCCGTCCCACCACACAATCATGTCCGAGTAATAGGTCTTGCCGCCAATCACTATCTCCCCGAAGCTGGTCGATTCTATACTGACCATAACTAAGATTTGTAGAGCTGGAATAAATACGATTTATAAGCAAGCTGGCACCATAATAAAGTATGAAAGGAATGTCAATGACGATGCAAATCGTCATTGTGGTGATAATACTGCTGGTGGCCGCAATGGTCGTCCTGTCCGTTTTCGGCGTACAGTTCGGCGGCATATCCGAAACTGTAGGCAGCTGGATAGGAGGGGTCCCCTCCACGCCGCATGCTGAGGATTGCACCAAGAAGGGCGATGACACGTGCAACCTCCCGTACTGCAGGAAATGCTACAAGGACGGCGCATTCGACACCTGCGTGGCAGTCACGAGCAACTGCCCGACAGGCACAACGTCAACCAAGTAGGCTTCCGGCAGGTGCAAATAAAAGCGTTCTCAGACAATATATTATATAGCCGTGCGTCGGTTAAGGAGAGAGGAATGGACGAGAAGAAGCTCATGGACATGATAACATCCGGGTACTCTTGGGAGCAGATACTGAACCAGATAATAGCGTGGGAGGGGCTGGACCCCTGGGACCTGGACCTGAAGAAGCTCTCAGTGACCTTCATGAAGTACCTGTCCAAGCTGGACGAGCTCGATTTCGCCATCCCGGCCAAGTACATAATCATAGCGGCAGTCCTGCTCAGGATGAAGTCAGACCACCTGCACTTCTTGGAGATACTGGACGGCCAGGAAATGCCTGAGATAGAGGATTTTGACCCCCTTGATATAGAGGAGAACGGCAACGGCCACAGGTTCGAAGTGAACCCCATAACAGCGCCGCCCAAGAGGTTTGCCAGGAGGAGGGTGATGGTGGACGACCTGGTCCTGGCCCTCAGGAAGGCCATGAAGACCCAGGAGAAGAGGGTTGTAAGGCATAAAAAGCTGGCCGAGAAAATAAAGATAAGCCAGGAGGATGTGAGCAAGAGGATAACCGGCCTCTACGACAGGATAAGCATGCTCCTGAAGGGCATGAAGGAGGAAGAGGTCAAGTTCTCCAAGATTGTGCCCAAGTGGAACAGGGACAACATAGTGAGGTCTTTCAGCCCGCTGCTGCACCTGGAGAACCAGAAGAAGGTGGAGTGCAGGCAGGAGGAGATGTTCGAGGAGATATTCGTAAAGAGGAAGTGATATGGAACAGAAGAAGCTTGTGGAGGCGGCGCTCTTCATGACGCCGAGGCCATTGAAGGAGACGGACCTGGTCAAGATAACCAGGATAGGCTCGCCGGGAACCATAAGGAAGCTGCTGGGAGAGCTCGAAAAGGACTACGAGGACAGGGGCATAAGGGTGCTCAGGACATCGGAAGGATGGGAGATGCAGGTCGCGCAGCACCTGCTTCCGAACGTCGCCAAGCTCGCTCCCTATTCCAACCTGTCAGAAGGCTGCAAGAGGACACTGGCCCTGGTGGTATACAATGAGCCGATGCCCCAGGCAGAGCTGATAAGGATACAGGGGAACAAGGCTTACGCTTACGTGAAGAAGCTGGATAAGATGGGCCTCATAAGGGCCCAGAAGGAAGGGAGGACCAAGAAGCTGCACCTCACATCGGAATTCGAGGCTTATTTTGGGGAACAGAAGGATAAGATTAAACAGCAACTGGAGGAGCAGTATGCCAAGAAGAAGGCAGCAGACGAAAAGAGGGAAGCCAAGAGAAGGAAAAGGGAACAAGCATCAGACGGCACCCCGGTCACAGCCCCAGATGTTCTGGGCTGACCAGATAGCCAGGCGGGTCATTGCTGAAAAGGGCGACAAGGACAGCTATACCTGCGCAGCAGGCATAACCCCTTCCGGAACCATACACATAGGCAACTTCAGGGAGATTATCACAGTGGACCTGTTCGCCAGGGCGATGAGGAGCCTCGGTAAGAAGGTCCGCTTCATCTATTCATGGGACGACTATGACAGGCTGAGGAAGGTGCCCGTAAACGTGCCCAATGCGCCGGAGTTCCAGAAGTACCTGCTCAAGCCGATAGTGCTGACTCCTGACCCCTGGAAGTGCCACAAGTCCTGGGCAGAGCACTTCGAGAGCAAGGTTGAGGCAGTGCTCCCGAAGGTTGGCATAAATCCGGAGTTCATATACCAGAACAGGATGTACAGGAAATGCGCATATGCAGAGGGGATAAAGACTGCCCTCTCCAAGAGGGATGTTATAGTCAGGATACTGAACAAATACAGGAAGGAGCCGCTTGCGCCCAACTGGTGGCCCCTCAGGGTGTACTGCGAGAAGTGCGGGTACGAGTCCACCATGGTGACGGGGTGGGACGGGGAGTACACTGTCACATACACGTGCGAGTGCGGGCACCAGGGCTCACTGGACTTCAGGAAGACAGGGAACGCAAAGCTTCCCTGGAGGGTGGACTGGCCGATGAGATGGGATTATGAGAAGATAGATTTCGAGCCCGCAGGAAAGGACCACTCGACGCCCGGCGGTTCTAGGGACGTCGGTGTGGAGATACAGAAAGCGGTCTACGGCACGGAGCCGCCCGTATACCAGATGTACGACTTCGTCATACTGAACGCTGGGGGCAAGATATCAAGCTCCTCAGGCAATGTGATAGCGACAGAGGACGTTCTTGACATATACCTGCCGGAGATACTCAGGTTCCTGTTCGCTGGGACAAAGCCCGTGAAGGAGTTCGAGATAGCCTTGGATGAAGGCGTTTTCAAGGTGTACGAGGACTTCTATACAGTTGAGCGCGCGTATTACGGGAAGGAGAAGCTGGAAGGCAAGAAGCTTGCCCAGATGAAGAGAATATACGAGATGTCGGCGGTAGACAGGCCGGCAAAGGAGATGCCTCTGCAGCCGAACTTCAAGCACTGCGTGGAGCTCATCAATATATACGGAGACGTGGGCAAGGCGCTTGCTGCTGTAAAAGCTAAGGAGAAGGTCTCTGGCGCGGGCCTGGACAGGTACAAAGCGATGCTGGAAGGGGCCAAGAACTGGGTTGAGAAATACGCCACAGAGAGATACAAGTTCAAGGTCCAGGACAGGGTTCCAGACTCGATAGGTGCCCAGCTTTCAGGCAGCCAGAGGAAGGCCCTTGCGACGCTCGTCAGTGACCTGGAGGAGAAGGACTGGTATGAGGAGGACCTGTTCAACAGGTTCTATGACATCGCGAAAGAGGCAGGGATAAGCGGGAAGGAGTTCTTCCAGGCAGTGTATCTGGCCCTGATAGCCCAGAAAGCAGGCCCGAGGCTTGCGCCTTTCATACTGGCCATAGGCCGGGAGAGGGTTGCGAAGATATTAAAGTCAATATAGCCTATTTCTATTATTGACGGGACCGTAGTGTAGTTTGGTCTAGCATTGCGCCTTGGGGTGGCGTAGACCCGAGTTC
>CAZKUD010000004.1:129307-154927 GCA_964555875.1 uncultured archaeon
AGTTCCTTCAGCTCTTCCAGTATGGCCTTCACGTCGTCCTGTGTCACAGGAGGCAGTCCCTCTATCACCAGGGAGGCGCTTGTGGTTCCCTCGGTCATCTTGGTCTTGTCGCACTCCCTCCAGTTCCATCGCCTGCACAGGACTTCCTTCTGGTCCATGTAGACGATTTCCCCTTCCCTCGGGCTCTTGGTCTCGTCCGAGTTCAGCTCCGTGTACGGCTCGTTTCCCTTGGCTATGGTGAGCCTTATGCCGCCTTCCACCTTTTCTGTGTCGTCGCCTCCCACAGGAACCATGTGCTTGATGGAGATGTAGTTGTAGATGTCCACAAGCTTGCTGTAGTGCCTCAGCCCAATCCCGTCAAGTATCATCCTGTACAGGTTTTCGACCGAACACTTGTACTTCTTGGGCTTGGCTCCGAATGAGGAATAGGCGGCCCTCCAGCAGGCTATCCTAGGGTTCTCCGAAAGCTTCTCCTTCTGGAAGCTCTTCCTTATCTCCTCTTCCTTCTGCCTGATGAGGGCCATCACTTCAGGGGCCTCCCCCCTGTTGTCTATTCCCTTCATCAACAGCAGGCCTATGTTGAGGCCGGGGAACTTCTCCAGTACCGCCCTGTCTATCACGAACTTCATCCAATCGCCTTCTTTACCGTATCGAGGGACGCTTTCACCTCTTCATCAGAGACCGGGGCCTGCCTGTTGGGATCAGAATAGAAGACCTCCAGGGTGATGTGCTCGCAGCTGGACCGCTTTATCATCTTGCATATCTCAGGCAGCTGCCTTGCTATGACCCCGTCCCTGAATGGCAGGTGGTCCCTTGGTATCCCACCCTCCATGAGCACGGAATCGTTGATGTGGACCGTCATCAGCCTGCTCCCGAACCTGCTGAACCAGTCCGCTATCCTTGACGCGTCCTTCTCCCTGCCGCGCTGCTGGAGCTCCCAGTTGTTCCTCAGGTGGTGGCCTATGTCATAGCAGAGCCTGAGGCCGGGGTTCTTCTCGAGTATTAGGCCAATCTCGTTTATGGTGCCTATCCTCACCCTGGGCTCGTTTTCTATCAGGGCAGGTATGCTGCTCATGTCGCCCATGGACGATATCTTGCCCGCATTATCTATTGCAGTGCGCACGATGTCGTCATGCACCTCCTGGAACCTCTCTGTCCCCGGCTGGCCGTACATGTGGAACACGAAGTAGAGGGGGCCAAACTGCCTGGCAATCTCCATGCAGCGTTCCACGTATTTCAGGCTTCCCTCATGTATCTCAGGCCTGGGGTCTGCCAGGTACTGCACCCAGGAGAAGTGCATGGCAAGCTTGAGGCCCGTGCTCTCTAGCAGCTCTTTCACCTTGGCTATCCTGATTGGATCCATCAGCCTTGTCATGGGATAGTCTATGGACAGCTCTATGTAATCGAAGCCCATCTCCTTTGCCGTCCTAAAGCGCCCCTCCCAGTCCCCTTTCCTGAAGTCCCCGTACCAGAGGGGAAAACCAAACATCATATGGGCCCGGAGGGATTTGAACCCCCGACCCCTCGCTTTCCTCGTCATCCCCGAAGGTCAGATCTTCTAAGACAAGGTAGAAGGCGAGTGCTCCATCCAGGCTGAGCTACGGGCCCCTCAATAATAGATTAACTTTACGGATGTTTATAAGCACAGAAGTCACGATATTTGACCCCGTCTAATATATCTTCTGGAACTTCATCAGGTCCCTTATGAGATGGACTGCCAGCATGGGATACCGGTTGGTGAGGAACTCTGATATCTCCAGGTGGAGTATGGGGTGGTCCTTGTCCAGGAGGTGCTGCTCGACCATCTCCCTGACAGACTCTCCCTTGAAGTTCCTCTTGTACGTGAGCCTGATGTAGGGCATCCTCCTGGTCTTCTCTATGAACTTGTCGACCCTCTTCTGGATCTTGGGCCTCTTCTTCTTGAACATGGCCAGGCCGTGCTTCTCCAGCTTGCCCTTGAACATGACGCACCTGGTCTTGAACTCGAAGGAGAGCTTGTACATCTCGAAGAGCTCCTCGAAGACCTTCTCGTACTTCTTGTTCACCCTCTTCATGGCAGCCTGGGTGGCTTTTGTGTGGTTGAAGGGTATCACGTCTATCAGGCTCGGGTGCCTTATGGGGTTCAGGAACTGCCTGTGCACGAATATGACAGGCACATGGGCCTCCTTTATCACGTTCCAGAAGTCGTTGAATATGACGGATTTCAGGCTGTGTTCGGCGACGTCCCTGGCCACCCAGGCGTTCTTCTTCCTGAAGGCCATTGTATCCTTCTTCCTTCCGCTGCGGAGCTGCTCGTAGTACTTCAGGGCGTTCTCCTGGCTTGGAGGTGATCGGAAGAAGTCCACCCCTATCTCCTTCTCCCTGGTTATGTTGGATATCAGGGCCTTCCCACCGAGCTCCTTGGCGAGCCTGTAGGCTATGTAGTGCGTGCCCTCGTCCTGGTAGTCCCCAGGCTTCCTGAAGGCTATCCCTGCATGCGGGGCAACGAAGAGGCAGCCCCTCTTGCCTGAATCGTACAGGACATAGTGGGGCTTGTACTCGAAATTCATACTCTATAATAGGTGGGATTAAGGTTAAAAGGTTTGGCTGAAACCTCATGAGAAGTAACACCGAAGGGTGTCAAGGTTTCTTCTTCAGCTTCCTCTCTATAGGAAGGCCCATTGCCACTGAGTTGGGTATGGTTATGCGCCTTTCCTTGTCCCTCAGGTGGACGGACATGGCATCCACCTTCTCGACCACGCCTGAATGCTCCCCTATCCTGACATGGTCGCCTGCCTTCAGGTCATGGCGCAAGTGCAGGCCTGCAGAGAAGTTGGGGAAGATGTCCTTTATGCCTATTATCAGCATTGCTATCAGGGTGCCCATTATGACAGCGAACATGATGGTGAGGGAGGCCGTGTCCAGCCCCAGGAGGGAAAGTGACATTATGATGGCCACCAGGGCAATGGAATACTTTATCATGCCGCCCGAAAGGCGGGCGAGGGTCTCCTCCTCCAGGAAGCGCCTTCCTGCCTCCTCGAATATCTTGCCGAAGAAGTCGGCTACCATGAAGCCTATGACTATTATGACTATGGCGCCTATGAACCTGGGCATGAAGACAGCTATCTGGGTGAAAATGTCAGCCACGCCTGTCAGGCCGAGGGTCTGTATTATCATGGCCAGGAAGAGTATGTAGACCAGCCACTTGACCAGGTCGCTTATGAGCTCCACTATGGTGCCCCTGTAGCCTGTGGCCTTCAGGAGGGAGTCCGTCCAGGTCTTGGTGGTTATCCTCTTCAGGCCCACCACGCCCAGGAACCTGACCATCACCACCTTCACTATCCTGCCCACTATGTATCCGCCCACCAGGAGCACCAGCACTTCCAGTATCAGGGGTATGTTGGGCAGTATGTAGTCTGGCAGCAGCCTGTTCAGGAATGTTGTGAACCAGGCCCATATTGACTGTATTATAGCTTCTATGTCCATTCAACCATTCCTGTTTTTATTTTTGTCAGCACAATGTATTTAAGCGGAGCCAGGGGAAACCTATATAAGCAGCTGCTTCGTTTTCAGCACGTCCTTCACCACGGACCTGGCGTCGTCGAAGAACCGCATCAGCATCGGCCTCTCCCTGTAGGCCTGGTAGTTCCTCTCGACCGCCTCCGCTATCTTCTTTGCCAGGTTGACCCCAGTCACCTCGCTGGGCTTTATTAGGTTGGGGTTGAGGTTTATGTTGGTCACCTTGGGCCCCCCGTCCAGGGCTATGTCCACCCTGGCCACCTGGGCCTCTATGGACTTGGCGGCCTCCAGGGCAAGCTGCTCTGTCTCCACGTCAGGATTGTGGCTCCTGTATTCCCCCTTCGCGAAGACCGTGTCAGGCTCCTTCGTCTTCTTCTTGACGCATGCTATGACATCAGGCTCTGCCACATAGACGGACACCATGTCCTTCACTGTGTCCTCTATCAGCATGGGCTGCTTCAGGCTTCCCAGGGCGTCTATGGAGCCCTTTGCCTCTGTCTGCTTCTTGACCACCACCCCCGTGGTCTTGCCCGTTGTCCTTATTATCAGGGGGAAGCTGTTGTTCTCTATTATCCTTGTGGCCGGCTCTATGGCCCTTGCCATCCTCATGTTTATGGTGTTCACGCCCCTCTTCCTCAGCACGGTGAGGAGGAAGAAGCGCTCCTCTGCCAGCAGGAAGGATATGGGCCTGGTGGACATGTAAGTCTCCTCAGGGAACAGGGACAGAAGCTGGTAGGCGTAAGAGCTCAGGCCCCTGGGTATCCTGGGCAGTATGCCCTTGAACTTCAGGATGTCGGACGTCCTGTAGGTTATTGCGAACTTGTCTGTCAGGCCTATGTATATTCCGCTTATGGGGACGAAGAACACTGAGTCGAAAACCTTCTTGGCCTCCTCCACCAGCTTTATGTTGCTGGGCGATTTCTCCTCCCCCAGTATCACCATCTCTACCATGAGCAGAATTGGATTGGTGCTTATAAAGGATTTCCATTTTGGCAATACTACATTCTTTTTCCGAACAATTACTCCCAGAAATCTAAAATATACTTACAAAAACAGGAATATTTACTTATTTCACGGGATTTGTCCCCCATTCCAGGCTATTTATATCTTCAGGGACAAAATTAAGCATGAAGGTAGTCGTACAGACGAGCGAGAGCGCCATAAAGACCTTCAGGCTGCTCTCCAACCTCACGATAAAGAACATAATCAATTACATCAAGGAGAACGGCCCCTCCCCTCCCAGCAAGATAGCCAGGGGAGTGGGCATATCGCCATCCACTGCCTCCAGGTGCCTGCAGGATATGCTGAAGTACAACATAGTCAAGGCCAGGTGGGTGACAACCTCGCTGGAAGAGAGGCCCCTAAAGGTATACAGCCTGGTGCCCAACATACTCAGGTTCGAGTTCGTCCTGAACAACCCAAAGATGAAGAGCCTGAAGCCGACCCATGAGGTCAGGTTCATGGGAACCCACTTCATGGACTTCAAGGACAATGACCTGAGGGGGGCCTACGCGACCAAGGAGGAGGCTGCTTTCAGGTTCGAGGGCACCACGGCGGAGGTGCTGAAGGAAGTATCCAGGGGGGGCCACACAGTGGATGACCTCAGGAACAAGTTCAGGGACAGGCCCGAGGAGCTCAACTCAGCGCTGAAGCACCTCCTGACTCTTGGCATGGTCGAGGCAGGGCCGCCTAAAGAGTGAGGGCAAGGAGGGACAGGCCCACCACCACGGGGACGATGAAGTTGTCGTCAAGGACCCCGCTGTTTTTGCTGCATTCCATGGCCTTTAGGCCGGGAATCAGCTCCAGGAGCGCTCCCAGTCCTGCAGCGAACACTGCCAGCAGGGGGTGCAGGAACAGCACCGAGGACAGGCCTCCCAGGAAGAATGCAAGGGTGCCCTCCTCTGTCTTGTTCCCGACCGTCTTGTGCCTGCCGAAGCGTCTGCCCACAAGTGTGGCGAGCCCGTCCCCTACCACCATTATTATTGTGGCGGCAGAGGCTATGTGCAGGGGGAACGCCAGGAAGCACATGCCGCACGAGAAGTAGAACCATATGGCTCCGGTGAAGGGGAAGGGCACATCGTGGCGCTCAAAGCTCATAACAGCGTCCCTTATCCTGGACCCCATCCTGGCCAGGGCGTTCAGCCTCCTTTCCTCCCTCCTTATGTGGAGGGAATAGACGAAGAGGGTCGCGGCCACGAACAGGAAGTAGGCCGCTATCAGCTGGCCCAGCACCTGGGCCAGGGCTATGAAGATTATGCCTGAAATATGGACGAACTGGCGGCGTAGCTCGTATTTCATGGCAGCACCTCAGACCGGGAACATGCCTGCCTTGGCGAAGAAGAAGAACACGGCTATCGTTATTATCGCCATTATCAGGGAGTGCTTGGAGCCCGCTATGACCGAGTTCTCGCCCAGCTGCCCGGCTATAAGGCCGCTGAATATGCCCTGTATGAGCACCACCGTGAAGAACAGGGCGACGTAGTACAGGCCTATGCCCTCTGGAAGGGAGAATATTATACCCAGCGCAGAGAAGAAGTTGCACGGGAAGTAGCCCACGTCCTGGCAGGGGTTGGAGAACTGGGTCCCGAGGCCCCCGACGGTCATCTGTGGCTGGGTCTTGACCATCGGCACCATCACGAAGATTATCATTATGGATATCCCCAGGAACATCAGGAATATCGCGTACATTATCATTACGTGCTGGCTCACCATCGACCTCCTCTCCGCCTCTATCTCCTTGAAGGAGACCGTGTCCCTGGCCACGGCGTTCATCGTGGCTGCCACGTTGCCCCCCGAGGTGATGGACTCCTTTATTATGTTCAGGGCCTCTGTTATGAGCTTGGACTCCTTCACGTCCTTCCCGAATATGTCCAGCACCCTCATGGTCGGGGTGTCCCAGGAGAGCCTGTTCTTCATCTTCTCCACTTCCGGGGTGAGCTTCCCGTAGTCTGTCCTGGAGGCCATGGAGATCGCCTCCTTGAAGGACATTCCCGAGCGCACCGAATCGGCCACGTCCCTTATGAAGTTGGGGAACTGCTCCTCTACAGCCCTTATCCAGAGGTACCTGGTGTACCTCTGCATGAAGAGGGGCACTATTATGATGAAGACCGAGAGTATTATCAGGTTGCCCACTATGGCCGGGTCCCCCAGTATGATGCCTATAAGTATCAGCACGACCGAAGCGGCAACCGAGCCCAGTATGACCTTCTGCCTGCTGGTCATGGGCGCCTTCTTCTTTCCTTTGCCCTTTTTTGACAGCTTCATATCTACTCCGTGGGGGATACCCCCTTAAGCAATACCATGAACGCGATTGAGACCAGCGGTATGAAGAAGAATATCAGGAAGGTCTGCAGGAATAGGGTGCTCATCCCTGTCATCGGGGATATTATCGATATCATTATTATGGAGAATAGGGAGCCCACTATTATCAGGGTGATGTATATCTCGGTGTAAAGGGTTATGGCCTTCGCATAGTCCCCCAGGTCCCTCCTGTACTTGGACATGAGGGTTGCGGTCTTGCTCTTCAGGTAGGCCTCCAGGTCGCCCCCCGATGTTATGACAGACGTCATGCCCCAAAGCAGGTCGGCGAATCCGGGGGAGGGGGTCTTCTGCGCGGTCTTCTGCATTGCGACAGTCAGGTTGGCCCCCAGGTTGGTTACGTTGTTGTATATCTTCCTGGCCTCCTTCCCTATCTTGCCCTCCCTGAGGGACAGCACCTTGAACACCTCCAGGGGCCCGACCCCGGAGGACGCTATCGTGGCCATGTAGAAGGTCGCGAAGGGAAGGCCTTTCTCTATCTCCTTCTGGATGCCCTTGGACTTGAGGGATGGGTAAGTCGTGCCCAGGAAGAACGTGGCCCCTGCCGCCACAAGGGAGAGTATTATGCTAAGCGTGTAGGAATACACCGGGGAGGGTATCAGGAAGGTTATGAAGAGGGAGCCCACCACTATGACTGTAATGAACGCTATAAGGGAGGCAGTAACAAGGACCGAGAGGTACTCCCTCAGAGGGGGCGCCATCTCTGCCTTCCTCAGGTCCTCCTTGAGGGAGTCGAAATAGCCCACATACGGGTCCACCAGCCCCCCAAACATCTTCGAAGACGATTTGCCCAGCCTCTCTAGCATACCTATGTGCCCCTGACGAGGTCCATTATCCGCTCAGGGTTGGAGTAGTACATGCTTATGATGCGGGAGAACTCCTTGTAGTCTGTCACGTTCCTCTCTAGCATCCAGTCAAGAACCAGCTTTCTCCTGATGAGCTCGTCCCCCACCCTTTCTGGGGTGAGGCCCGATTTCTTTGCTATCTTGCCCAGGACAATGGACTTCTTCCTTATGTTGAACTTGTCTGACGGCGCGTCCCATTCGAACACCCTGTTGGTGACAGGCCTGTTGCCCTTGACCCCGACCATCTCGAGCACGCCGTCCATCCTCCTGACGTATGCGCCCTTCAGCCTGGACAGGGTCAGGAACGCTATGACGTCAACGTTCTCCAGGAGGGACGCGGGAAGGGATATGGGAGGAGTAACGAGCCTGTCTATCAGCTGCGGTATGGACGCGGCATGTATGGTGGCCAGGGCGGGGTGGCCGGTCGCTATCTGCTGGAACAGCACGAACGCCTCCTTGCCCCTGACCTCGCCCAGCACCAGGTAGTCCGGCCTCTGCCTGAGGCTGGACTTGAGCAGGTCGAAAAGGGTGACCTCTCCTATCTTTCCCCTCACCGAGATGGGGCTCCTGGCGACATGGGGTATCCAGTGGGGGAGGGCCAGCCTGAGCTCGGCCGTGTCCTCTATGCTGACGACCTTTAGCTCGGGCCTTATGAAGAGTGACAGGGCGTTCAGCATGGCGGTCTTTCCTGTGGCGGTTCCCCCTGACACCAGTATGGACATCCCGTTCTCGACAGCCATCCAGAGGTATGCCATCTGGGTGGGGCTGGCTGTCTTGTACTTCAGCATGTGGGTTGGCGTGAGGGGTTTCTCCGTGAACTTCCTTATCGTGAAGTTCGAGCCCTTCCTTGCTATGTCCGTGCCTAGGGTGGCCTGTATCCTGCTGCCGTCCGGAAGGGAGCCGTCGAACAGGGGCTCGGCTATAGAGATGGCCTTGTTGCACTTCTGGGCAAGCTTAACGACGAAGGAGTTGAGCTCCTCCGGGGCCGAGAAGGAAACATTGGTCCTGACCGAGGCGAACCTGGGGTCCCTATGGTATACGAACAGGGGTATTTTCACGCCGTCGCATGAGAGGTCCTCCACGTTCGGGTCCATCATCAGCGCATGTATCTTGCCGAAGCCTATGGTGTCTCTCTCTATGTAATATTGTATTGCCCTCCTCCTGTTCTCGTCCAGTATGACGTTCATGGAGGCCAGCACATCCTGGACCTGCTTGACCAGTACCTCCCTTGCCTGGACAGTCCCCAGGTTCCCTATGTCCACGTCGAGCCTCTCCTCGAGTTCCAGCTTTATGCTCTCCACCAGCCTGCTGTCAGCGTCAGTCATCTTGGGCTCGACCAGGTAATAGACCAGGCTGTCCATCTTGGGCTCCCAGCGTATGTTGGCATAGGCGTACACGTGCTCCCCCTTCTTGGGCGCCCTGGGTATCAGGGGGTAGAACATGTTGATGCCCCTCAGGCTCTCCCTCTCTTCGGGCACGGAGGGCCTGGTTCCGGGAGCGGCCTTCTCCCTGATCTCTATGCCTTCTGGGACCTCTTCCGCCTCCTCTACCATGGGCTTCTCATCTTCCTTTTGGGCAGCAGGGTACGCTGCCAGGGCCCCTGCAGGCGCGAAATCGCCCGGAACGGCTACTGCCTTGGCCTTTGCGGGCTTCCCTGCCGCTGCGACGGGTATCTGTATCCCGCCCTCTATCCTGACCGGGACAGCCTCGCCTGCCTCTGCCTTCTTTTTCGAGGCATACCCGCCCTTGAGCCTCTTCAGTATGGCCCTCCTGCTGGGCGTGCGCTTTTCCTTCTTGGCAATCTTCAGCTTTTTTATCCTGACAGGCATGTCTCCCCCAGAAGCCACTATATAATATTAATTCGGTCGCCCTTCTTATATATTGTGACCTTCCCAGCCGAGCTGGGAACGCGTTTGGGCACCAGAGTGACCGACAGGTTGTACAGGCCGGAATGCTTCCTGACCCCCGTGACTGATGACGTCAGGTTCAGGCCCCCCCTGTAGACCTCTATCTCGTACAGCTCTGTTGCCACTGTCCTGGGTATCTTGAGCGTGACAGACGAGTTTATGTCCTCCTTCCCTGCCATGAGCAGGATGTGGGTGGATATGTAGTCCCTTATCTCTGACAGCTGGCTGTCTATCCCTATCGCAGTGTAATTGGCCTGGTAGGCCGTGAACACGCTGTAGAACAGCACGAATATGGTGACCCCGGCGACGAATATCAGGACGTTCTCGAAGACTACGGACTGGCCCTTCACTGGCATACATAATATTTGGTCCAGGTGTAACTTAAACTAAGCCGCATCGACCCTTATGCGGGTCGCCACGAGCGGGCCTGCCCCACCGCAGCAGGCGCTGGCCTGCGTCTCTGTCTTTACGAAGGACACTGTCAGTTCTGACGTGCCTGACGCCTGGGTCCCGGTGCCCGTTTCCAGCAGTATCTTGTATCCCTTCCTGGGCACGGTCTTGGTTTCAAGCTCCCTGAAATGCAGCTTTATCGCCACCACATATCCGCTCGATCCTGTCCTGGATGTCATGCTTATCACCCCGGGGGAGGACACTCCGTATGTCCCCGCCTCGCTTATCACGTCCTCGAATGTGGCGCCGCCGAGGTATACCGGGCTCTGGTTGAATATCATGGGCTGGGTGGCCTCGAACTCGAATATTATGGAGTTGTTGTCCGGGTCATTGGCGCCTGAGGGCACCACCCTGACCAGGCCGTTGGGTATGTCCAGAGTCTCCCTTCCAGAGCCGGCATTGGCCATGTTAACCGTCAGGTCGTTCAGGGCGAAGACGAAGCTCTTCGCTATGTTGAATTCCGTGTCGACGCTCCTCTTCTCTATTATGGGCAGCCCCCACATGTAAGCAGTCCCGACCAGCGCTATCACTATGCCGGAAATCATCACCACGGATATGACAGAAACCTGGCCCTTCATGATTAAACTATGTTCCGCCTGTAATAAAAAAGCCCTCACGGGCAGAATACGCTTTCTGTCTTGAAGTTGGAGGAAGTGCCTATCCTGACGCTGTAATAGGTGCTGCCCTTGCAGCATCCCTTCCCTGAGGACGCCGAGCAGCCGGACTCGAAGTCAGGCGTCCCCTCGCAGGTATGGTTTATCACCAGGCCCGTCTTGCCCTGGGCTATCGGCAGGCCGTATATCTGTCCCTGGTTGGCTGTCTGCCCGTTCACCTGGGCCAGCACTATGTCGCTTGACGTGAGGGGCCCCTGGGCGGTGTTGAGCAGGTAGACCTTTATCAGGCCGTTCTCACAGAAGGCGCCTCCAGGGGGTATCTCGAACGTCTTGGACGTCATGCCGGTTATCCAGGTCTGGGAGAACGTCCAGAATGCCCCCACCATGGCTATGGCTATGAAAACCAGGATTATTATCGTGATGACGGGCGTTATTCCCTTCCTCATGTTTCCTCCAGGTGGCCTCGTCCCTACCTCCTGTACATCGCTGCGAACTGGGCAGTGAGCCTCTTGAGCCTCTTGTCTATCGTGTCCAGGCTGGTAAGCATCGCCTGCGTGGCATCAGAGCCCCTCTTGCCCTGGTCAACCAGCTCGCCTATCTTGCTCACGACAGGCTCCATTACATCCTTGGATATCTCGGAGACCGTGTCCTCCGTGGCCGATGTCTTCAGAAGCTCCATGAACTCGCTCATGCTGCCGATTAGCTGGTCCACCTTGCCCGGTATCTTTGACATCTCCGACCTCAACTCGAAGTTGGACTTCACGACATCGTCTATTACGCGCTGGTTGGACTTGATAAGCTCTATTATCTGCTCAATCAGCCTCCTGCTTTCAGAGGAAGAGCCTGTGGTCTCGAGCTTCTCAATCCGCTTCTCAATCCTTCGGATTGGCGACGTGGGGATAATCTCGTACTCTTCGTCCACCATATATTTTATTTGGTCTAGACTGTATATAAACCTTGTAATGTCTGGCTGGTAGGAAAATGGAAATGACCGGCCATTCTTGGATGAGACTTTTATGCGGATGGGGGCCCGGAGGAGCAAAGGTTTCCTTACATCATCGGGGGCATTCCCGGGGGCATGCCTCCGCCGGGCGGCATGGGAGGCATCTTCTCTGACTTGCCTGAAGATATCATGTCGTCTATCCTCAGTATCATCTCTGCTGCCTCTGAAGCGGACTTGATGGCCTGCAGCTTTATCTTCAGCGGCTCGACCACGCCCTGCTTCCTCATGTCCTGTATGGTCCCGGAGAACACGTCCAGGCCCGCCAGGGCCTCGTCCTTGTCGTGGTGCGACCTCAGAGCGGCGAGCTTGTCAATCGGGTCCAGGCCAGCGTTCTCGGCTAGGGCCCTGGGTATTATCTCTATGGCGTCAGCGAACCCGCTTATGGCAAGCTGCTCCCTTCCCTTGAAGCTCTCGGCATACTTTCTGACGGCCTTGGAGACCTCTATCTCCGAGGCCCCTCCGCCTGCCACTATCTTCCCGAGCTCCAGGGCGGATGCCAGGCCCTTTATGGCGTCTTCCATTGCCCTCTCGACCTCGTCTATTATGTGCTCCGTGCCGCCCCTTATCAGGATGGTCACGGCCTTGGGCGACTTGCACTGCTCGACGAATATCATGTCGTCGCCCGCTATCTTCTTCTCGTAGGCGACCCCGGCGTATCCGAGGTCCTTGGAGCCGAGGTCGTTTATGTTGGATATTATGGAAGCGCCCGTCGCCTTGGCGAGCTTCTCCATGTCGCTCTTTTTCACGCGCCTCGCGGCCAGTATGCCGGCCTTTGCCAGGTAGTGCTGGGCAGCGTCGTCTATGCCCTTCTGGCAGAACATCACCGTGGCGCCTGACTTGACTACCTTCTCCACCATGTCCTTCAGGGACTTCTCCTGGCCGTCCAGGAACGCCTGGAGCTTGTCAGGGGAGTCTATGGATATCTTGGCGTCTCCCTCCAGCTCCTTTATCTCCAAGGCTGATTCAAGCAAAGCGACCTTGGCCTTCTCCACCCTTCCGGGCATGGAAGAGTGGACCCTTTCCTTGTCTATCAGTATGCCCTCTATCAACTGGGTGTCTGACATCGAGCCGCCTTCCTTCTTTTCCATCTTTATGTTGTCCGTGTCGACCCAAACGTTGCCTTCTCCTGTCTCGGCCACCCTGGATATCGCCTTGACCGCAAGCTCGGCCAGCTCCTTGGACGCCTTCTCGGCGGACTTGCCCGTCATTGCGGTCTCCGCTATCTGCTCGAGCGTCCTGGTGTCCTTTATGCTTATGTCAATCGCTATCTTGTCCAGGGTCTCCAGTGCCTTCTCCTTGGCCATCCTGAACCCCTTAGCTATGACCGTCGGGTGTATGTCCTGGTCCAGCAGGTCCTCTGCCTTCTTCAGAAGCTCCCCGCCAAGGACGGCAGCAGTGGTGGTGCCGTCGCCCACTATCTTGTCCTGGGTCTTGGCGACTTCCACCATCATCTTGGCCGCCGGGTTCTCTATCTGCATCTCGTCCAGTATGGTGGCGCCATCGTTCGTTATGACGACGTCCCCCATGGAGTCGACGAGCATCTTGTCCATCCCCTTGGGGCCGAGAGTGGTCCTCACAGTCTCTCCCACGGCCTTTGCCGCGGCTATGTTCGCCTTCAGGGCGTCCCTTCCCTTGCTTCTCATGGCCCCCTCAGGCAGTATTATCACGGGCTGCATGCCCCCTGAATTTCCGTTCATCCTCATTACCTCGTTCTGATTCATACTATCAATGCGAATCGGTATCTAAACTATTACTTGTCCTCCTTTTAAAGCTTTTCCCATATCTGGCTAGCCTGCCAACCACTTATGTTTGAAGAGATTGGCTCAAGTCATATAGACAAGGCATCAAAATGCTTATTGGAATGAATTTGGCCATTGCCCAAAGATAACAGATTTAAACCTTAAAGACCGATTAAAAGTATTCAGGACCCGTAGCTCAGCTTGGTTAGAGCGTCGAATGCCCCCGGAATCTACTGTGGGTATGCGCAGGTCTTATAAGGCCGCTAGGTAGGCTTGCTTGCCTAGTCAATTTCGGCGTAGAAGCCGAAGGTCGTGGGTTCAAATCCCTCCGGGTCCACTTATTTTGATAGGCTTACTACTGAGTATATTCTCCCTTTCTGCAGGCCGGGCCATCCCAATATAAAGTTTGGCGCCAAATATCCCACATGGGAGGAGAGGATCAGTATTCCAGGCTGGGGGTTGACTCCAGGAAGGGCCAGTTCGGGAAGATGTTCACTGCCGTGGCCGCAGAAGAGTTCCCCCACGCATTCTGCAAGATATACATCGACAAGGACAGCGGGATGGCTGTCGCCCAGCATGGCGATGGCGTTGGCAGCAAGACCGTCAAGAGGTACCTGAACTGGAGGGAGACAGGCAACGCCTCTGCGTTCTGGGGGGACGTGGACGACTGTGTGGAGATGAACATGGGTGACATAGTGTGCGCAGGCCTTTATCCTGTCATGTTCACTGACAATGTGGCGGTCAACAAGTTCAACTTCCCTAAGAAGGAATACCTGGCTGCGCTGAATGAGAGGTTCGAAGCGCTGACCAAGATGTTCAGGGACTATGGGCTGCCATTCACGTTCGCGGGGGGTGAGACAGCAGACCTGCCGGACCAGGTAAGGACATGCGTCTTTGACGGCACTGTGGCAGCGCGTGCCCCAAGGGACAGGGTGATAACGTGCGAGAAGATAGCTCCGGGCGACATCATAATGGGCGTGATGAGCGGGGGCTTCTGTGGTTTGGAAAGCACGCCCAACAGCGGCATAATGTCTAACGGCCTCACTCTGGCAGGGAACGTGCTGCTTCACAAGGATTATAACGAAAAGTATCCGGAGACTGTCAATCCGACCAACCCGTACACGGGGAGGTTCCTGGTGACAGACACGCCGGATGAGCTCGGAAACATGACAGTCGGGGAGGCGCTGACTTCTCCCACACGGCATTTCTCGATCATAGTCCATGAGCTGATAAAGAGGCACGGCGACATTGTCCATGGGATAGTGATGAACACGGGAGGCGGCCAGACCAAGTGCACGAGGGTCGGGAAGGGCATCAGGTACGTGAAGGACTCGCTCCCGGTGCCGGACGGCATATTCAGGCTCATCCAGGAGGAGAGCGGGGAAACGACGAGGAACATGTACCAGACCTTCAACATGGGCATCGGCCTGGACGTTATAGGCCCGCCCGAAATCAAGGAAGCTGTGAGGGAAGTCGCAGGAGAGTTCGGGGTCGCGTGCCCGCAGACAGGATACTGCGAGGACGGCAAGGGAAAGAACAGCCTCATCATAGCGCTGAATGACGGGGAACACACTTACGAAGCGGAGTGATTAAAGCCCGAGGGCTGTCTTCCTGTTGGCCTTAAGGGCATCCTCGCCCTTGTGGGTGACATGCACTTTCTTCCTTTCTGTCCGTATCAGGCCCTTCTCCCTCAGCCCGTGCATGGCGGCCTTCACTTCCTCCAGGCCCAGGCCTGGAAGTATGTCGGCTATCTCCTGGGGGTCGTATATCTCCGCGCTTACCTGGTAAAGCACCATCAGCTCGTCCTTCGTGTATTCCATAGTCAGCCTGCAACCGGCCTCTCACCCCCCTTCTTGGGCAGGAGGAGCATCTCCCCCAGCTTCTCTATTATCTTCGGGCTCGCCATGCATATGTCAGTGACGGTCACTATCCCTATCAGCTGGTTGTCCTTCACGACCGGCAGCTTCTTCACCTTCTTGTCCATCATGAGCTCCGCGGCATCGTCCACTGTCATATCAGGCTCTATCAGTATGACCTCATCCGACATCACGTCATTGACCTTCGTCTCGGAGGGGTCCTTGGCATCTGACACCACCCTCCTCATTATGTCCCTCTCCGTGAGTATGCCCGTCACCCTCTTGCCTGAGGTGACTATAAGGCAGCCGATGCTGAATTTTCCCATCCTCCTGGCGGCTTCCTGTACAGTGGCGCCCTTGTCTATCGTCTGGACGTTCGGGTTCATTATGTCTTTCACTAGCATGCTATCTTCTCATAGTTCTTCCGAATCTGGGGCGCTGCTGCTTCTCCATCTTCGGCACAAAAAGCCTGTACTTGTCGACCCCCTCTATCTCCTCGAGGATCCTCTTGACTATCATCTTCTCCGGATCCGGCAGCAGCGGGACCCTGGCCTTCAGGTCCTTGAAGGACTCGAAGGGCTTGTTCTTCCTCTCGCTTATTATCGCCCAGAGGTGCTTCCTGCCCACCCCGGGCAGGAGCTCCAGCTGATGTAGCCTGGTGGTTATCTGCCCTGACTTGTTGAAGAAATCCAGGAAACGCTGGGAGTTCTTCCTGACGACACCCTCCACCACATCCTGCAGGTGGTCTCTGGCGGCTGCCGTAAGGTCCTTCATGTCTATGCGTCCCTTTATGTATTTCACGCGCTCCCTCTTCTTGTCGCCTATGTAGACCCTGTCTTCGGGCCTGAGGGTTACGTCCTCCCTGATTATGACCTCGAGCAGCGAGAAGAACTGCTCGCCCATCACATGTGCCACCGGCTGGGACCTGTCCATGCTTGAGTGGCCGTGGGACAGGAAGTCCAGCACGAGCGCCCATTCGTCTTTCTTTATCCCTTCTGTTGGCATATAATCACCTTTTAGAACTTGGATTTGGGGTTTAAATGCGGCTATTGGCCGCTATGTATACTTCTTCACCACAGCCAGTATCTTCTTCTTGTCGTCCTCTGTGGGGCTTATTATCTCATGGGCGAACAGGACCTTCAGGTCGTCCTGAGTCTTGGGCAGCATGTCCATTATCTGTATCACGTGCTTATCCTTCAGCCTGTCTATCTTGGACAGCTCCTCCGACATTTCCTTTGCCTTCTTTTCAGTCAGCTTTGAGAATTTCCTGAGGAACTCCAGGGCATTCTTCTGCTCGTAGCCCAGCTCCTTCTCCTTTCCCTTCTTCTCTAGTATCTTCCTGGCATTTGCCCAGGATATGTACTTCTCGTCTTTTACCTTCATACCAATCAATTATTTTGCTTTCAGTGCCTTTAAATGTTCCGGCCTTGCTATGACCTGCTTCTCTGCCTTGCCTACCTTCAGGGTTATTACGTATGCGTTCCCCCTCCTGGACATGACCCTGCCCACCCTCCCTTTCAGCTTCGGGTGGGGCATGCCCTTGTGGGATGATGGGCTCTGGGACAGGACCACCTTCTCGTTCTCCTTGAACTCCTTCAGGTAGTCCTCCGGCTTGAACTTGTGCCTGAGGCCCTTCTTCAGCTTCTGCCTCGTGGTCCTCCTGAACCCCTTGCTTGACCTTACCATACTACATCATCCTGTTCATTATTTATAAGCTTCTTTTTGTCGCCTTGTCTTAAATCCTTTGCTGTGACAGCCTGATTTTCATGTCAGTGCCGTTGTTTATCAGCCTCTCCGCCTTCTTCCTGAAGCCGTCGGCCTCCTCAGAGAGCTGGGATATCCTTTCCCTCTCCTTTTTCATGGCCTCCTCCAGGCGCCCCCTTCTGGAAAGGGCATCCCTGTGGGCAGACTCCAGTGCCTCCTTCTCCTTCAGGGCCCTGCAGGACTCCAGCTTCTCCCTGGCGCCTGCTGCCTTCTCTTTCAGTAACATGTGCCGCCCTGCCCTCTCTTCCAGGGACGGCAGCTTACCGGACAGGGCTTCCAGCTTCTCCCTCTCCTTGCCCTTCAGGCCGATGTCAGTCTCCAGCATTTTTCCCAGCAACGAGGAGAAGGATGCAGGATTCTCCGAGAACCCGGCAAACAGGTCGCCTGCCAGGAATCCTGCCTTCTGTCCTGTGACATGGCTGAACTTCTTGAGGGGCCTCTTGGTGACAGAGAGCTCTGAGCGCACGGCCTCCTCTATGCCGGAAGCCTCGGACTCGGCCTCCTCAAGCTCTGACCTGAGGGAGATATGCCTCTTCCATCCATCACTGGATTCGAAATCATTCAGCCTGGATTCCGCCGAGGATATCTCTTCAGAGAGGCCCGATGACCTGCGCTCGCTTTCCTTCAGCTGGGCCCTGGCCTCCTCAAGGGCCTTCAGCGCCTCGCCCCTCTCTCCCAGGAGGGACTCCAGGTCGTCATTGACCCTTATTATTGAGCCTTCGCCCTTCAGGAAGGAGCCCATCCTGTCCAATGCCTCTTTCGCCTCCTTTATCTTGGCCACGACCGTCTTCATCTCTGACGAGAAATACCTGGAGAGCAGTATGGCCTGCCTGGGGCCGATGTCGAGCAGCTCCCCTATGGCTTCCCTGGCACTGGAGTGGAATTTCAAGAGCGAGGCATAATCGCTTCCCGGCTCCCTGGACACGCAGTGGATGGCCTTCTTGAGCTTCTTGACGTAATCGTCCTTTATCATGTTGACTGCGGCGTACGTCTTGTCGCCTGTCTCGAATTCCGCCTTTTCAAGCTTCCTTGACGCCTTCTCGACCGAGCCCAGGCTGGCGGCTATGTCCCTGAACGTGCCCAGCGCCTCCTTCCTGGCAGAGGCCAGCCTCTCACCGAAAGCCTGGCTGAACCAGCCCGGAAGGTCCTCCGCCCTGACGTCCTCTTCCATGGGAGCAGGGGGCTCTTCTGCAGGCTCTTCTTTCTTCTTCAGAAAGCTCAGGAACCCCATAATCAGAATAAGAAGGGTGTGTTTTAAAGGTTAGTGCAGGGTCAGGCTGGCTGCGCCATCCCAGGCCATCACTCTATCACTGTGGGAACCGACATCTTCATGCCGCCCAGCTGGTTCTCCAGCGCCTCCACCCTTGCCCTCAGGCTGTCGATGTTGGGAAGCGAGGCCTTGCTCTCGAGCCATTTCACCCTGGTCTTGAGGGTCTCTATGTCCCTTGTTATCAGGGCCGAATCGGACACGTGCTGGCCTCCCTCGGGCGCTGACCCCCCAATCCGGCTCTCGATGGAAGCTATGTCAGACCTCATGTCCTCTATGGCCTCCCTGTTGCTCCTTATCTCGGCTATGAAGCTGGAGAGCTCGTTCTTCAGGGCGTCTATGTCGCTCAGGCTGTCGTCCACCCTCTGCAGGACCCTCCCGTAGTTCTCCCTGTGCGCCTCTATCGCAAGGTTCTTCAGGCCGGACTTAAGGGATTCCATCTCCTTTGCAAGCTCTGGTTTCCTGGCCATGTCAACCTCCAATGGTCTTCCTTATCTCCCTCACTATGTCGTGCGTTATCCTTGTCTTCACGTCATCCATCCTCCTGGAAAGCATGTCATCTATCTTCTTCTCTATCGTTTCGTCGGGCATCACCCTGTCCAGCTCTGCCTTCTCCTGCGCCTTTGCCAGAGAGGACACCTCCTCCCTCAGGCTGCTCAGCTCGCCGTCTGTCCTCTTCTCTATTCCGACTATCATGTTCTTCAGGCTTTCGGACCTCTTTTCCATCATGTCGGTGAACGAGCCCGGCCCAGTCCCGACGCCGCTGGTCTCTATGTTCTCCTGGGCCTCCCTGATTGAGGCAATCTCTTCCCTCAGGCTCTTCATCTCGCCTGCCGTCCTCTCTTCTATGCCTCCTATGACGTTCTTGAACTTCTGGACCTCCTGGAATATCTCGCCCTTCACGCCCTTCAGCACCGCCACAGCCACGTTGGCGACATCCTTCCTTATGGTGGCCCTCAGGGACTTTATGTCATCCCTCATGGCCCTGAGCTCCTTTCCGTGCTTCTCTATGTCAAGTATCTCCTGCGGTATCTCTGTGGTGCGGAGGCTGTCAATCTTCTTTTCGATGTCGCTTATCTCGTTTTCCAGTTCACCGACCTGTGAAACCAGGGACATCAGGTCGTCAGGGGACATGGCAGCGGATATCCTCTCCAGGTTGGTCATCTTGTCCTTCAGCGCCTTTATGGTTGATGCGTTGCTCGCTATCTTGACTACGTCCGCAGGTGGTATGGAGCTCTCCTTCAGGCCGACTATCTCCTTCTCCATGTCCTTTATGTGGGACATCAGGGACATGAGCTCTGAGGGCGGCATCTCGGAAAGCTCCATCTTGACCAGCTTCTTGCCGCATTCCATGCAGTAGCTTTCAGTGTCCTGGTACTGCATCCCGCAGCTGGGGCATTTCTTCATTGCGCTCTCCTCCCGCATTTGGTGCAGAACTTCGCGTTGGGGGGCACCCATGCCCCGCAGTTCTTGCACATGTTCTTTGGCGCAGGCTTGGCCTCGGCGGGCACGGGAACCGGCCTTGGCTGGACAGGCTTTGCCTTTGCCTTGGGTTTGGGCTTTTCCTTGGCCTCTATTGCCCCGCTCATCCCTATCATCAGGCCCTCTATGGTGTTCTTCAGGTTGATTATGTCCAGCTTGTTTATGAGCTGGAGGTCGTTTATCTCAGATATGTTGTCCTCGATTGACATGAGCCTGTCCTCGATTCTGAGAATGCGCTTCGTTATTTCATCTACTGAGAACTGGGCCTTTTCGGATTCTGGCATATCTTTTAAATCTTGTTTTTACTGGGATATAAGCTTTGAATCAGAACTCCTGTTCCACAAAGAACCTCGGGCATACCGGATTTATGATCTTCAGTTTTGTCAGGGTGCCGTCCAGGTCCCCGTACATTGCGGCCTCTAGTATCACTGACTGGCCGGGCTTCAGGGGGTTCATCGGGGTCCTCTGTGTGGTCCCGTTCACCTCCAGGTATTCTATCCTGGGGTTCCCGATGGTCCTGTTCAGCTCCAGCTCAAAAGAGAAGTTGTAAAGGTTCACGTTGCCCGTGTTTATCACCTTGGCGCTGAGGGAGTCGTCGGAGCCGGTGAAGTTCCAGTCAACCCCGAAGGTGGCGTAGTTGGTGTCAAAATCGTATGCTGTGTTCTGGCACTGCAGTTCGGTGTCAGTGGTGGATGTGGTCTCGTTTGTTATGGTGGTGACTGTCGTGTACATCCAGGGGGCAATGAACGCGGCTATGCCGAATATCACTGCTATCAGTATGACCATGGATATCAGAGGCGATACCCCCAGCCTCATACATCCACCCCTATCTCTATGAAGTCCGCGCCGGACTCCAGGGTGAGGTTTATCCAGTACGTGGCGTAGCTGGAATTCATGTAGGCCGAAACGGTTGCATAAGGCAGGTTCTCTCCGAGCTTTTCAGCGACCATGTAGCCTGTCCCTATTCCGGAGGTCGGGTTGTCGTCCAGCAGCACCTGGAGGAAGCCCTCGTTGTTCAGCCACTCATCAAGGTCCTTGTGGTATATCCCCAGCACAAGGTCGGACGTGTTGTAGGCAGCGTAGGATGCTGAACTGCCTGCCTTCCTGACGTAAACCTTAAGGTGCTCGTTCTCCATCACGTAAGAAGGCACAGAGGGCGTCCTGCCGGTGTAGGAGGCCTCGTAGGCCTTTGTCTCCATGTTGGAGCCTATCACTATGTTCCCGTACTGCTGGGACGTCCTCGGGGACAGGACAGGGGCGTCCGTGCTGAAGGTCCAGTAAATGGAATCCTGGCTCTTGTTGATGACCAGCTGGCCTGTGTCTATCGAGAGGTATACCGTCCTCTTGGAGCCCACCCCCTCCGAGGCCACCTGCCTGACTATCTTGTCCAGCTCAGAGAAAGTGCCCTGCATCTTGTCTATGACCGAGGCTGCCTGCATCTTCTTGACAACAGGCACGCCTGCCTCGTAAACTATGACAGTGGCCGATATCGTCAGCGCAAGGAATATCACGCCTGAAAGCAAACTCACTCCTAGCCGCTTCATTATTTAATAATGGTCATGTTGGATATTAAAGCCTTGCATAAGCAGCAGGCTACTTGACCCCTTTCCACTCCTTCAGGGCCCTTTCATACCTCTCCATGTTGCCGCAGTCGAACCACTGGCCATTGAAGGGAAACCCGAAGAGCATTCCTTTCTCCGCAATTTTTGGGAACACGTCCCTCTCCAGGGAGGAGGGGCCGTTGGGTATCATCTCCAGCACCTCCGGCTCTATGATGTAGAACCCTGAATTGATGAGGTTGGAGGGAGGGTCCTTCGGCTTCTCCTTGAACTCCAGTATCCTCTCCCCGTCCATCCTGGCCACGCCGTACATGGTGGGGTCGTCCACGCTCGTCAGGGCTATGGTCACCAGGGCATTGTTCCTCCTGTGGAGCTCGTGCATCTTCTTGATGTCTATGTCCTTCAGCTCGTCCCCGTTGGACACTATGAACGTCTCTGTCAGCAGGTCCTTCGCAAGCCTGAGCGGACCTGCGGTCCCGAGGGGCCTGTTCTCCTCTATGTACATTATGTCAGCGCCGAACCTGGATCCGTCCCCGAAGTGCTCCTCTATTTTTTCCTTCAGGTAGCCCACCGATACCAGCACGTTCCTAATGTCGTGCCTCTTCAGGAGGTCCAGGAGGTGCTCCAGCAGGGCCCTGCCCTGGACCGGTATAAGGGCCTTAGGCATCTCGTAGGTTATCGGCCTCAGCCTGGTCCCCTTTCCACCGCAGAGGAGGAATGCCTTCTTGATGCCCATATTCTACTTTTAAATCATGTGCTTTTAATACAAGCAGGCAGTTGCACCAATTGGAAGCAAAGTTGGATAAAGTATTTATATTGGATTGCCTGAGATATGGTTATGAAAATAAGCGTAATCGGCACCGGATACGTCGGGCTTGTGACAGGGACATGTTTTGCAGAGGCCGGGAATGACGTGACACTGGTCGACATCATCCAGGAGAAGGTGGACAAGATCAACAGGGGCGTCACTCCAATCTATGAGGAAGGCCTGGAAGACATGCTCAAGAGTAACCTTGAAAGAAAGAGGCTCAGGGCAACCCTCGACATAAGGGAGGCCATCCTGGGCTCGGAGGTCACTTTCATCAGCGTTGGGACCCCGTCCAAGGAAGACGGCTCCATCGACCTGAAATACATAGAGCAGGCGGCAAGGGACATAGGCGCCGTGCTGAAGGACAAGGAAGGGTACCATGTGGTGGTGGTCAAGTCCACTGTGGTGCCCGGGACCACCGAGGATGTGGTGACGCCGGCCATAGAGGAAGCGTCAGGCAAGAAGGCGGGCGAGGGCTTCGGCGTCTGCATGAACCCGGAGTTCCTGAAGGAAGGGAAGGCAGTTGAGGACTTCATGAAGCCCGACAGGATAGTGATAGGCCAGCTGGATGAAAGGTCTGGCGACGTGATAAACAGGCTTTACGGGAGTTTCAATGCCCCAATAATAAGGACCACCACGAGGACGGCCGAAATGATAAAGTATGCTGCAAACGCCTTCCTGGCAGCCAAGATAGGCATGATAAACGAGATAGGCAACCTGTGCAAGAGGCTGGGAATAGACACGAACGAGGTGGCCAACGGCATAGGACATGACACCAGGATAGGCCACCAGTTCCTGAGGTCAGGGATAGGCTTCGGTGGCTCATGCTTCCCGAAGGACGTGAAGGCGCTCATAGCCAAGTCCAGGGAAACAGGATACGAGCCCGTTATACTGGACCACATAATCAAGATGAACGAGATGCAGCCCCTCCAGATATTCGAGCTGCTGAAGAGGAAGATGCCCCAGCTTTCCGGTAAGACCATAGCTGTCCTGGGGCTTGCGTTCAAGGCCGACACCGATGACATAAGGGAGTCCCCTGCCCTGAAGATAGTTGACGCCCTGCTGAAGGAAGGAGCGGGCATAAGGGCATATGACCCGAAGGCGATGGACAGCTTCAGGAAGGAGTTCCCTGGCATAACGTACTGCGGCAGCGCGGCAGAGGCCATCAGCGGGAGCGATGCGTGCCTGATACTGACAGACTGGAAGGAATTCGACTTTTCGGACAAGGATTTCGAGTCCATGAGCAACAAGCTAATACTCGAGGGAAGGAAGATACTGAAGAAGGAGAAGGTTCCCCTGGTCGAGGGGGTGTGCTGGTGATATGGAAGAGAAGATAGTCGGCCTGGTACCGGCAGCCGGCGGCGGGACGAGGCTTTACCCGTTCTCCAGGGCGGTTCCCAAGGAGATGTACCCCATAATGGGCAAGGCTGTCATAGAGCACTGCGTCGAGAACCTGAGGGAAGGCGGCGTCAGGAAGATATTCATGGTGGTGGGCCACCAGAAGGGGGCCCTGATGGATTACCTGGGTGACGGCTCCCTGTTCAACGTCGACCTGGCGTACATATACCAGATGCAGAGGGGCGGGCTGGGGCACGCCATACTGCAGGGCAAGAACTGGATAAACAGCACGTTCGTCACCCTCCTTGGAGACTCCTTCATAGAGCCCAAGGAGGAGATAAACAGGCTCATAGAGGCCCACAGGAGGGAGAAGCCTGTCGCGACCGTGCTGCTCTTCAAGGTGAAGAGCTCTAAGGGGTATGGCATAGTCAAGTTCAAGAGCCTGGATAACGGGTGCGGGGAGATAGAGAAGATGGTTGAGAAGCCCACCCCGGAGCAGGCAGAGGATTACAGGAACGGCAACGGGGAGTTCTATGCCCTGTGCGGAGGCTACGTGTTCGAGCCTGGGATATTCGGCTTCATCGAGAGGACCCCTCCCGGAGCCAAGGACGAGATACAGATAACAGACGCCATGGCCCTCGCCCTGAAGGAGGGCAGGAAGGTCTGCGGGGTCGTGCTGGAGGGCAAGTACCTGGACATAGGTAAGTGGAAGACCATATTTAATGTTGAAAAAGAAATGATGAACAAGGTGGACATCAAGACGCACACGGAAGAGAGGGAACGACTTACAGAGAAGGTGAAGAACGGGGCTGAAACAATATGAAAGGGACATGTCTGGTAACCGGAGGGGCAGGCTTCATAGGAAGCCATCTGGTAAGGAATCTTCTTGAAGGCGGCTACAATGTCATATGCGTTGACAACCTTTGCACAGGCTCCAAGGACAACATAGAGGAGCTAATGGGCAACCCCGGCTTCACGTTCATGGAGCATGATGTGAAGGAGGGGCTGAAGGTCGAGGGAGATGTCGATTACATCTTCCACCTTGCCTCAAGGGCAAGCCCGGTCGATTTCACCAAGTTCCCCATAGACATACTGATGACCAATTCCTTGGGGGCATACAACACCCTGAGCCTGGCCAAGGAGAAAGGCGCCAGGCTGATGCTCGCATCCACCTCTGAGGTATACGGTGACCCCAAGGAGCACCCCCAGAAGGAGACTTACTGGGGCAATGTGAACCCGAGGGGGGAGAGGAGCTGCTATGACGAGAGCAAGAGGTTCGCCGAGGCGCTTGCCATGGCGTTCCACAGCAAGCATGGGGTGGACGTGAGGATAGCCAGGATATTCAACACATACGGCCCAAGGATGAGGCCTGATGACGGGAGGGTGATGCCCAACTTCATAAACCAGGCCCTGAAGGGCGAGCCCATGACAGTATATGGGGACGGCAAGCAGACCAGGAGCTTCTGTTTCGTGGAGGATGAGGTGGAAGGCCTGATGAAGCTCATGTTCAAGGACGGGGTCTCAGGAGATGTGTTCAATATAGGCAATCCGAAGGAGTTCACCATAATAGAGCTTGCCGATATGGTGAAGGCCCTAGCGGGCTCAGGCTCTGAAATATCATTCAGGGACCTTCCCAAGGATGACCCGGTCAGAAGGAGGCCAGACATAGGCAAGGCAAGGAAGACTCTGGAATGGGAGCCCAAGACCCCCTTAGAGGATGGCCTCAAGAGGACCATAGAATACTTCAGGTCGATATTATGAGAATACTTGTCACAGGTGGCGCAGGGCTAGTCGGCTCGGAATGCTGCAGGCTTTTCACGGAGAAGGGCCATCAGGTCGTCAGCGTGGACAACTACATGCGCGGAAAGATATTCGGGAAGGAAGGCGACACAAAAGCCACTATGGACGCCATGGGGGACCTCAATGTGGAACACCATGAGATGGACTTCAGGGATGACGGAATAGCGGAGATAGTAAAGAGGGTGGATGCCATTGTCCACACTGCAGCGCAGCCTTCTCATCCCAGGTCGATAGAGATACCTGTTGAGGATTTCCAGATTAATGCCTGGGGCACGCTATACCTCCTGGAGCAGCTCAGGAAGCACAACAAAGAGGCCCCTTTCGTATTCTGCTCAACCAACAAGGTGTATGGCGAGGTGCCGAATTTCTTCG
>CAZKUD010000005.1:0-55857 GCA_964555875.1 uncultured archaeon
GGGAGGTAGTGGTCCTGAACAAGCGGCCGGCCCTGGAGGGCAGGACCAGGAAGGTGGGCACCTTGAGGGAGAGCATGGTGTTGCTGGAGAAGTGATTTTTAAGAGTTCAAGATAAAAAGGGATATTATGGCTGGCAGGATGGAGCCAAAGCTTGCGGACAAGAGGTGGAACAAGGAGCTGGAGCCCAAGCTTTACCAGAAGTGGGAAGAGGAGAAGCTGCACGAGTTCGACCCAAAGAAGCCGGGGAAGGTGTTTGCGATAGACAGCCCTCCCCCGTACCCTTCAGGAAGGCCGTGGCACATAGGCGCTGCGGCACACTATTCCCAGATAGACATGATAGCCAGGACAGCCAGGATGATGGGAAGGAATGTCCTGTTCCCCCTTGGGATAGACAGGAACGGACTGCCTGTGGAGATATACACAGAGAAGAAGCACAAGGTCAGGCTGACAGACATGACCAGGGAGAAGTTCATGGAGCTCTGCAAAGGCTCTTTAGACGAGCTGGAGGCCGAGATGATAGGCATCATGAAGTCCATGGGCATGTCGTTCGACTCCAAGAACCATTATTACAGGACCGACTCTGACGAATACAGGGCAGTCACACAGGCCACATTCATAGAGCTCTGGAAGAGGGGCACGATATACGAGGACACCAGGCCGAACAACTACTGCCTGGACTGCGGAACCACAATAGCCGACGCGGAGATAGGGTACAAGGAGCTTCCCACACACTTGGTGAACGTCAAGTTCAAGGTTAAGGAGACGGGGAAGGACCTGATAATCGCCACCACCCGGCCAGAGCTCCTGTGCTCGTGCCAGGTGGTCATGGTGAACCCTGATGACGACAGGCACAAGGCGCTCGTCGGCAAGCACGCCGTGACGCCGCTGTACGGGAAGGAGGTCAAGATAATCACGCACCCGTACGTCGACCCTGAGTTCGGCTCCGGCATAGTGATGATGTGCTCGTACGGGGACTACAATGACGTCAGGATATTCAGGGAGCTGGGGCTGCAGGAGATAATCGCCATGGGAATGGACGGCAGGATGACCAAGGCAGCAGGCCCGTACGCAGGCATGAAGATAGGGGAGGCCAGGAAGAAGGTGATAGAGGACCTGGAGAAGGCGGGCCTGGTGAAAAGCAAGGAGAAGCTCAACCACAGGACGCCTGTCTGCGAGAGGAGCAACACGCCAATACAGATAATACCCATGAAAGAGTTTTACCTCCGCCAGCTGGACATGAAGGACAAGGTGAGGGAGACGTCCAGGAAGATAAGGTTCCATCCGGAAAGGCACAGGCAGATACTGGACAACTGGATGAACTCCATCACCCTGGACTGGCCCATATCCAGGAGGAGGTATTACGCCACTGAGATACCCATCTGGTACTGCAAGGGGTGCGGCAAGCCCTGCCTGCCAGAAACAGGCCCCTACTACAGGCCCTGGAGGGACAAGCCCCCATTCACTAAATGCGAGCACTGCGGGGAGTCAAAGGGCTTCACAGGGGAGACCAGGACGTTCGACACCTGGATGGACTCGAGCATATCTGCCATGTTCGTTGCCGGATACAGGCGGGACGACAAGCTGTTCCAGAAGGCCTTCCCGACTGCCATCAGGCCCCAGGCCAAGGACATAGTCAGGACCTGGCTCTACTATACTATACTCAGGTGCTACCAGCTGACAGGCAAGCAGCCCTTCGAGCATGCCTGGATAATGGGGTACGGCGTTGACGAGAAGGGCGAGAAGATGTCCAAGTCCAAGGGGAATGTATTGGACCCCATACCCATGCTGGAGAAGTACGGGGCCGACATCTTCAGGTTCTGGAACGCTTTCGAGGCTTCCCTGGGCAATGACATAAGGTGCTCGGAGAGCTATTTCGAGCCTGCTGCCAAGTTCCTGACAAAGCTGTGGAACGTGTGCAGGTTCATCTCATCCTTCCCCGTTCCCAAGAAGAAGCCCGCACTGCTCCCCCTGGACGAGTGGATACTCCATGAGCTATCCTCCGTGGCGGAGAGATCCCTGAAGGGATATGAGGACTTCAACTTCTTCATCCCCGCGACGGAATGCAGGGACTTTGTCTGGAACGTGTTCGCCCCCCATTACCTGGAGATGGCCAAGTCCAGGGCATACGGGACAGACGCCACGAAAGAGGAGCAGGAAGCCGCGCTCTGGACGCTCCACCACTGCCTGAAGACGGTGTTGGAGCTGATGGCGCCCATCATACCCTTCATCACGGATCATGTGTACAGGGAGATGTACGGCAAGGGGGGCGTACATGTCCTGGGGTTCCCGAAGCCGGAAAGGCACCCCAAGCCCGCTTTCACTGCGGACAGCCTGGCTGAGCTGAACGGCCAGGTATGGAAGGCCAAGAAGGACAGGGGCCTCTCCCTGAAGGCAGAGCTGTTCGGGCTGGCTGTCCCGAAGAAGTTCAGGCCCATAGAGGCTGACATGAAGAGGGCGCACAACGCCAAGACCATAAAATACGCTGACAAGCTGACCGTCTCATTCTAACGTCTTTACCATCTTGTAGAACCTAAAGTTGGCTGTCTTATTGGGCGGGGGCCCATAGCTGGTTATAGGGAACGTTATCTCATCGCCGAGCACATACCCTCTTCCCTTGTTCCTCTCTATCACTCTGGTGTTCTCAGGCAAAACTATAGCGCCCACCCTTTTCAATCCTGTCTCCCTCATGTGCTCAAAGAAGCTCTCAGCCAGGGCGGTGCCTATCCCCCTTCCCTGGTAGTCTGGGTCAACGTACATGCCTGTTATCTCCACCTCAACCTCGCCTTTCCAGATGGATTCTCCTGGCTCACCTGCGACCATTGTTCCGACTATCCTTCCATCATATACGGCAACTACAGTGCTCCTGTTGAACATGCTCCTGTTCATAGATGTTATGCGGCTTATCGCTTCAGGCACCTCCCAGGTCTTGAGCACATCCAACTCTTCCTGGGTGCATATGCCCTTCTCGCCCCAGATGTCCATGTTCCGGCCCCTTATCTCGCTAATCCTTTCCTCGTCGCCAGGCTGATAGGGCCTTATCTCGATGTTCATGATTAGCTTGAGGGGGAAGCTTTTTAAGCACTTGGTCCAACTAAGGTATTCGGTGTGACATATGACTGAGAAGCTTGCGATGCTGGACAAGGAGCTCAGGAGCCTGGACGGCGGCCTGATGAACATTAACGCCCACAACTGCAAGGATTCCTTCAGATAAACCCTTTTTGTTTAACCCTGACAATTATTATTATGCTTGAGATAGTTTTCCTGGGAACAGGCTCTGGTGTCCCCACCAAGGGCAGGCACCCTCCCTCAATATGGATGAGGTATGGGGGAGACTGCATGCTCTTCGACTGCGGGGAAGGCACCCAGAGGCAGCTAATGAAGGCCAGGCTGAGCTTCATGAAGCTCAAGCACATCTTCATAACCCACTGGCACGCAGACCACTGGCTCGGTCTGATAGGGCTCCTGCAGACCATGGGGCTGGAGGGCAGGACAGAGCCCCTTTTCATACACGCCCCCGAGGCCGAAAGGTTCGTGTCCGATATCCTTGATTTGGGGTACTGGGGACCGAGGTTCAGGGTCATACCCAAGGATGTGCCCTATGAAGGCGATGATGTCGCGCCTGTAATGAAGTCAAAGGAGTATGAGATACTCTCCATACCGGTCAAGCACAGCGTGCCTGCGGTCGCCTACGCCTTCAAGGAGAAGGGCGCGGTAAACGTGGACATAAAGAAGGCAGAGAAGCTCTACGGGCTCAAGCAGAGCCCCATGGTAGGGAAGCTCAAGAAGGAAGGCAAGGTCACTTACAAGGGCAAGACCATCAAGCTGGAGGACATAGCGATAGTGAAGAAGGGGGTCAAGGCAGTCTACTCCGGCGACACCAAGCCCTGCAGGAACATGGAGACCATATCAGAGGGCGCTGACCTGCTCATACACGAGGCCACCTTCGAGGAGGAGAAGGAATCCAGGATGCATGCCGGTGCCAAGGAGGCCGCCCAGCTGGCCAGGAAGGCCGGCGTCGGGGAGCTCATACTCACGCATTTCTCCAGGAGGTACGTTGACGTCTCCCCGTTGGTGGACGAGGCCAGGAAGATATTTCCCAAGACAGTGGCAGCGAGGGACTACATGAAGGTCAGCTTAAAAAGGAAAGCCAAGTAAGCCGAAACCTTTTTATTCAGAATAGTGATAGTGATAGTATGGGACAGTACAAGTACATAACCAACAGGACAATCCCCAACAAGGCCGGGGAAGAGAACAAGGGCTTCGTGAGGGCCAGGGTTCCGAACGACTCGGACACAGCCGAGGTCGTCTACAAGTGCCCCGAGTGCGGGCACCAGGAGAGCGCCAGCCTCCCCTTCAAGAGGCCGTTCTCGGTGAAGTGCTCAAAGTGCGGGTTCCTCATGAGGCTCCCCAAGCTCAAGGGCAAGGCGAAGTGATTCCAACTGTTTTATAGCCCGTAAGCCAAATTATTATCATGCTGAAGTATTTTTACGAGATGCTGTCCATACTGGTCGGTGTGATGATAGTCCTCATAGGCCAGGTCTACATCTCTGCAACCATCCCGTTCCTCATCCCCATCTTCAATGTGGTGGGGGGCCTGATAGCCGTCCTTCCCCCTTCCCTGATATTCTACAGCAAGTACAGGAGCAGGAAGGAGATGGAGTCCCAGTTCCTGGTATTCATAAAGGAGCTGACTGACTCCATAAACACCGGGATGACCCTCCCGGTAGCCCTGGAGTACTGCGCCAAGAGGAAATACCTCTCCCTTTCCAGGCACGTGAACGACATGGCATCCCAGGTGAACTGGGGGATACCCTTCGAGACGGCTCTCCAGACCTTTGCGAAGAGGGTGAACATCCCGACGGTCAGCAGGGCGGTCACCACCATAATAGAGACGTACAAGGTGGGCGGCAAGATATCGGACACCCTGAATGCAGTAGGCCAGTCCCTGGTGGCGATAGACAAGATAAAGAAGGAGAGGACGGCATCAGTCCATGCCCAGATAGTCACATCCTACCTGATATTCTTCGTGTTCATATTCATCCTGATAGTGCTCCAGACATTCCTTATACCCGCCCTGGTGCAGCCTTCCCAGTCAGGCACGTCCACCTTCTCCGGGGGCACCCCGATGGAGACAGAGGCATACAGCGCAAGCTTCATAAACTTCATAATAATACAGGGCTTCTTTGCCGGCCTGGTGACAGGCAAGATGGCGGAGGGCTCCGTAGTGGCCGGCATAAAACACAGCATACTGCTCATTGCGGTCGGTTACACTGTGTTCTCTTTTGCGTCGCAATTCCCGATAAGCATTTTCTGATTTATAAGGCGTTCTGGACAATAATATAATTGGGTAGGGTTATGGTTAGGAAGGGCGTCTCACCTGTTGTTGCTGTAGTTCTCTTGATTGCTGTGGCCATAGCCATAGGCATACTGGTCACTACCTGGATAACGCACTGGACCTCGACTCAGATAAGCTCCCAGCCGATAACATGCGCCATCAATACGAACTACATAATAGAGTCAGTCGAGTACAACAAGACCGGCGGGGACCTCCTTCTGATAAAGGTGACCAACAAGGGCGCAGAGAACATCCACGGCTTCAGCGCTGTGCTTGACAACGGCACGTATATACTTGACGTCAACTCGACCAACTGGAGGATAGACCAGGGAGGGATTTCCAAGTCGAGTCCCCTCAGGAGGGAGAAGTCGTCATACGTGACGGTAAACATGACCGGCAATTACACCGGCCTGGGGGCTTCCCTGACAGACGTCAGGGTGCTGAACAGCGCCTGCAATGCTGTGTCTGCCAAGACCACATTCATTACCCAGTATTAGGAGAACCATGGCAAGGAAGGGTATATCACCATTGGTCGCAGTTATAATGTTGATAGCCTTCACTCTTATCATCGCCGGCATACTCGCCGGCTGGGCGACCCAGTTCGCAGAGACCCAGAGCGAAACGCTGACGGTCTGCCTGAACTCCAAGATATTCCTGACAAGGGGCGTCTACAACCCGGATGACAGCACACTGACGATATTCGTCATCAACCAGGGCAAGACAGACCTCACCCTCACCACTACCCTCACGTACAGCAACGAGACCAGGCACCCCGGAGGGGTAGTCATACTGAAGGACGCTTTCGAGCTCAAGGCAGGCTCGGAGACTGGCAAGCAGTTCGTGATAAACGACGTTTCCGACGACCTGGAGAAGGTGGAAGTCAGGTCGAGCCGATGCCCCGGGACATTGGACAGCCTCCTCTACTTCCAGATGACCGGCCTGGGGGCATAGGGTTTATAACGACCCTTGACAATTCTTATCTTATGTGCAAGCAGGTCATAGTCATAAGGCGCAACCTCAGGCTGAGCAAGGGCAAGCTGGCTGCCCAGGTGGCGCATGCCTCCCTGGAGGCCTTCAGGAAGGCAAACCCAAGGCTGGCAGGGGAGTGGGAGTCAGGGGGCTCCAAGAAGGTCGTGCTGAGGGTCGAGAACACGAGGGAAATGCTGGAAATAATGAGGAAAGCAAAGGCAGACGGGCTCCCTGTCGCCCTGATAAGGGACGCAGGGCACACTGAGGTGCCTGCCGGGACCATCACCGCGCTGGGGATAGGCCCTGACAGGGAGACCAAAATCAATAAAATAACAGGAAACCTAAAGATGTTATAGGAGGAAACATGACGGAAGAACAAGAGATGCAGCAGAAGGTGGTTCTGTACCAGCTCCTGCAAAAGCACATGGAGGAGCTTAGGCAGCAGAAAGCCCTCCTCGAGCAGAGGTTCCTGGAGTTCGAGACCACCAGGAACGCGCTGGGGGACTTCAGGGGGAAGGACGAGAAGGAGCTGCTTGTGCCCTTGGGGAGCGGATGCTACATGGCCGGAAAATCGGCCGGCCAGCCCGAGCTTCTGGTAAACATAGGGGCCAACATCATGCTGAAGAAGCCCATACCCGAAACCACCAAGCTCCTGGAAGAGAGGGTAAAGGAGATACAGGACCTGTCAGCTAACCTGGAAAGCCAACTGATGAACGTGGCAGGCCAGATCGGTTCCTTGTCAGAAGAGTTCGAGAAGCTGCAGCAACAGCACAGGTGATTACTTGTCCTTCAGCTCTATGTCTATCTTGACACCTTCAGGTATGGGTATCCTCACGACCTGCCTGAGGGCCCGCTCATTGGCGCCTATGTCTATTATCCTTCTGTGAATCCTCATCTCCCATCTGTCCCAGGTGGCGTTGCCGTGGCCCGTCCCGTCCCCGCAGGGCGTCTTGAGGGTAGAAACCTTGAGCTTCTTGGTCGGGACCGGTATGGGTCCCCTCACCGTGCTGCCGTACTTCTTGGCAATGTCCTTTATCTGGTCGCATATCTGGAGAACCTCCTTGTAGTTCCTTCCAGCCAGCTTTATCCTTGCGAATTCCATGACTCACCTCTTGCTCCTCTGCTTGTACCGCCTCGGCCCCCAACTTGAATGGGGTGGCTTGTGAGGCTCTGTCCTCCTGGGGTCGTACACCAGGAGGTTCCTGTCATACTCCATGAACATGTCCTTCGTGGCCTTTCCCAGGAGCTGTGCCAGCCCCTTTGCTATGGCCTGGCGGACAGCCTCTGCCTGGCCCATCATGCCGCCGCCCTTCACGTTCACGCTTATATTGTACTTCTTCCAGGCGTCTCCCGTCAGTATGAGGGGCTCCTGCATCTTGAGCCTTATTATCTCATTGGCCATGAGGGAAAGGGGCTTCTTGTTCACCTTGACCACTCCCTTCCCTTCCCTGAACCTTGCCCTGGCTACTGCCTTCTTCCTCTTCCCTGTCGTGAAGATTGCCTTCTCAGCCTTCTTGCTTACCATCTGACCTTTGCCCCCAGCTTTCCAGAGAGCTTCCCGATTTCGGTGTATTTGCATTCAAGCCTGTTCTCGGCTGACCCTATGCGGACAGCCTTCTTGTCCTTCAGGCTTTCGGGTATAGATATGTATACCTTAAGCTTCTTTAAAGCATTCCTTCCCTTGGTGTTCTTGGGCAGCATGCCCCTGACCACCCTCTTTATGATCTGGTCCGGCTCCCTGGGGTAGAACGGCCCGTGGTAGGGGTCTCCCCTTTTCACATTCTCCCTCAGGATCTTCTCTGCATATTTCGGGTTGCCGCTTATGACCGCCTTCTCGGCGTTTATTATGCTGACTGCCTTGCCCTTAATCAGTTCCTTGCTGACATTGCTGGCAAGCCGGCCCAGTATGCAATTCGAAGCGTCTATTACCGTTTCCATGTCATCCCATTATCCTTACCTTTGACCCCTTGGGGTTCTTTTCCAGCATCTCCGCTATCCCCAGGCATTTCCCGCCTGCGGCCTCTATTTTCTCCCTTGCGGAGGGGGTGAACCTGAGCGCAGCCACAGTGAGGGCCTTCTTCATGCTCCCTGTGCCCAGCACCGCCCCGGGCACCACCACGGATTCCTTGTCCTTGGTGAGCTTGTCCAGCCTGTACAGGCCCATCTTGTAGCCCCTCCTGTTCGGCCTGTTCAGGCCCCTGGCCACCGCCCTCCAGACGGGGGCCTTCTTCTCTATGCCTGCCCTGTCCAGCCTCTCTATGAGGATTTTCAGCTGGGGGGCCTTTTCCCTGGTTTTCATACGACTACTTTTACATCCTTTATTTAAATGTCTTTGTCTTATGCGGGGGGCCGGATTTTCGAGCCCGTTGGGCGAACGGGCAGTTCGAACCGACGAAGGCACTTAGCCACAGGATCTCTCACAGGCTTGCGCCTCGAAACTCAAGCCCCGGCTTGAGTCCTGCCCCTTTGGCCGCTCGGGAACCCCCGCCCGGATTATTTATATTGTATATAAGCGCTATAAGAGCATGTTCTATTGTAACTATATTGTATATCAAACAGAAAACAGACAAAAACCATTATATAACCATTAATTAAACTATATAATAAATCAACTGGTATAAAAAATAGTAGTTCGAACGGTATTCAAAATAATATACAATTAAGAAATATATATTGAAAACTATATTTTTAACAAAATATACATATATATAGTATACCACATAGTAATAAATAAACAGATGCTCAGCAGTGTAAGTAAGATTGAACACAGGATTATAGAGATTCTGAAGGACAGGCCTATTTCTGTATCAGAGCTTGCACGAAAGCTCAAGATGAGAAGGGACTTCCTGGCAGGCTACCTGGAGTCCATGAGGGAGAGGGGCAAGCTCAGGATGATACAGGTGGGAAGGGCCAACGTGTACCAGGTCGTGGAGGGGAGGGACAAATGAAGAAGCTGAACGCCATCCTGGTGCTTGCGGTCTTCCTGGCCGCCTCGTTCGGGATATACATGTATGTCAGCGCCGCCTCAAGCACCCTTACGGGATGGGTCACCAACATAGAGGGCACACAGTACATACCCAACGTGAACGTGAGCCTCTGGAACACCACTGACGATTTCATAGCGTCCAACCTGACGGACTCCAACGGCATGTTCTACTTCGGCCAGCTCAACGACACCACGTATTACATCAACCTGACAGGCTCAGGCCTGATATCCAGGATAAACGTCAGCCTGACGCTGAGCGCAGGGGCGAACACGCAGAACTACACGATATACACCGACAACAAGGGGAGCTACAACGTCACGGTGGTGGACTGGTGGAACAGGAGGCCCATACCCGGAGCCACCGTGAACATATCCTGGGCCACGAGCAGCCATTCCAGGACCACCGATTCTAACGGCTGGACCATACTGGAGGTCCCTGCCAACAGCAGCATGTATCCACAGGGCATCTCCCATGACTTCATAGTATCGGCTCCGGGCTACGGGAAGAACACCTCCGTGACCCAGGAGTCCATAATGGAGGGCACCAACAAGAACATCACGATAGCCCTGAAGGGCTCCTGCGTCCTGAGCGGATATGTGGTCGACAGCAGCAGGAACGGGGCCGACAACATAACGGGGGCTGTGATACAGCTGAGGAGCGGCGACAACTCCAGCCTCCTCAACTGGAGCAACACATACTATTATAATGTGACCACAAACGCCAACGGCCACTACTCCATACGGTTCCCTGACGCAGGCAGCCTTACGGACCACTGCAACCCTTACATGTACACCAGCGCCACGGGATATGGTGACAGGGGGGACTTCTGGGTAAGCGGCGCAGGGGAGTACAACATCTCCATGACAGGCTCAGCCCTCCTCAGCGGCACTGTGGCGGACGCGGGCAACAGGAACTACATGATATCAGGAGCCACGGTCAGCTTCTATGGCCAACAGGGGGGGATAATATACCAGGCGACCACCGACAGCAACGGCCAGTTCTCCATACATGCCAAGGACGGGGAGAACAGGACCAGCCTGAACATAGCGAAGACAGGGTACAGCACCTACTCCAACAGCACGGTGCTCAACAGCACGGTGAACTATGGCCAGATAAACATGACAGGAGGGGGCACCTTCTCCGGGACAGTGGTAGATTACCAGAACACCTCTATAAAGATAAGCGGCGCTACTGTCACGTTCACCCCTGTCTCTGGGGGAGCCAGCTACACCAACACCACGGGTTCCAACGGCGTGTTCACGGCCACGGTCTCCAGCGCCACCAATTATGATGTGGTCGTTTCGGCCAGCGGCTACGGCTCGAACAGCACCTTCAGCAACACGGCTGCTTCCGGCAGCCTGGGGACCATAAGCCTGACAGGGTCCAACCGCGTAATCGGGACCATATCAGACTCCGCGAACCTGCAGGACCAGTACCCTGACAGCGTGCAGGTGATAGCCAACTCCACGTCCTTCTCCAATTCGTACCAGGTGTACGGGAACTCTAATGGCCAGTATTCGGTATATCTGCCGACCACCATGACAAGCTATAGCCTGTATTTCATCAAGTCAGGGTACAACACCAGCACGGTGTCCAGCAGCGATTTGGGAAGCCCGACCATAGATGTGGCCATGAAGGGCGCGACCCGGGTCCAGGGGACCGCAAGGGACGCCTACAACAACAAGGTGCTCAGCGGGGTGCTGGTGGAGTTCTACAATCCCTCTACCAACGTCACCTACTACCAGACCACCACTGACGGCAACGGCGACTACGGCACAGACATAGGCATAAACTTCAATTTCGGCGTCAAGGCCTCCACGACAGGGTACAATGATTACATAAACGGCACGAACCATGCCTGGGGGATAGTGCACACCGAGAACATGAACATGAACGGCAGCAGGAGCATACACATCACGGTGGTCGACAGCGTTGACGGGTCCTCCGTTTCCAATGCCCAGGTCTGCGCCTACTACACTAGCCCGTCCCCATGCGACTATCCGATGACGACTGACACAGGCGGTGCCGCCACATTCTCCATAAAGGACGACCAGTACAAGCTGAAGGTCAGCAAGGCAGGCTACATCACCCAGACCCTGCCTCCCTCAGGCTATTACAGCTCTGACTTCAGCCAGACAGTCAGCCTTTCTGCCCACGCGAATGTGTACGTCTATGATTCCAACGCTGTCAGCCAGATACCCGTCCCTTACGCTGACGTGGTCATGTACTCCCACCACAACGACACCAATTTCAATTACACCCTCAACGAGACAGTCCTGAACATAACGGTCCATTGCAACGGGAGCGCGAAGACGGGCATCAACATAACCCTGAGGGGGATTGACGTGTCCTACAACCAGAGCAACCTGACGGTTTCCGGGGAGAGCAACATCACGTTCTACAGGGTGCCTTCGGGCCGGACCAACATGACCATAGACGGCTCCTCTGTAGGGTGCCAGTACGTGGAGGAAACGATAACAGTGCCTGAAGGCGGATACACCTACCAGTTCGGGACATACAACCTCAGCCCCATAACGGCTGTATTCTGGGTGGTGGACCCGATAAACTCCTCCGTGAGCGGGGCAGACATCGAGATGGTCGGAACCCCGAGCATAAACTGCACCACCAACTCTTCCGGACAGTGCACCATGTCATACGTGACAGGATACACCCAGAACTTCTCAGCCAACACCAGCACGCTGTATTACAGGACCAACAGGTCCTACTGGGTGGACCCGGGCATTGGCAATGACTTCACTGGCGACCCGTTCGTGATGGACCCCCACCCGGGCAACCTCAGCGTCCTGGTCAACGGCTCAGTTGTCCAGGGGGCAAACGTCAGCATAAGGAACTCAACGTTCTTCAACTACACCATTTCCAACTCGAACGGCTGGGCCAACTTCACCAACCTGACCTCCCTGTTCAACGTGACCGTTAACGGGACAGACAAGGGATACAACTGGACCATGAGGGAGAAGGTGTACGTCAAGCCTGACAACATAACCGCCATAACCGTGACGCTCCTGGAGACCACCCTGCTCGTGACAGTGACCAATGGCTCGGCATACATAAACGGCAGCAACGTGACCCTGATTAACCTGACATCAGGCAGCATAGCATTCAACGGCTCAGGGGAAGGCATCTACGGGCTGACGGATTCCAACGGGGAGATCCGCCTCAGGCACCTCGTGAAGGGAAGGTACAACATGACGGTCAACACCACGGGCTTCAACTTCTATGACACCATAATAGACGTTGATTACGGCAGCAACACGGAGACTGTGGTGCTGAACGACCTGCAGCCGCCCTGGTTCCAGAACCATGTCAGGCTGCCCAGCTCGCCGAACGAGGGCCAGGCCGTGAACATCCATGTGGAATGGCTGGACAACGCCGCGCTCTCCATAGCCAGGCTGGAGATAACCGAAGGGGGGTCTGCATCCAATCACAGCCAAGTCAACCTGGGCGGGAAGGGCCCATACAACTCCTCATTCAGCCTGAGCTCGGCCTGGACGGACCAGAGGGTCGGGCAGACGATACAGTACAGGGTGTACGGAAAGGACCTGGCAGGCCACTGGAACGTCACGCCGACTTACAGCTTCAGCATAGCGGACGTGACCGACCCGAGCCTTACTGTCAACCATACCCCGAGCGTCCCACTTGGTGATGAGGTGGTGAGCGTGATAGCGACAGCCTCTGACAATGTGAATGTCACTGAGATACTGCTATACGTGGACTACAGCCTGAAGAAGAACTGCAGCTCTGTGGGGGTGGCATCATGCTCCTGGACAGGAGGGCCGTACCCGGTGAACTCATACCATTATTATTATGCAGTGGCGAAGGACGCAGCGGGAAACGAGGTGAGGAGCCCCGCTTCCAACGAGACCCTTGTGGAGCAGACGACAGCCCTCTCCCAGGCCAGGAGCTGGCCGGGAGCCGCATTCGACCCGTCAACAAAGCTGAATTACGTGGTGGGCGGCAGGACATCATCCCAGGCCTGGAACGCGATAGACAAGTACAACGGCTCGGATGACATCTTCAACACGCCCTCTGATTCCATCACATCAGGCGGCAGGAGGGGCGCCGCGGTGGTCGCCCTGAGCAGGTCTGACAACAGCAACATAACCATAATAGGCGGCTTCAATGACACGGACTTCCTGGACGAGATAGTGGAGTACGACCCCTCCACCTCGGCCACTGGCGTGGCAATAACGTTCTCTGGCAGCTCAATAAGCAACAGGACGGGCGCCTCAGCGGTGTTCGACGACACTGATTCTGGGGGCAGCGGGAACGTGTACATCTTCGGCGGCTACAACGGCACGACGGGGGAGTACCTGAGAGACATAATAGAATACAACCCGAACCCCTCGGGCAAGACCCTTACCCAGAGGTCGGCGCTGTTCACGACAGGCAGGTTCGCCACGGCGGCCGTCAAGGTGCCCGGTACGAGGAAGGCCTACATAATAGGCGGCTGGAACGGCACCAACGTGACCGAGATACTGGAATATGACATGTCCAACCCTGACACCAATCCGGTGGTAAGGGCCCACCTCCCAGAAGGCAGGATGGGAATATCCGCAGCATACTGGAACGGAAAGATATACATCTTCGGCGGCAAGGCCAACGGGACAGGGACCGAGACCTACTATGACAGCATAATAGAGTTCACCCCGTCCTCCCCCTGGACAGTCACGACCATGGCCAAGAAGTTCACCACATCAGGCGTGTGCACGCCCGCATGCACCGCCAGGGGATACACAGCCGCAACATACGACAATTACACAGGCAAGATATACGTCTTCGGCGGGCAGGACTCGAACGGCCCGGTTTCAGAGATATTCGAGTACACTCCCACGACCGGCCACCAGTTCTGGGTCGACCCATCGCCTCCCCAGGCCTACCTGACGGTTTACGTGAGGGACACCAACGGCAACCCGCTGCAGAACGTGAACGTGTCGATACAGGGAGGCAGCGTGTCAAACGACAGCCTGACGTCAAGCTCAGGGGACCTGACATTCGGCGGCCACACTGTGGGGGAGTATGCCATAACGTCTGACGGGGCCAGCCTGGGATACGGCATCAACACCACCAGCCTGAACATATCCGCAGGCACCAACAGCCTGACCATAAACCTGCCAACCACCACCCTGCACGTTAACGTGACTGATGCCAGCCTCCAGCCCGTCAACAACGCTAATGTGACCATATATGCTGACACTGCCGGCACTACCATAGCGCTGGATGCGACAGGCTCGCCTGTCTACGGCTATACTGACTCCTCAGGAATGGTGACCTTCACCAGGGTCCTCCCGTGCACCAGCTGCAACCTGACGGTCAGCAAGCAGACGTACAACCCGAGCTGGAACACCACCACAATAAGCATAACCGCAGGCTCCAACCAGACAGTACACATAGACCCGCAGGCAGGCTTCTTCAGCGGCACGTACACCCTCAACTTCACCGTTAACAACCTGGACCAGTATGCCGACAGCATAAACATAACGGTGAGGTACAATGACACGGGCGCCATATTCGGGAGCAACACCACCATAGACGGCCATGCGGTCATATACAACGTGCCCAATGACTATTTCGACTTCATAATAAACGGCAGTGTGGCCGGGTTCTCGGACATGGTGGTCCCGAAGGTTGCGGTGGGCAAGATAATAATAAACAACGGAAGCACAGACCTGAACGGCGCAGCCAGCATAAGCGTTGTCGGGACGGGAACATACTACGTGAGGGTGATAGCCGGAGGTTACGTGACCTACGACGACCTGGCCAACGGGACTGCCAGGTCAGGCAGCTATGACTCGGGGATAGGCGGCATAAACGGCACCATCAACGTGCCCCTAAACGGGAGCACCAACCTGACGGGCTACGTGTACGACAGCAAGTTCAGGACGCCCACCCCCGGCTCCCTGAGCTACGAGCCGGTGGGGTATGCTACTGTCAGCGTCTACACCTCTGACTGCAGCAACATACAGGGCAACCTGCTCAGGTATCAGGCGACGACAGGACTGAACAGCACCTACAGCATACCAATAAGCCCGAGGCAGAGGCTGAGCCCCTCGTCCAACCAGACCTTTTGCGTGCAGGTTTCTGCGGGGGCATACCAGTCCTCCACCAGCGGGGACCTCTACAACCTTCCGGGCGCATACTCGGCCAATGTGGGCATGCAGCCCAACGAGACCGTGAGCGGGTGGGTGAAGAACTTCCAGGACAATTCCAACATAGCGGGCGCCACAATAGACCTGCTGTCTGACTACTGCTATGACGGAAGCAACACCAACTGCAGCGCCTACCAGGCCACCACAGACTCCAGCGGATACTTCTCCATGGCAGCAGCCCCCAGGACATCAGTGTACAGCTTCCTGCCGTTCACCATGAGGATAACCAAGGTCAGCTACAACCAGAGCACGTATGCCGTGGCATCCCTCCCCTCCACGGGTAACACCTACTACCTCCTGCCTGCAGGAAGCGCATTCATGCAGGTCAACGTGACGGGAAGCGATAACCTGACGGGCAACATCATAATAACGCTGGACGGGAATGTGATGAACTCGACCACCTCAGGATGCTCCCTCAGCGGCAATGTCCTCACGTGCCAGATAAACGACGGCTCCCACACCCTGGTGATGAACGGAAGCATGATAGGATACGAGGCAAACACCACCTCGTTCACCATCCTGACTGGTCAGGTGAAGTCGTTCAATGTGCACCTCAACACCACCAGGATAAACGTCACCCTCAAGACGGACAGCGGGTCCCCGATAACCAACGCCACAGTCTCCCTGGAGGGCACATCGTTCACCAACCAGACCGACTCCAGCGGGGCGGTCCTCTTCCAGAAGGTCACTTCGGGCACCTACAACGTCACCTTCAGCGGGGGCAGCATAGGGGAGATATACTTCTACAACAGCTCCAGCAGCACAAGCTTCACTGTTACTGATGCCATGGCTGGGACACTCACGCAGGTGCCCTTCGTCCTAAACGACACGTCCGCCCAGTTCAACATCACCAACTCCAGCAAGCTGCCCATAGCCAGCCTGGGATTCTTTGTAACGAATTCCAGGACAGGCGTCACGTACCCGAAGAGCACCAACAGCGCCGGCATATCCACTTTCACCAACAAGCCCTACGGCAACTATACCATGTACTTCAACGAGACTAGCTCGTACCTGAAGGGCTACATCCCGCAGAACTTCACCTTCGAGATGCTGCCGGGCGAGGACAGCGGGACCAACAACAGCTTCACATGCAACCTGACCGACGTGCAGCTTCATTTCAACATCTCGAACAGCACATCAGACCCGATATCAGGGGCCAATGTGACAGTCAAGCTGAACGGGACCCTTGCCTCAAGCGGCCTGGGGGTGGACCAGAACGGGACAGCCAACTCGACAGGGGAGCTGCTCCTCCATGAGGCGGTGCCTGAATCCTACGCGGGAGGCACCTACACGTATGACATAGGGGCGAACGCCTCAGGCTACGGCATCTGGACGGGCCTGTCGCTGGCAGTCGGGCTAAATGGCACGTTCATAGGCAAGACGCTCTCCCCGCTTTCCGTAACGGTCTACGTCAGGGACTCATCGGGCTCCACCCTGTCGTCCCCGGGAGTGAACATAAGCCTGATGACAGGCAATTCCGTCGCCATTAACACCACGGGAAGCTTCCTGAACGCCACGGGGGTGACGGACAGCGTGACCTTCACCCACCTGTACGTGAACAACTACACCATCAACATATCATCCGTGTCTTATTTCAGCCAGAACGACACGATAGACCTGGGGGCAGCCACGAACGAGAGCAGCGAGAGCAACTTCACCATGGTGGCCAGGACGCTCACGCTGAACATATTCGGCACCGACGGCAGCTACGTGACGGATGAGGCCGAGGCCAGGGTGTACAACACGACCCATGACATAGCACTGAACACCACGGGGGACCAGATGCACAGGAACACCACCACGGGGACGCTCACCTTCTACGGGGTGGATGACGGCATTTACAACGTGAGCGTGGACTCGGAGAACTACACCACAGTCCAGAACTGGACCTTCGACACCAGCACAGGCGTGTACGAGCACAATTTCACAATGACCAGGAGGGTCTTCACTGTGTACATAAACGACACCAATGGGGGCGCCATCACCGAGCTTACAGGGGTGAGGATATACAACTCAACTGAGGTCGAGACCAACATAACGGGCGACGTGATGTACCAGAACACCACCACAGGAATGACCGTGTTCAGGGGCATAAGGGACGGCACTTTCAACGTGAGCGTGGTATCCGAGAACTACACGAGCCAGAACTGGACCCTTGACACCGGCACTGGCCCATATGAGTATACGTTCCACCTCGCCAGGACAGGGATAGGCTACTTCAACGTCACGGTGAAGGACAACACCACCAACGCCTCCATATCAGGGGCAACCGTCACCCTCCACAACCTGACAGACACTGTAGAGACCGGCACCACCGACTCTAACGGGAACGTGCTGCTGCACACCAACATAAGCGCATACAATGAGAGCCTCTACGTGAACGCCACTTACACGGACTATGACGAGAACTCCACGGGGCCGTACAACATAACAGACGGCGAGGTCAAGAACATAACCCTGACAATATCCCAGACCCCGTCATCCCCGTCGCCCAGCCCGTCTCCCCCGCCACCGAGCGGCGGAGGCGGCGGCTATGGAGGCGGAGGCGGAGGAGGCTGCACAGAGGACTGGATATGCAGCACCTGGGGCCCCTGCATAAACAGCACCCAGATAAGGACATGCAGGGACGACAATTCCTGCGGGACAGTCTGGGACAGGCCGGAATTGACCCGGTCGTGCACAGTCACCATGAGCATAAGCGTGACAGAGGTCTACCTCAACGCAGGAGAATGCGCGTCCTCAACGCTGTCGATAAGCAACACTGGAGACTCCTACCTTGCCAAGGCCGAGACAGGGGAATTCACGATAACAGGGTGCTGCTCCGTGACGCCCGGCCAGACGAGCGTGTCGTCCATAAGCTCGGGGAGCAGCGTGGACGTGAACCTGCAGGTCTGCGCTGACAGGTACGCCCAGAAAGGGGACCATGAGGGCCAGGTGGAGGTCAGGGCGAACGGCCTGACCAGGAGGGTAGCCCTGCATGTCCATGTAACCAAGAACTACGGGGAGGTGCTGCTGGAAAGGCTGAATGAAGCCGAGGATGCCCTGTCAGCCCTGGACAGCTCAGCGTTCGACACCGTCCAGATGGGCCTCTACAACATGGCGAAGGAGCAGATAGAGCTGGCCAAGACCTACCTGTCCGCAGGCAACTATGACGGCACAGAGGCCGCCCTGGAGTCAGCAGGGGACTACATCTCCCAGATAGGCTCCCACGTGCCGCAGGCAATGGACCTGTCCTGGCTGATTTGGCTGCTTGCGCCGATGGCTGTCGTGGGGCTCATAGGTTTCGGAGGCTGGTGGTTCATCGTCAGGAAGAGGACGAGGGTGTACAAATACAAGCCGCCGAGGCATTATCCCGCCACACCTGTGCCGCAAAAGATTGACAGGAACTTCCTGCTGAAGGAGCTCAAGGCACTGGAGAAGAAGGTGCTGGGCATAAACGCCAACAGGCTGGGGGCGACCGACAGGTACCATTATGAGAAGGCCAAGCATGCCCTGGAGAGGATGGAACACCATATAATGCAGGACAACATACTCTCGGCCAGGACGCTCCTGAACGAGGCCGAGACGTCCCTGAGGGTGCTGGAGTCAAGGCTGCTGTCTTTCGACATAATAAAGAAGAGCGAAGGGTTCAAGGTCTGAGTCACTCTATGGCTTCCAGGTCTCGCTTTATCTTTTCCATCTGCTGGTACATGCCCTTCACGTAGTCCTCTATCTCCCTGGGCGTCTCGACCTTTATCGGCTCTGTCACGGATTTTATGTGGGAATCCTCCACATGGGACCTTGAGATGGTGGAGTGCAGTATGGAAAGAGTGGCGTTCAGGTTGTCCAGCCCCTTGTGGCATATGGCAAGGCCGGCCTGTATCTCCCTCTCCATCTCCGTCAGGGCATCCAGGGCGTCCCTCAGGCTGAGCGCGAACGACCTGAGCTTCTCTATCTGCTCCAGAACGCTCCTGTACTTGTCGACCTTTATAAAAAGCGGCGGCGCTTCCCTTGCCGCCTTGCTTTGTGCGACCATATTATATTCTTCGGTTCCTGCCTTAAATATTTGAGAAGGGGATGCGTCAGCCGGGATTCGAACCCGAATCGTCAGATTGGCAACCTGACATTCTAACCATTAAACTACTGACGCCTAATGTATCTATTCCTTCCTGAGCTTTTTAATGTTCGTGCTCCTGCACTGCGGGCACAGCCTGGTGGCAGGCTCCATGAATATGGGCTTGCCCACCCACCCGCAGTTCTGGCATTCGTATTTGGCCATGGTATATTGTAGAAAGAGGGGGTTTATATGGTTGTTTCCGCGGGTGCATTGGGGTTCACCCCATTCCCATCTGCTTGGCGAGCTTGGCGAAGGGCCCCCTCTTGAAGGCCTTCCCGCCCTTCGTCATCCTCATGACCTTCTTTATCTGCTTGTAGTTCTTCATGAGTTCCCTTACTTCGGTTTCTGCAGTGCCTGAGCCTCCGGCTATCCTGCCTATCCTGGAGGCCGTCAGGATGTCGGGCTCCTCCTTCTCCTTCGGCGTCATGGAGCTGATTATGTGCTCCCATTTCTTCATCTTCTCTTCCTGGACGTCCAGCATGCCCTTGGGTATCTTCAGGCTGCCCATCCCGGGCATCATCTCCGTTATCTTGTTGAGCGGACCCATCTTCTTCATGTTCTGTATCTGCTCCATGAACTCGTTCAGGGTGAACCTGCCTTCCAGCATCTTCTTGACGCCATCCTCCTTTATGCCTGCCTCCTTGGCCTTGTCAAGGAGGCCTTGTATGTCGCCGTAGCCTATCAGCCTGGACACAAACCTCTTGGGGTCGTACATCTCCAGGTCGCCCATCTTCTCCCCGACGCCTATGAACTTGACGGGCGCGCCCGCCGCCGAGGCTGCCGCCAGGGCTCCCCCGCCCCTGGCCGTGCCATCGAGCTTGGAAACGGCCAGTCCCGTTATGCCCACGAGCTTGTTGAACTCCTCTGCCTGCCTGCCTGCAGCCTGGCCTATGTCTGCGGGTATCACCAGCAGGACCTCGTCGGGCTGGATTATCTTGCCCATGTTCTTGAGCTCCTTGGCAAGCTCCTCGTCCAGGGCGTCCCTTCCGGCGGAATCGAATATCAGCACGTCTTCCTTTGCCTCTTTCAGGGCCTTTTTGGCCACGTCCTCGGCCTTCTTGCCCTCCCTGTAGACCTTTGCGCCCACCTTGTCGCCTATCTGCTGCAGCTGGGTCTGGGCAGCGGGCCTGTGTATGTCGCAGGCCACCAGGGCCGGGTTAAGGCCGCGCACCTTGAACCATTTGGCCATCTTGCCTATCGTGGTGGTCTTCCCTGACCCGAAAAGGCCTATCACCAGTATCTTCTGCTTCTTTACTCCTATCTCCCCCTTCTCCGCGCCGAGGAAGGAGACCACTTCATCATAGAGGGTCTTTATGAAGACCTCCTTCAGGGTCATCCCGGGGGAAACCTTCTCTCCCAGGACCTTCTTCTTTATGCTGGATGTCAGCTGGGCCACCAGGGCCACATCTACGTCTGACGCTATCAGGGTCCTCTGGAGCTCCCTGAGTATCTCTTCCACCGCTTCCTTGTCCACTATGCCCATCCCGGCTATCTTCTTGAACGTGCTCTTCAGGGACGAGCCGAACTTGTCAAGCACCATAACAATCCTACTCCATGCCGATATATAAAATAAGATGGGGGGCTTTAAAGCTTATTTCACCAACTCGAAGCTTGCCTCTCCGCCTGTCTTCTCTATTGCCTTCACTGTCTCTGCTGCCGTTTCCTCGAGGTCTGATTCGACTTCCTTGTAGTTCTTTCCGCTGTTTGACAGCTCATATTTGGGCGCAGAGACGTACCTGACTTCCATCCCGTTCTTCCTGGCCTTCTCCAGCACCTTCTTGATGACCTCTATCCCGTCAGGACGGTAGCAGACGAGCCTAAGATTTCCCCTGGCTGTGTACGTCTTCTCGACGAATGACTTCCTGGCTATCTCCACCAGCGCATCGGCCCATTTCTTGGGCACGCCCTTTGTGGTGAGCAGTTCAGGATTCTTGAACGCGGTCTCGAATGCCTTCTGGAGCGGACCGAACTCCTCCTGCAGCTTGTAGCCCACTTCCTTGTAAGTTTCCTCCAGGTCCTTTCCCAGGCCTTTGCCTGCCATCTCCAGGAGCTTCTCTGCCCTCTTCTCCCTCTTGAACTCGTTCAGCTTCCTGTTGGCCTCGTCCTTGTGGACCCTCTTGACAGAGAGGGAAACAGTGTGCTCGTCTACGCTCATCACCTTGCAGACGACGTGCTGGCTCTCCCTCAGGAACTCCCTTATGTCCCGCACCCACTTCTTGGCGACCTCTGATACATGCACCATGCCCTTCATGTTGCCGTACTGTATCATCTCCACTACGGCCGAGTTGGGGTACAATTTGGCCACCCTGCAGATGACCAGCTCATGCCTCTTGGGCTTGCCTGCCTTTCTCATAGTTTACTTAGGGCGTTCTGGTTTTAAAAGAATAAGCCTACCTCATGGATGTGGCGGTCTTGGTCTTCATTTTTCCTTTTCCGCCCGTGGGCTCTGCCAGGACCTCGCCGCACACGAGGCACTTGACTACAGTGGACGGCCTGCTGAAGATTACCTGCTCGTTCTTGCACTTCTCGCACTTCACCTTCACGAATTTTGAAGTCATAATCAACCTAATGGGCAGTCAGCTCGAACTTCTTTATCCTGAACCCCTTCTTTATGTGCTGCTTCTTGCAGACGCTGCAGACGAGCCTGAGGTCCAGTTTTTTGGTGGGCTTTCCGTCCCCCTTGGGCTTGGGCCTGGGAAACCCCCTGTATCCCTTGGCCTTCCTGTCGAACCTCTTGACTGACTGGGACATGGGGTGCGCCTTGCTTCGCGCCTTCTTCTTCACCTGCTTTACGGTGTGCTCGGTGTGCTTCTTGCACTTCGGGCACAGCGTTCTCATGGTCTTTGGCCATTTCATACTGTCACCGGATTATTAGTATAGTAACTATGCTTTTAAATTGTTTAATCTGGCCTGGTTTGCCGCTCCCTTCTTCTCCAGGAGCTCCGCGTTCTCCTTGGGAAGGGTGGACATGTCACCGGCCTTGAATGGTCCGTAATTCTTCATGTCTATCCCCACGAACCTGGGTACGTCTTCCTGGAAGGCCACTACAGGCAGGGGCTCGACCTTGGCCTCCAGCATCCCTTTCTTCTTGTCCTGCCAGCCCTTTATGACCTCTGCCAGGGACTTCAGGAAGCTGTATTCATCCTCAGTCAGGTTTTCGGGCTTTACCCCGGACCTCACGAAGTACAGTGCGCCCATCAGTATCTTCTTCTCCCTGAGCTCCACAAGGTCCTGCATGCGCCTCTTTGCCTGGTCCTGTTCCCACTGGTCATCTTTTGTCCTTAGCCTGGACTTCTTGTCCAGGTATGCCTTGGCGCTCGTGAAGAAATCTGCGGGAAGGGGAGTCAGGCCTGCGCTTCCCTTCTCCCTTTTCACCGCCTCCCTTATGCTTTCGTACGTCAGCATCTACTTCCTCCTGCCTTTACCCTTGTTTTTCTTCTTTTTATCGCTTAGCATCCTTATCGGGTAGTTGAGGGGGTTCTTCACGAACCTGCAGTTGCCGTCAGGCTTGCACACCCCACAGCCCTTGTAGTAGGAGGAGTTGCTGCAGTTAGGCGGGGGGACAGGCTTCGCCTTGTTCCTGGCGTACCTTATCTGCCCCCTGACATAGCTCTCCGGAAGGGAGGGGTTGTTCTTGGAGTTCCACTCCAGTATCAGCCTTTCTATGTCTTCCCATCCCCATTTCAGGTTGGACAGGAAGTTCAGCAGCACGAAAAGGGACCTCTTCTTCCCGTCTTCCAGGCCGTTCAGTATGAGCTTTATGCAGGGAGGGAACAACTCCTCTGGCACCGGCTTCTCTAGGGTGTATTCCTTCCTGGCAGCGGCCTTTTCCTTCTTCTCCCTCCTGGCGTTCCAGTCCATCGCCTCTGCGATCAGCAGCTCTGCCTCGCCCTTCTCCCCTCCCTTCAGGAACATCCTTTCCGCCTTCACCTTTCCTGGTTTTGCCATGTCCTTCCTGAAAGTTTTCAGTCCGGCAAAGCTTATCGGAAGGGAGACAAGGAAGCTTCCCTTGTGCAGGGAGTACGGCATCCTGAGCAGGTGCCTTGGGGACACCAGGACAGAGTCCAGCTCTATCACCTTCCAGGGGTCTATCACGCTGTCCTTGCTCTGCATCTCCCCGAGGGAGATCCCCGAATCCCCTGCTATGGCTTCCGGGCTCCATCTTTTCAGCATGGCCTCCTCCAGCCCTTCCCTTGTGAAGTCCTTTATGTATTCGCATATGCCCCTCACCAGGCCCGGGTACATCCCTGCAGAGGGCCTGAAATTTATCCTGTCAGGGACCGACTCCCAAGGCACCCCAAGATGGAAGCCCTTTCCTCCGCTGTACTTGACCGAGAAGCCCTTCATGCCATGCTCCTTAAGGGCCTTTCCGAGCTCGAGCGCGGCCATCCTGCCGTGTTCGAAATCCTTGCAGTCCAGGTCGAATATGATGTCCCACCCCGTCCTGAGGTCCCCGTAGTTGGAGGACTTTATGGCCATCGGGTTGGACCACCGCTCTATGGAGAAGTGGAACTCCTGGACGCCTGACTTGACCATGGCAGTTATGTCCTGGGGATACACCAGGGCATTGGGCCTCTTGCTGAACTCCCCGCTCCTGAAGACCCCCACGACCTCCCTTCCCTTGGAGAGCTCCAGGAGAGCCTCCTGGACGTCCTCCCTGGAATAATAGGCAAGTATCTCCCTGAAGTTCATGTTAGTTATTTGGATGTAGGTATTTTAAGCGAATCAACTCAGCGCAGGTTTTTGATTCTCTGATGTGAAACCGCGTCATATCATTGGCGGTTTCGTATTAAGCCCCTCTCAGAAACGTGGTCACGAAGTCGGTCCCTGCGCAGTATATGCCTTTCAGCAGGAGCAGCAGGGCCGCATAGAAGAAGAAATGCCAGCTCATGCCGTAGAAGGACAGCACCAGGAACGTTCCGCACAACAGATCCAGTATGCCCAGGAAGTCGAAGAAGAACTTCCCTGCGGCAGCCGAAAGCACAGAGTAAAGGCCCTTCAGCAGCCAGGCTATGCCCAACGCCATCACTATCCCGTTCCCGGGGAAGGGGGCGCCTGAGGATATCCAGAGAACGCCCGCTATTATGATGTCCATTATGCCTAGCAAGAACAGCAACATGGTTTGTAATTGTATTGGCAAATAAAAAGGTTTCTACTCATTCAGTATCCTGTCAACGTACCTTACGGTGTCCTGGTCGCCCGCCTCTTCGGCAGCTTCCATGAACCCTGTGAGCAGGGAAACCCTGTATGTTTCGGGGAACTCCATGCGCCTTATGTCCCCCATCATCAGGTTGACGTGGGATATCGGGCTGCTTTTCGACCCCCGCTTGTTGCAGGAGGCATAGGCCATCCTACCCTGTTCACTATAATCTTTCTCAACGGAAACTCCTGATTCCATAACTTTTTTAGCAAGCCAATGTTTTTAAGCTCTTCGGTTGCCACAGGCTTTATAGGATGGGACATAATACTATACTATGCTGGGAGCAATACTGTCCCTGGCCACTGCCGTCCTCTTCGGAGCCTCTGTGGCCATATTCAAGCATTCCATGGGGAAGCATGACACCTTCTCTGTAAGGGAGATAGCCAGGAACAGGAGGTGGCTCGGGGGGCTTGTCATAGGACTGCTAGGCGTAGTGACTTACGTGTTCGCCATGGCGCTGGCCCCCCTGACCACAGTCCAGCCCATCATAGCGTTCTCTATGGTGATACCCATATTCGCAGGCGCTTTCATATTCAAGGAAAACATGGAGGGATGGAGATGGCTGCTCGTCGCGGTTCTAGCAATAGGGATAATCCTGGTGGCTCTGTTCTAGAGATGCTGGCCGCAGGCCTCATGATGGGCCTGGCAGCCTACGGGCTGAAGGTCGTGCTGGTCCGCATAACGATGGACGCCTATTTCATGCTGTCAGTCATAACGACCCCCGAGATGTGGCTGATAGGCATAATGTCCATACTGGCCTTCCTGCTCATGCAGAGGGCCCTCCACGGCTCCCACGTGTCTATAGTCAGCCCCATGATAGGCGGGATAGCAATCATCCTGCCCGTCCTCATGGCCTATTTCTGGCTCGGTGAATCAGTTTCCATGCTCAAATGGGCTGGAATAGTACTGGTTCTTCTGGGGACTGCGGGATTGGGAAAATAAGTTAGGCAATCTCTATGCCTGGTTTGCCGGGCTCTGCCCTCAGGGCCTTCGGCTCCCTGGACTTGAAGGCTTCTATTATCTCGAAGCCGCAGCCGAACCTCTTCTCTAGCTGCTCCTTGCTCTCCTTGAGGGATGACAGCTCCTCCTTCTCGGAAAGGGGCTCCTTCAGGTTGGACAGGTTCTTCTGCAGGCCCTGCGCGAACCTGAGGGCATCCTTGCCGTACTTCTTGAAGTCCGGGTTCTGCATGATAGCAGGTATTATGTCCTTCGGCTTCTTGGCCAGGCCCATGACGGTCTTGTGCACCTCGTGCTTCCACTGGGGAGCCACGTACAGCCTTATCTTCCCGGGCTCCTTGCCCACGAGCTTTATGCATGCAGCCACGTCCTCTTCGACCTGCATGACGAAGTCTTCCATCGCTTCCAGCCTCTTGTCTATGAGCTTCTCGTTGGCCTTCGGCCATTTCTGGAGTGACACGAAAGGCTCGTTTCCCATCATCTCCCAGCACTCCTCTGCCGTGTGCGGGGCGAAAGGCGAGAGCAGCAGAACCAGTTTCTCGAGTCCCTCCCTAAGCACGTCCCCATGAGGCTTGATGTCCGCATACCTGACCAGGCTGTTGGTCAGCTTCAGTATGGCGCCGAGGCCCTTGTTGAACCTGAAATCCTCCATGGCGCCTGTCACGGTCTTTACGGTGCTGTGCACCTTCCCCTGCATCTGCCTGTCCCTGGTTTCCAGCTTGCCGTCCCTTGTGTCAGCACCTTTCACTCCCTGGGCCAGGCCGTATATCCTGCTGAGCATCTTGAATGACCCCACTGCACCCTTGTCGCTCCATTCCAGTTCCTTCTCAGGCGCTGCAACGAAGAGCAGGTACACCCTGGCAGTGTCCACCCCGTATTTCTTGGCTATCTCATCCAGACCCACCACATTGCCGAAGCTCTTGGACATCTTCTGGCCGTCCTTCACCACCATGCCTTGGGTGAATAGCCTGGAGAACGGCTCCCTGACCTTCGTGAGCCCGAGGTCTGACAGGGCCATCGAGAAGAATCTCGCATACATGAGGTGGAGTATGGCGTGTTCGACCCCTCCTATGTACTGGTCGACAGGCAGCCAGTAGCCCATGGCCTTCGGGTCGAATGGGCCCTTGTTGTATCTGGGGGACGTGTACCTCATGAAGTACCAGGACGAGTCAAAGAACGTGTCCATGGTGTCTGTCTCCCTCCTGGCCTTTCCCCTGCACTTGGGGCACTCTGCCTCCACGAATGACTTCACGGCAGCAAGCGGGTTGCCCTCTGCGGGGAACTTGGCGTCCTCCGGGAGCTTGACAGGAAGGTCGCCCTCAGGCACAGGAACCATTCCGCACTTGTCGCAGTACACGACAGGTATGGGCGTGCCCCAGTACCTCTGCCTGGAAACCAGCCAGTCCCTGAGCTTGTACTGGACAGTCTTCCTGCCGCATCCCTTCTTCTCCAGGAACTTGGTTATCTCCTCTATGGCCATGGCTGATGACATGCCGTCGAAGTCTCCTGAATTGACCATCACGCCCGGCTCTGTGAACGCCCTGGCCATCTTGTCGGCAGGGGGCAACTCGTATCCTTGGGGCTTAATGACCACCTTTATCGGTATCCCGTACTTCTTTGCGAACATGAAGTCCCTCTGGTCGTGCGCCGGGACAGCTATTATGGCCCCAGTCCCGTATTCCATCAGCACGAAGTTGCCTATGTAGATGGGTATCTCGCTCCTGGTTATGGGGTCTATGGCATACCTGCCTATGAACATGCCCTCCTTCTCGCTCTCCTCTGACATCCTGGTGAACTTCTCCTGCATCACGACCTTCCTGACGAAATCCTTCACTTTCTTCTCCTGTTTTGTCCCCTTCACCAGCTCCATCACATCCGGGTGCTCAGGGGCGTACACGAGGAACGTTATCCCGTAGTGGGTGTCGGGCCTCGTGGTGAAGACCTTCAGCTCCTTGTCAGAGCCCTTTATCTTGAAGGTTATCTCTGTGCCCTCGCTCCTGCCTATCCAGTTCTCCTGCATCGTCTTCACATTCTCCGGCCAATGCTTGAGCTCCTTCAGGTTGTTCAGCAGCTCCTCTGCATAGTCGGTTATCTTCAGGAACCACTGCTCAAGTGACTTTACCTCGACCTCTGACTTGCACCTCCAGCACTTCCCCTGCTCGACCTGCTCGTTGGCCAGCACGGTCCCGCACTTGGGGCACCAGTTGACTGGCGCCTTCTTCCTGTACGCCAGGCCTCTCTTCAGAAACTGCAGGAATATCCACTGGTTCCACATGTAGTAGTCAGGATAGCATGTGGAAACCTCCCTCTTCCAGTCATAGCTCAGCCCTATCTCCTTCTGGTCCTTCTTTATGGCCGCGATGGCCTTCTCCGTGAAGACCTTTGGGTGGGACTTGTGTTTTATGGCGGCGTTTTCTGCAGGCAGGCCCAGGGCGTCGTAACCCATAGGGTAGAGCACGTTGAACCCATGCATCCTCTTGTACCTGGCGACAGCGTCCCCCATGGAATAGTTCCTGACATGCCCCATGTGCAGGCCTGTGGCTGTCGGATAGGGCAGCATCTCCAGTACGTAGTATTTCTTCCTTCTTGGGTCCTCCTTTGCCTGGAATATCCCGGCTTCTGCCCACCTCTTCTGCCATTTCGGCACGAATTTCCTGAAATCCATAATACTCTTAATTCACCTCTGAGCCTTAAAAGTCGTTGCCCCTGCCAGCGCCTCCTTCTCCAGCCCTTCCGTGTCCAGGGCCCCCTCCATCCTGTCCACGTCCTTCTTCCTGGCCCTGGTCTGGGGGTGTGCGGCTATCATGAAGGAGCAGCAGTCCTCGTACGGCTTTATGGAGATGTCATAAGTGCCATACGACTTTGCCAGGTCTATTATCTCCCTCTTGTCCATGCCTACCAGGGGCCTGAGCACGGGCATGTCCACGACAGACTCTATCGCCCGGATGTTGTCCAGGGTCTGGCTGGAAACCTGTCCGACGCTCTCCCCTGTCACCAGCGCCTTTGCCTTGAGATTCCCTGCCAGCTTCTCTGCCATTCTCAGCATGAACCTCCTGTAGACCAGCATCCTGTAATCCCCCTTTACCTTGGCTATCACCTGGTTCTGCAGCTTCCTGAAGGGCACGACATGCATCCTGGCGTCGGGCTGGAATCCCTCCATCAGCTCCATTATCTGCCCCATCTTTCCCAGACCCCCTGACACCTCGTTCTGGAAGTGCACGAACTCGACCTCGCAGCCCCTCTTCATCATGAGTATCCCTGCCACAGGCGAGTCTATGCCCCCTGACAGCAGGCAGACCACCTTCCCGCTCACGCCCACAGGCAGGCCACCTGGGCCGTCAAGCTTCTCTGTATACAGCAACGTCCTGTCGTTCAGTATCTCCATGGACAGGTTGGTCCTGGGCTTGGTGAGGTTGACCTTGAGGCCGTACTTCTCCACCACAGCAGCGCCCACCTTCTCGTTAACCTTATTGGAGCCCGTCTTGAACCCCTTCCAGGACCTTACTGCAGACACCCTGAAGCTGCCCTTCCTGCCCTTCATCACCTCGAGCGCCTTGCTCTCCATGTCCTTCATGGAAGACCTGCATGACCAGCATGGGCTGAAACCTGATATGCCGAACACCCTCTCCAGCCTTCCGGCCATCCTCTTCACGTCAGAGCCTTCCGACAGCTCGACCAGCACCCTTCCAGTGGCCCTCCTAACAGACTTGTGCTCCAATCCCTCCAGCGCCTTCCTGATGTTGTCCACCAGCCTGTCCTCGAACACGCCCCTGTTCTTCCCCTTTATGCCTATCTCCGCGTAGTGCACAACGATGAAATCGTGACCCATCATACCCAAATATAACGTTTTACGTGTTATATTATTTCATGGCTTCTGATGCTGTTTCAAAGGTCCTGGAAATATCAGGTTACAGGGAACTGAACCCTGCACAGAGGATGGCGGTGGACGCGGGCCTCCTGGAGGGCAAGAGCATGGTAGTGGCAGCTCCCACAGCCAGCGGAAAGACCCTGATAGCAGAGATGGCGGCACTAAACGTCATAAGGAAGAACAAGAAGGTGGTCTACATAGTGCCCCTCAAGGCCCTGGCGGCAGAGAAGCACGATGAGTTCAGGGAGAAGTACGAGAAGCTGGGCATAAGGGTGGCTGTCTCAAGCGGGGACCTGGACTCCAGCGACCCCTGGCTGGCTTCAAAGGACCTCATAATAGCCACATCAGAGAAGCTCGACTCCCTGATGAGGCACGGCATAGAGTGGATAAACGACGTCGGCCTGGTCATAGCCGACGAGATACACCTGCTGGACTCTGCCAACAGGGGCCCGACCTTGGAGGTCACGCTCACCAGGCTGAGGCAGTTCGTGAACCCGCAGATACTGGGCCTCTCGGCCACCATAAGCAACTATGAGGAGCTTGCTGAATGGCTGGGAGCAGAGGCCGTCAAGTCAGACTACCGGCCCATAACGCTTTACAGGGGGCTCTGCTTTGACGATGCCATAGACTTCATCCCCCAGAAGAAGATGGGCGTCAACCCCGCCAACCCCGTCAAGTCCCTTGTGTCAAGCACCCTGGACAAGGAAAAGCAGATACTGTTCTTTGTGTCCACCAGGAGGAGCACACAGTCGGCTGCAGAGAAGATAGGCTCCTACGTCACCCAAAGGCTCAAGCCGGTGGAGAAGCAGCAGCTGGAGGAGATAGCCCAGAGGGCAGAGGGGGTGCTGGAGCACCCCACCCAGCAGTGCAGGCGCCTGGGAGACTGCATAAGGAAGGGAACAGCCTTCCACCATGCAGGACTCACCAGCAAGCAGAGGAAGCTGATAGAGGGCGCGTTCAGGGAAGGCCACATAAAGGCTATAGCAGCCACCCCCACCCTGGCCATGGGCATGAACCTGCCTGCGTTCAGGACAGTTGTGAGGGACCTGAAGCGCTTCTCCTCCTTCAGGGGCATGGACTACCTCCCCGCCCTTGAGATAGAGCAGATGTCAGGCAGGGCAGGAAGGCCAAAATATGACGAGTACGGGGAGGCAATATTAATAGCCAAGAACAGGCAGGAGGCCGATTACGCCTGGCAGAACTACATAAACGGGGAGCCTGAGAAGATATACTCCAAGCTGGGGGTCGAGCCCGTGCTCAGGATGCACGTGATGTCCCTGATAGCCTCAGGCGCCGTGTCCACCAGGAAGGAGCTGTTCGACTTCTTCGCCAAGACCTTCCATGCTTTCCAGTACAGGGACATGGAGCAGCTCAAGAGGAACCTGGAGAGGGTGCTTGAGCTCCTGAAGGAATACAAGTTTATAGACACCGGCAAGGGCCCTTCCCAGGAAACATGCCCGTTCAAGACCGGCCTGGAGGTTGCTGAGGAGGAGAGCAACAGCCTTACAGCCACGAGGATAGGGAAGAGGGTTTCCGAGCTGTACATAGACCCTCTCACGGCGCACATGCTGATAAAGAGGCTGGAAAAGATGGATTCCAAGGGCACCACAGACCTGGGCATGCTGCACGCCATCGCAGACACGATAGAGATGAGGCCCCTCCTTCACATAAGGAAGGGGGACCTGGAGACCCTTAACGATGTGATGGAGAGGCACATGGACAGCCTTGTGGAGCACCCCCCGGAGCCCTGGGACATGGAATATGACGAGTTCCTGAGGGCGATAAAGACAGCAGGCATGCTGCTGTCCTGGGCAGAGGAGTCAGGAGAGGAGGAGATACTCCAGAATTACGGAGTGACCCCAGGCGAGCTGAGGGCAAGGCTGGAGAGGGCTGACTGGCTGCTGTACGCCTCGCAGGAGCTTGGGCTGCTGCTCAATCATGCTGATGCGATAAAGGGCATGAGGAAGATAAGGGTCAGGCTCAAGTACGGGGTGAGGGAGGAGCTGCTGCCTCTGGTCAGGCTGAAGGGCATAGGCAGGGTCAAGTCAAGGGCGCTCTTCCATTCAGGCATCAAGTCGCTGTCGCAGCTGAAGAAGGCGCCGATGGAGACTGTAGAGAGGCTGGTCGGACCCAAGACAGCAAGGTCGATAAAGGAGCAGGCAGGGGATGATAATAAAAAAGCGGTTTCCGAGTATTGACGGAAATCAGGTTACAATAACCAACCTATCAAATAAGAATGTGCTCGCAGAAAAGGCAGAGGTGGCAGGATCATTCTGGAAGAAAGCCAAAGGCCTGATGCTGAGGAAGGAGCCTGTGCCGATGCTTTTCGACTTCGGCCATGACGGCAGGCACGGCATGTGGATGCCCTTCATGCGCTTTTCCATAGACATCATCTACATAGACAGTTCCAAGCGTGTCGTTGACATAAAGGAGGACTGCCCGCCCCTGCGGCTGCTGAACCCCTTCACCTGGAAGGTCTTCTGCCCAAAAGAGAGCGCACGCTACGTGCTGGAGACAGAGGCAGGCCTGGCCCGCTCAACTGGAACAAAGGCCGGGGATGTGCTGGGGTTCTAGTTGGTGCTGTATGCCAGGTTGGCATCGAAGAAGCCTCTCCATGACTTTGCGGTGGCCTTGTACCTTCTGTCGGCTATGTGCCTCATTGCCGGGCCCATCACGCCAGACTTCTCGAAGGCCGCCTCCACAGGCGCGAATATCAGGTCCTGCACGTCGTATAACTTGTTCAGGGCCTCCCACTCGAACCATCTCTTCCCTGACCTTGGGCTGTCGTCCATGAACAGCTTGCCGAGGTTGTAGAAGAGCCCGCTCTTCCCGACGGTGTTCTTGTAGACCTTTATCTTGCCGGCCAGGCCGGCCGGAAGTGCGGCTTCCTTTGCGGTGTCCCTCACATTGTCGTGGGCTATCATCCAGGTTTCGTCCTTCACTATCCACCTTTCAGGCCTCTGGGACTCGTCCTTGAAATGCCTGCTGAAATCCATCCTGGTGAAAACGTCTATGCAGTCCCTCAGGAAGTCGCTGTTGTGGTAATCCCTTGGGCTGTAGTTCCTGCCTTTTGCGGCCTGGAAAGGGTCCTTCTGGTCGCCCATCTTGTCGTAGGGAGAGTCGCCGGTGGCTATCACATAATCCACGTTCTCCTGCAGCTTGGCCGGGTCAGGGTCCTTCCCTGTGGAAAGGAATACAGGCACGTCCTTCCCCTTGTGCTCGTATGTGTATAGGTGGGTCAGCTTCGTCGCGCCCTCAGAGAAGGTGGTCTCCACCCTTATCCTTGGGAATATCCTCAGGCCGTCTGCCTTGTAACCCATCTCCCACTGCACCTGATATGTGTCGAGGACCGTCCCGAGTATGTCATTAAGCGTGTTGGTCCTGGGTATGTTAATGTTCTTCAGTATCTGGTGGCCGTAGTACTTTGCAGGCACCTTCCAGATGTTCTTCAGTTCCTTCCAGTTGACCCAGGGATACTTCTCCCTAACCTCCCTGTTGTAGTCCCTCCACCTGCTGAGGAACCCCTTCTCCTTGCCTGTCTGGAAGCCGATGGTCATCCGGTCGTTCCTTCCCGCAATCCTGGACGCCATCCTTATGTCCCTTTCCCTAGTGTCGTAGCTCTCCATTGAGAACTGCCTCTCCAGGTCCTCGGCTGTCGGTATCACGGTGCCGGAATCTTCAGTGAAGAGTTCCGCTTCCATCTCCATCAAGGCTGTCCCAGTCATAACATCACCTATGCCATTGCCGGCTCGAGCTCTCCGCCGAACATGCCGGCCACGTCCTCCTTCAGGTCCTTGAAATATCTTCCGACTTTGTTTATCATGCTGTCGCCGCTCCTTTCCCTGACCTTGTAGGTGGCCATAGCGGCAGTGTAGGCTTCCCTTGCATCATCTATGCCTTCCATCCCGAGGTCCTTCAGTGCCCTGAGAAGGGTCGCCTCGTAAATGTCGTGGTCCTTTGGCTTGAGTGTCGATTCGACTATCTCGTGTATCTTCAGGTAGTTCTGTGTCGCCCTGTTGAGGTCGTCCTTGTTCATGGTGTACCTGCTCACCCTGTTCGCAACCCCCTCGTAAAGGTCCCTGAAAATGCCGGGTATCTCGGATGCCATGGGCACCTCTATCTGGTTGTCGCGCCACATTCCCCAGGCATCGTTCTTCGTGAGCCTGTCCAGGCTGGTCTCGCTTATCTCCTTCCCGAACTCCTCACCGTTCACGACCACTTCCCTGACAAGTCCCTTGAACGCCTGGTAGTCCATGTCCATCCTGTTTCCTGCGAACCAGTTCCAGATGCCCCTGGCGTATTCCACGCCGTCCAGGGCAGCCTCAGCCCAGGTCTTCTCCCCGAAAGTCTTTTCTTCAGCCATGTTAATCACCTGTCACTACCTTTTAGTGACATTTATGATATATAGATAGAATGGGGGTATTTAAAGGTTACGGTGAGGCTCTTGATATCGATTTTGGACACAAAAACAGCCGTTTTTCGCCCCTTTCGGGCTATATCCCTGCCTGCCTGGACCTTATATGCTTTATGGCTTCCATCACCACGAAAGGCACCATGAGCCCCACCAGGGAGCCCACCAGGACGTCATACGTGTAATGCACGCCCAGGAACACCCTGGAGGCAGCCACCAGGACAGGTATGATGAAGAGCGGTACTGTCCATTTCTTCCTGAACATTATGGCCAGGGAGGAGAAGAACACGAAGACGGTCGCCGAGTGGCCTGACGGGAACGTGGAGTCAGGGAGGCAGTAAGGGTTGCACCCTTCTGCGGGGCACACTATGCATGGCCTGGGGACGTCGAATACGGCCTTGCCTGCCTGTATTATCCCCAGGGTAAGGTAAAGTGATATCAGGAATACGAAAAGGAACTTCTTGAACTTCCTCCTCCTTGGGCCCCTCTTCTTGCCCTTCCAGAGGAATGTCCTGGGAAACGCGTACATCAGGACCAGCAATATGCTTATGCCAACCCAGAGCACGGGCTCGCCCATGAAGCTTATCATGTTCCACATGTCACTCCTCCTCCAGCAGCTCTATCTCGTCTGCTTTAAGTTTTGGCTTCAGGGCCATTAATGTGTCCCTGGCCCTAGGGCTTATGAAGACTTCAAGCGTGTCGCCTTCCATCACGTCCTTCCCTACGGTCACATCAGGCATGCTGATGGCGACCTTGTCGCCCATCTCTGCCTTTTCCACGCCCTCTCCCCTCATCTGGACCTCTTTCACCTCTCCCAGGTCCTTTCCCTTCTTCAGCAGCTTGCAGCCCGGTTTTAGTGTCCCCTTCACGACCTCCACGCCGAAGACCGCGGGCTTCCTCTGCCTGAAGACGAAGCCCGGCAGCACCCTGAGCCTGGCGGGACGGGGGACTGACTCCAGCATCTCCTCTTCCTTACGCTTCCTGGAGTCCTTCTCCCATTCCTTATACTCCTCTATCAGGGAATATATCACTTCAGAGGCGAATATCTTGACCTTGTTGTCCTTGGCCAGGGAGGCTATCTCCTGGGGAATCCTGACGTTGAAGGCGAATATCTTTGGGTCTTCCTGCGTCCTCATCTCCATTATGTCGGCCTTCGTGACAGTGCCCACTTGGGCCTTCCTTATGGGAACCAGGTCCTTCAGGCTCTTTATCAGGGCCTCCAGGGAACCGAGGGTGTCCGCCTTTAGCATGGAGCCCTTTGCCTCGGTCTCTATCTCGACCTCCTCTATCTCTTCCTGCACCTCCTTCAGGGCCCTATCAACCCCCTTCCTGTCCTTCACCGCCCTGAGGGGCGAGCCTGCTATGACCTTCTCCAGCCCCGGCGCCGCTATCTTAACCCCTGCAGCCGCCGACACTGACCCTATGCTCTGGAAGGCCTTCTCGACCCTCAGCTCCTTCAGTGCGGAAGGCTCCATCAGCGCCTTCACCCTCGTGGTGACAGGCTCGTTCCCGCCTATCACGAGCCAGTCGCCCCTCTCTATCTCGCCGTCGTAGACTATGACGTCCATGGTCATTCCGAGGCCCTTCACCTCCTTCACCTCCAGGACGGTGCCCTTGCCTTCCCCGGAACCCACGCACAGGCCCTTGTCCAGGTACCTCTGGCATACCCCGCATAGGACCATCAGCACGTCTATTATGCCTTCCCCGGTTACCCCTGAGACAGGCACTATGGCCACCTGTTTAGTGTAGTCCGAGACCCTGTCGTACCTCTCAGCGCTGAACCCCCTTTCGGTCAGCTGGCCTATCAGGCTGTAGAGCTTCTTCTCGAACTCGTCCTGCACCCTGTCGGTCTGCTCCTTCCATGTCGAAAGGAAGGGGGCGTCCTTCCGGGGGTTCCATCCTGCCATCCTGTCAATCTTGGTGGCGGCCACTATGAAGGGGGTCTTATACTGCTTCAGGAAGTTTATGGACTCGTCTGTCTGGGGCTTTATGCCCTCGTTTATGTCGACTACCAGGATGGCCATGTCGGCTATTGCCCCTCCCCTCTTCCTGAGGGTGGTGAACGCCTCGTGCCCTGGCGTGTCTATAATAAGGAGGCCTGGTATCCTGAGCTCTATTCCTGCCTCCTTCATGAGGTTGCCGCATATCTTCTTGATTGTGGCTGTGGGTATGTTGGTGGCCCCTATGGCCTGGGTTATGAGCCCTGCCTCGCCCTTGGCGACGGCGGTTCCCCTGATCCTGTCCAGGAGAGTGGTCTTCCCGTGGTCCACGTGCCCCAGAACCGCCAGTATGGGCGACCTTATCTTTTTTTCCATAAGCCTTCACACTCTTTATATTAAACAGTGCCTCAATATTAAATATGCTCGATGTGAAGCTGTTGCGGGACAGGCCGGATATTGTCATAAACGACCTCAAACGAAGGGGAGACAAGGAGAAGCAGAAATGGGTCGATGAGTTCAGGAAGCTGGACGGGGAGAAGAGAAAGCTCCTGTACAAGGCAGAGCAGGACAGGAAGGAGAGGAACGCGCTGTCCAAGGAGATAGCCAGGATGGTGAAGGAGAGGAAGGACATCTCCTTCAACAGGAAGCAGATGGCCAAGGTGAATGACAGGATAAAGAAGAGCGAGGAGAAGATAGCCAAGCTCGACGAGAAGCTGAAGTTCTACCTTCTGAGGTTTCCCAACATACTCCATGAGTCGGTCCCTGAGGGAAGGGACGATTCCCAGAACAGGGAGGTCAGGAAGTGGGGGCACCAGCCCAAGTTCCCTTTCAAGCCCAAGAATCACATAGAGCTGCTGGAAGGGTTGGGCATGCTTGACCTGGAGAGGGCAGGCAAGGTGGCGGGTGCCAGGTTCTTCTACATGAAGGGCGACCTGGTGCTGCTGAACATGGCCCTCATGAGGTTCGGGATAGGCAAGCTCGCTGAAGCGGGCTTCACCCCTGTCCAGCCGCCATTCATGATGAACAGGGAGGCCTGCACGGGCGTCACTGATATGGATGACTTCGAGAACGTCATGTACAAGGTGGAGGGCGAGGACCTCTACATGATAGCCACGTCCGAGCACCCGATGGTGGCCAAGCACATGAACGAGGTCATCCCGGAGCCCAGCCTGCCGGTCAGGTATGCCGGCATAAGCACCAACTTCAGGAAGGAGGCAGGCACCCACGGGATGGAGGACAAGGGCATATTCAGGGTCCACCAGTTCGACAAGGTCGAGCAGCTGGTCTTCACCAGGCCCGAGGACAGCTGGGTGGAGCACGACAGGCTGCTCAAGACAGCGGAGCAGATAGTGCGCGAGCTGGAGCTCCCTTACAGGGTCGTGAACGTGTGCACTGGCGACATAGGCGCGGTGGCGGCAAAGAAATACGACATAGAGACCTGGGTCCCCTCCCAGAAGAGGTACAGGGAAGTGATATCATGCTCCAACTGCACAGACTACCAGGCCAGGAGGCTGGGCATACGCTACGGCACAGAGGGAGAGAAGCCCAGGGGCTTCGTCCACACCCTGAACTCCACAGCAGTAGTCAGCAGGATGCTCGTCCCCATGCTGGAGAACTTCCAGAGGAAGGACGGCACGGTAGCGATACCAAAGGCCCTCCAGAACCATATGGGCGGCATGAAGAAGCTGGGATAACAACTTATTTCTTACATCCAATAACAATGCATGTACGTGAAGGAAGCGGGCAGGCACGTCAAGACGGTCGAGTTCGACAAGAGCGGCAACGTGGTCCTGGTGGACCAGCGGCTTCTCCCCAAGTTCAGGACGGTCAAGCTCAGGACGTTCAGGGAGACGGCAGAAGCGATACGGGACATGACAGTCAGGGGCGCGGGGGCGATAGGCGTGGCAGCCGCTTTCGCAATGGCCCAGGCTCATCTGGAGAAGGTGCCCCTTGCCGACGCCAAGAGGTACATAGACTCCACCAGACCTACTGCATACAACCTGTTCCATGCCACAGGCAGGATAATCGCGTCTGACGACCCGGTGGAGGAGGCCAGGAAATTCTCGGATGAAGAGGAAGAGGCCTGCAGGCGGATAGGGGAGCACGGGGCAGGCCTGATACAGAACGGTTACAGGATAGGGACCCACTGCAATGCTGGATGGCTGGCATTCGTCGACTGGGGCTCCGCCCTTTCCCCGGTCTACGCTGCCAAGAGGCAGGGCAAGAGCGTGATGCTTTACGTCGACGAGACAAGACCCTGGATGCAGGGCGCCAGGCTCACGAGCTGGGAGCTACAGCAGGAGGACATAAAGCATTTCATCATAGCAGACAATGCCGCAGGCTATTACATGTGGAAGAAGGGCCTGGACATGTTCATAGTGGGGGCTGACAGGATAGCAGCCAATGGTGACGTCGCCAACAAGATAGGGACCTACGAGAAGGCCGTCCTGGCAAAGGAGAACGGGATACCTTTCTATGTGGCTGCCCCCATGTCGACCATCGATATGGGGACGCCCAGCGGGGAGTCCATAACCATAGAGGAGAGGCCCGAGTCAGAGGTCACGTCCTTCGAGGGCAGGAGGGTGGCGCCCGAAGGTTCCAGGGCCATGAACCCCGCCTTCGACATCACCCCGGCCAGGTACATAACAGGGATAATAACGCCCAAGGGAATCATAAAACCGGAAGGTATAGGCTCCCTTGGACTCGATTTTCAGCGGCCGTAAGCCTTAAAAAGCTCCCCCGAAACATTGTCTATGGTGTTCGGTCATGGCAGATAACAAACCAGAAGAAAATAAGTCAGGCGGATGGGTTGCAGCCAGCAAGACGCAGTTCAGCAAGGGCCTGAACGGCCTGAAGGATGCAGACATAGTCAGCCAGGAGATTGACATCAGGGAAAGGAAGCCTGCAACCGACAGGAAGCCTGAACCAACTGAGTCTGTGTTTCATGCTGACTGGCTGAAGGGCGACGTGACCAAGGTATTCACAACGGAAAGGATGGCCAGGACAGCCGGCCAGGCAAAGGAAAGGGCCTGGCTGCCGGTGTTCCCTGAGCCCCTGAGCACGCACAGGGGAGAGGGCGAGGAGGGGAAGAAGAAGGTAGGGTATGACACAGAGCTGTTCGCAGCGCAGGAATACCTGGTCTGGCTCGACAGGTGCTGCCAGTTCAATTTCACAGGCATCCAGGACGTCAGCATAGATTACCTGGCACTGGGCACCATGCTGGGCTACCTGGGCCTTGAGAGGTTCCTGGGCGTGGAGGATGTGGAGCAGATGGTCTCAGGGATGCCGAAGGACATGCCGATAGAGGAAAGGCTCAGGGGGGCCAGGAAGAAACTCATCATGAAGATGATAGGCAAAAGGAAAACCGTGACAGACGCCATCTTCGGTGCAACCATAAGGCTGACAAGGGGAAGGCATGAGAACACAACAAGGGAAAGCATAAGGGAGCTCCTGGAAGAGAGCGACTACAACAAGATATTCCGGGGCAAGATACAATCCTTTGAGAGGGGGTTCGATTACCTGTTCGGCCTGATGCCTGAAAACCTGAAGATGTTCGTCAGGTTCCTGACAGACGACCCTGACATGGACCTGATGACGCACGCGCGCCTGAGCCACATGGGCGGCGCGATGGAATACGGGAACGAGATGGGGGCGTTCCTGGAAAGGGTCAGGTCGAGGGGACCCGTCTACAGGCAGCTCCTGGAAAGGCCGGACGACTTCATCAGGAGGGTACATGAGTTCGTTGTGCCCCTCAAGTACGGCGCAATCCCTAACTCCTCCCTGAAGCACGATGACAAGACATTCGTGATAGAGAGCTTCCTTACCATCCTGAAGCTTCCAGGGAGGCTCGACAAGTGGGAGTTCATACAGGAGTACAGCGCAAGGGACGTATTCGACAAGGCCGGGGAGGAGGAGGCCATGAGAGACATCTACCTGGTCTTCAGGCCAGAGGGAAGATACCACCAGGAAGAGGCAAGGGTGTACTTCAGCAACAAGTTCGGGGAGGAGAACATAAGCAAGCTGAAATTTAAGTCAGGAGTGAACTAATCTATTATGAACCCGCAGGCAGAGGAACTGAACAAGACTATAGAGTGGCAGAACGAGGAGGTCCTGCACCTGCTCTCTAACAGGGGCAAGCGCCTTTTCTTCCCATCAAGGGGCATACTCTCCCAGACAGCAGAGGCCAGGAAAGCGGAGATAAACGCCACCATAGGCATAGCCAAGTGCGAAGGCAACCGGCCGCTCCATCTCAATTCTGTGAAGAAGCACACAAGCCTGGAGCCCGAGGAGCTGTTCCCTTACGCGCCCAGCTGGGGCCTCCCTGAGCTCAGGGACAGGTGGGCCGGGCTCCTGTTGGAGAAGAACCCCTCTCTGGAGAAGAAACCCATCAGCAGGCCGATTGTCACGGCAGGCATAACAGGAGGACTCAGCGCGATGGCAGACCTGTTCCTAGACAAGGGGGACCTGCTGATAGTGCCAGACATGTTTTGGGGCAACTACAGCCTGATATTCAGGGAGCAGAAGGAATGTGAGATGAGGACGTTCCCCCTCTTCCTGGACGGCAGGTTCAACGCAGAGGGCTTCGGAAAGGCAGTCGAAAGCTCCGGCAAGAAGAACGTTGCCATCATACTGAACTTCCCCAACAACCCGACAGGGTACTCCCCCACAGCCGAGGAGGCTGACAGGCTGGTGCAGGGCCTGGCAAAGGCGTCGAGGGTCGTGAAGAGGATGTTCGTGATGGTGGACGATGCCTACTTCGGACTCACTTACGAGGAAGGGCTGATGAAGGAGTCCATATTCACCAGGCTGTGCGACCTGTCCGAGAACATACTGGCAGTGAAGCTTGACGGCGCCACGAAGGAGGAATATGCCTGGGGCTTCAGGGTGGGTTTCATCACCTTCGGCATAAAGAAGGGCAGCCAGAAGCTGTTCGAGGCGCTAGAGTCAAAGGCCTGCGGGGCCATAAGGGCAGCCAACTCCAACGCTTCCCGCGCATCCCAGTCCCTACTGCTGAGGGCCTTCAAGGAGGAGGGCTACAGGAAGGAGAAGGACGAGAACTTCCAGCTCCTGAAGGAGAGGTGCCAGCTCGTCAGAAGGATACTGGAAGAGAACAGCAAATATGGTGAGGAGTTCGAGGCCCTGCCCTTCAACTCAGGCTACTTCATGTGCGTAAGGCTGAATAACAGGAACGCCTTTGAGGTCAGGAAGCTGCTGCTGGAGAAATACGGCACAGGCGTCATAGCCTGGAATGACACCGACATCAGGATAGCCTTCTCCTCCTGCAGGAAGGGGGACCTTCCAAAGGTCTTCGAGAACCTGTACAGTGCCTGCAGGGAAGCCTAGGCCTTCCACAATCCGTGGACGTTGCAGTATTCCCTTGCCGTCACTTTCTCCGCCTTCACGCAGAACTTCGCTTCAGGCACGTCCCCCGGCTTCAGGAACTTCCTGTGCACGACCCCGTCCGCTTCTATCTCTATCCACTGGATGAAGTGCTCCTCCACCATTGGGTGTGGGACAGAGCCGACCCTCACCCAGATGCCTTCGTCCGTCTTGCTTATGACCGGCACGTGCTTCTCATTCCCCTCATCCATCGACTTCTCTTCCAGCCTTTCCATCTGCTTGCCGCAGCAAGCCGGCACGCTGGCGCCCGGCATCAGCGCTTCGACTATAAGCCCGCACACAGCGCACTTGTATATCTCCCCTCTTTCAGCCATTCTGGCCTCCTGTGAGCCTGTAGGTCCTCCACCTTCCTGACCCGTCTGACTCGACCATATTGTACCTGAGCATCTTGTCCATGTACTTCCTGAAGGTCCTGTCCACTATGGGCTCCAGGCCCTGCTTCTTCCCGATGGACTGGAGCTCCCTGAACAGGGTGCCTGAATCAGTCCTCCCGTTCCTGGTGAGTATCTCGACTATCGCCCTCTGGTACGGGTTGAGTCGGGTCAGGTTCTCGTCCTTCCTGGCTGACCTGGCCTTCGGGAGGCTGGCCTTTATCAGCTTGTCCGGTATCTTCTTCAGGTCCTGGTTCTCTGCGGCCTCCGCCACTATCCTGAGTATGTCTATCGCCACCCTGGCATCCCCGTCTGCGGTTTCTGCTATCATGCCTATCTGTGCATTCTTCATGACAGCCGGGAGCAGGCCCCATTCCACCCTGTCCTTCAGTATGCCCGTTATCTCATCCGCCTTGTATTCCGGGAACTCTATGTGGTCTGCCGCAGCCAGGCGGCTCCTCACCCTCTGGTCTGCGTCGGCCAGCGCAGTCTCGTTGTTGGATATCAGTATGAGGCAGGTCTTCGGGAGGGATGTCAGGTCGTACAGTATCTTCTCGTCCTCCAGCTGGTCCACCTCGTCCAGTATTATGACCGCCTGCCTCTCCTTTAGCCTGTTCCTCAGCGTGTCCATCAGCTCGTCAGTTGGGGTGCCTTTCCTGTGGACGGAAAGGACGCATCCCATCTTCTGCAGTATGGTGTAGAGCACCTTGAACCTGCTTGTGCTTTCCCAGCAGTTGATGTAAACCGGAGCCACGGAGGACGTGTGCTTTGCCAGCTCCTCTGCAACATGCCTGGCCAGGCAAGTCTTGCCGGTCCCGGGCTTGCCGAAGAGGAAGGCGTGCCTTGGGGTCAGCCCCTTAAGGAGGGGCCTCATGTCGTCCCTCATCGCCTGCAGCTGGCCGTCCCTGCTGTAGACCCTCGACGGGATGAAATCGGTGGTAAGCGCCTGGGCATTCCTTATTATCCTGTTCTGGACGTCCTCGAACATTTCCCTTCCCCTAATGGTATATTGGTCGTTCCGCTATATATATAACAAATAGTTGCCCTTACATGGTGGCGCTTTCAGCCCTATTAATTGTTTGCATACAAGAAAACGTATGAAAAGGAACGGGCCCTCTGTGAGGCTGGACAATTTCAGCTACAGGTGCTCAGGCTGCCACAGGCCCATGGGGCCCCATGACGAGGGCTGGGTAGACGAGGACGGCAACGTGTACCACAGCAAGAAGTGCGCTCAACTGGCAGGCCACAAGCCAGTTGGGGAACAGGTCGACATAAAATACACCCAAGAGCTTTTTTATTCACAAATCGTAAATAATCAGCATGAAGTTCCTCCTTCTGGTGGGTGACGGGATGGGAGACGTGGGAAAGGACACCCCTCTCCAGACCGCAAGGAAGCCGAACATGGACAGGCTGGCTGCCGCAGGAAGGTGCGGCCTGCTCGATATCGGCTACAAGAAGACAGTAAACTCTGATTACGGCTACCTCCACCTCCTGGGGTGCTTCTCCAGGGACGAATACCCCGGAAGGGGATACCTGGAGGCCCTAGGGATAGGGATGGAGCCCGGCCCCCAGGACGTTTGCATAAGGTGCAATTTCGCGACCCTTGATGTTGACGGCAACCTGTTGGACAGGAGGGCAGGAAGGGACGAGACAGGCCTGAAGGAGTTCTGCGAGAAGCTTGACGGCATGGAGATAGACGGGGCCAGGATAAACGTGAGGAAGAGCGCGGGCCACAGGGTGGTGATTGTCCTGGAGGGCGAGGGCCTCTCCGAGAAGTTGGTGCCGAACGACCCCATGAAGACCGGCGTGGCCCTCCCGGAGGTGGGCGCAGCGACCCCGGAAGCGAAAAGGACGGCAAGCATACTCAACAAGTTCGTCAGGAAGAGCCACCAGATCCTCTCTAAGGAAATGGTCAACAAGGCCAGGAAGGTGCCGGCCAACGTGATACTGATAAGGAGCCCGGGAAGGAGGAGGGATGTGGACTCCTTCGAGTCCAGGCACGGGCTGAAGGGATGCTGTGTTGCGGGCATACCCATAGCCAAGGGGGTCGCCAGGTTCCTGGGGATGGACGTGATACCGGTCAAGGGCGCCACCGGGATGCCCAGGACCAATCTGGAGGGAAAGACAGACGCAGCCATAAAGGCCCTGAATGACCATGACCTGGTCTTCCTGCACATAAACGGAACTGACATACTAGCCCATGACGCCAAGAGGGAGGAGAAGTCCGAGATGATAGGCAGGATAGACAGGGAGCTGGGCAGGATAATCAAGTCAGCGGGCATCGAGAAGCTCGTGGTGATAGTCACATGCGACCACAGGACAGCCAGCGCGCCCGACTACAAGGCGTACAGGCACACAATAGACCCGGTTCCTGTGCTCATATCAGGGGACAACATCTCGGCGGGCAGCATAAGAGGGTTCGACGAGAAATCCTGCGAGTCAGGGTTCAGGATAAGCGGGAACGAGCTGATGGAATATGCCAAGAGGCTCGCAAGAATATAAGAACCGATGTAAGGCTTTTATAGCACAGAACCAAGTAATAATATTAAAAAAGGAGTGATTCATGCCACAACCAATGCCACCCAGCTACATGGCTTATGACAGGACGATAGTCGTGTTCTCGCCTGACGGAAGGCTCCTGCAGGTGGAATATGCCAGGCAGATGGTCAAGAACGGCTCCACATCCATAGGCATCCAGGCAAAGGATGCGGTTATACTGGGAGGGGTCAAGCCCAACCTGCAGCTCGCCGTGCTGGAGACTTACCACAAGATATCAGAGATAGACAAACACATAGCGATTATAAGCTCAGGCTCGCTTGCAGACTCCAGGAACCTGGTGGAGCTTGCCAGGGTCAAGTCCCAGGTGAACCAGATAACCTTCGGGGAGCCCATATCAGTGATGACCCTCACGAAGGCCCTGGCTGACAGGAAGCACCTGGTGACGCAGTACGCGGGCGTGAGGCCCTACGGAGTCGGCATCCTGGTAGGGGGAATGGATGGCGGAGGCCCCAGGCTGTTCGAGACAGAGCCCTCCGGCACCATGATAGAGTGGAAGGCTCAGGCTATAGGCAGGGGGGGCCAGAAGGCCAAGACCCTCCTCAACAAGAGCTACAAGGACGGCATGCCCGTAGAGGATGCAGTCAAGCTGCTCGTGAAGGCCATGAAGGCCGGGGAGAAGGAAGTCACCCCCAAGAACGCAGAGATAGTCATAGTCAGGAAGAAAAGGGTTGAAAGGCTTACAGAAACCCAGCTGGCTAAGTACCTCTAGCGCTTTCTGCGCCGGCTGGAGGCGGGAATATGGTATCCCTCGAGAAGGCTGTCATAGCCAGGATTTCAAAAGAAGGGAAGACGTTCGAGATTCTTGTAGACCCTGACAGGGCCCTTGATTTCAGGAAAGGCAGGGACTACAGCATGGAGAGCATAATGGCAGTCCGGGACATATTCACGGACTCCAAGAAGGGGGAAAGGGCATCCCCAAGCGACATAGAGGCGGCCTTCGGCACGCCGGACCCCCTAAAGGCCGCTGCACATATACTGAAGAACGGCCAGCTCCAGCTCACTACAGAACAAAGGAGGAAACTGACAGAGGAAAAGAGGAAGCAGATAGCTGACATCATATCCAAGCAGGGCGTGAACCCCAAGACAAAGCTTCCCCACCCTCCCAACAGGATAGAGAATGCGATGGAGCAGGCCCACTTCCAGGTTGACCCCATGAAGCCTGCCCAGGAGCAGATACAAGCCTGCCTGGAGGCGATAGAGCCTGTCCTGCCCATAAAGTTCGAGCGCGTTGAGATAGCAATCAGGGTGCCCATGGAATATTCTGGCAAGGCCAATTCCTTCGTGAGGGGGGTAGCCCCGGTCAAGAAGGAGGAGTGGAAATCGGATTCCTGGGTGGCGGTTCTCGAGATACCTGCCGGCATGCAATCGGAGATAATGGAGAAGCTGAACGGGCTGACAGGCGGGAAGGCGGAAGCCAAAATACTCAGGCACCTGGATGTCTAGCTCCTTCGATTTAAATACCCTACTGTAGTATATAAAGGATAAAATACAAGTCAGATAGTAAGTATGGCAGAATTGATTAAGAAGGAAAGGGAATTTGTTGTGCCAGGGGACGAGATAGTCAAGTCCATGGACTACCTTCCGGGCAGGAACTGCTTCAGGGCGGGAGAATCCATATGCGCCAGGAAGATAGGCCTGGTTTCCCTGAGCGGCAGGGTGATATCGATCATACCCCTAAGCGGAAAGTACGTGCCCAAGGTGGGGGACATGGTGATAGCCACTGTCGAGGACATACCGGGCACAAGGGGATGGGTGATGGACATAAACTCCCCTTACAAGGCGTTCCTTCCGCTGTCAGGGGTTAGGGATTTCATAGACACCAACAGGACCAGCCTGGACAAGGTCTACAAGATAGGCGATGTGGTCTATGCCAAGATACACTCCATGAGCGGATTCGACATGATAGACATATCCATGCAGGACCCCAGGGCCAGGAAGCTCAGGGGAGGCAGGATAATCAGGATAAACCAGGCAAAGGTGCCCAGGATAATAGGCAAGCAGGGCTCCATGATAAGCATGATAAAGGACAGGACAGGCAGCAGGATAAGCATAGGCCAGAACGGCTACCTCTGGATGGACGGGGGAGACGAGAAGATGGTCATGAAGGCCATAGACCTGATTGACACAGAGGCCTACAAGAACGGGCTCACAGACAAGGTCTCGAAGCTGCTGGGCGAGCCCAAGAAGCCGGCCCCGGCCAAGGAAGTTAAGCCTGCTGAGAAGCCAAAAGAAGAGAAGCCTGCTGAGAAGCCAAAAGAAGAGAAGCCTGCTGAGAAGCCGAAGGAGGAAAATGCATGAAAAGGGAAGACGGAAGGAAAGCGGATGAGATGAGGTCCACTACCATGACAGTGGGAGTCATACCGAACGCTAACGGCTCTGCAATGGTGAAGATGGGAAACACTGTGGCAGTGGCGGCTGTCTACGGCCCGAGGGAGATGCACCCGAAGCACAAGCAGATCTCTGACAGGGCAAACCTCAACACGATATACGCCATGGTGCCGTTCTCATGCACTGACAGGATAAGGCCAGGCTATTCCAGGAGAAGCCAGGAGATATGCAAGGTAACAAGGCAGGCCCTTGAGTCAGCGGTCTTCCTGGAGGACTTCCCGAAGGCGGCCATTGACGTTTACATAAACATAATATCTGCAAACGCGGGGACAAGGGCAGCGGGCATAAACGCAGCTTCCCTGGCCCTCGCCGACGCCGGCATCCCCATGAGGGACCTGGTGGCCTCCATAGCGGCGGGCAAGATAGGGGACGAGTACGTGCTTGACCTGGCAGGGAAGGAGGAGGAAGAGACATTCTGCGACCTTCCCCTGGCGTACATGCCCAAGTCAAAGAAGATAACCCTTCTGCAGATGGACGGGGACCTTTCCCCGCAGGACGTCAAGAAGGTGATGGAGCTGGCCATAAAGGGATGCGAGCAGCTTTACAAGATGCAGAAAGAGGCCCTTAAGAAGAGGTGGATAAAATGAACGTTGAGACCATGATGAATGTGCAGGCCGACTACATAGTCAGCCAGGCCAAGGCAGGCAAGAGGGTCGATGGAAGGAAGCTTGACGAGTTCAGGAAGATAGAGATAGAGAAGAACCTCATACCCAACGCAGAGGGCTCCTGCAGGGTCAGGATGGGCAAGACCGACATAATAGCGGGCATAAAGATGAGCGTAGGCACCCCATTTTCTGACAAGCCCAACGAGGGAATACTCATATCCAACGCGGAGCTGGCCCCGATGGCTGCAGCCAGGTTCGAGCCCGGAAGGCCGTCAGAGGACGCGGTTGAGACCGCAAGGGTTATAGACAGGGGCATCAGGGAATCGAAGGCCATGGACACAGAGAAGCTCTGTATAGAGAAGGGCGAGAAGGTGTGGATTGTCAATGTGGATGTGCAGGTCATGAACCATGACGGCAACCTGATTGACGCCGGCGCCCTGGGAGCCGCGATAGCCCTGGCGAACGCCAAGATACCTGCATACGACCCTGAGACCGAGACGATAGACATCAAGAACAGGAAGGAAAAGCTGCCTGTGAAGCTCAAGCCGATTGCGGTGACCATACACAAGATAGGCGGCAAGCTAGTTCTTGACCCCACCCTCGAAGAGGAGGATGTGGCAGACGTCAGGCTGACTGTGACCACATCCGACAGCGGCAATGTCTGCGCCCTCCAGAAGAGCGGCCAGGGAAGCTTCACAGCGGAGGAGATAGAGGAAGCCATTGCCATGTCTGTTGCAAGAGGCAAGGAGCTGAGGAAGCTGGTGGAGTGATATGGGAAGGACGAAGAAGGTTGGTTCAGCAGGCAGGTACGGGACGAGGTACGGAAGGAAGATAAGGGGAAGGATAAAGAGCATAGAGTCCGTGAAGAAGCATGTCTGCCCCAGCTGCCAGAAGGCCGGCATGAAGAGGGAGGCTGCAGGCATCTGGGAATGCGTAAAATGCGGCACCAAGATGGCAGGCAAGGCCTACAGGCCATAGGGATTCATTATGATGTACAAATGTGTTGACTGCGGGAAGGAAGTGAACATCGAGCTCAAATCCGCGAAGAAGATAATATGCCCTTCCTGCGGCTACAGGATACTCAAGAAGGTCAGGCCAAGGAAGAGCCTGAAGGTGAGGGTAAGATGACAGGGAAGGAAACACAGCAGCTTCTCGAGCAGGCCCAGACATACCAGCAGCAGATGCAGGGCATAATAGCCCAGAAAGAGGCCATGAAGATGCAGCTTCTCGAGATGAACAAGGCACTTGAGGAGCTCGGGAAGTCCAAGGAGACAGAGGTCTACAGGCTCTCAGGCCCGGTCCTGATAAAGGAGAAGAAAACTGCGGTGGAGAAGGACCTGAAGGAGAACGTGGAGGCCCTTGAGGCAAGGCAGAAGGCAATGGAGAAGAGCGAAGCCAGGATAAAGGAAAAGATAGAGGAACTTCGCAAGAAACTGACCGATGCCGCCAGTTCCCCGCAGAAGGCCGGATAGGCATGAGGCAGGCCTGGCACCGAAACTTGAGTGGGCTTGCTCACGAAAGATGTGCCCGCTGCGGCTGTGCTGCCGCACAACCTTTAAAAAGCTAATTGACAAGAATACTACAAAGCCTTTTCAAAGAATTGGAGGGAAAATGCGTCTGAAACTTTTCAACAACAGGGAAATGCCCGAGATAGAGGAGGAGGACTACGTCGAGGTCAATGTCATGGACTCTGATGGCGGCATAACGAGCCACGCCTCAGGCAAGCTGGGGATAAAGATAGAGAAGCTGAACGACTTCTCTGACACAGAGAGGATACTGAAGTCCGTGAGGGACGGGAACGTGCTCTTCGTCAAGATAAAGGGCCTGAAAGAGAAGGACATAGGCGAGCTCAAGAGGGCTGTCGAGAGGCTGAAGAAATCAACGACAGCCAACAACGGGGAGATTGCAGGCATAGAAGAGAACTGGCTGGTAATGACCCCTGAGCACGCTGTCCTCCACAGGGATTGATTCTTTCCCCTCTTCGTTCTTGTTCTGAAGGGGGAAGTGCATTTTTTTCCAAAGCCAGCGCCGTCAGTACCGGGCTGCAGAGTATTCGAAAAATCAGGCGAACTATTTCATCCTCACTGATTCCAGGTTCTTCGGGGCCAGGGTTTCGGCCTTGAACATCTTGTGCATGTCCCTTGCCAGTTCACCGCACTTCCTGGCCTCGCCGTGGTTGACCACTATCCTCTCGGGCCTCCCCCTGAGCCTGTGGACATAGTTGGTGAGCTGCCTCCTGCCGGAGTGGCCTGTCAGGCCGTGGGCGGTCTCAATCTTCATCTTTATCTCCAGGGCCTGCCTCCTTCCCTTTTCTGAAGGCAGAGGCACCTCCTTCCAGCCCTTCTGTATCCTCCTGCCCAGCGTGCCCTCGCCCTGGTATCCGGAAAAGAGGAGGGTGTTCTTGGGGTCATGCGCGAAGGCCTTGAGGTACTCGAGGGCCGGACCGCCTATGAGCATGCCTGAAGTGGCTATCACGACCCCGGGATCGCCGGACTCTATGACGACCTCCTTCCTTTCCTTGGGCACTATCCTCCTGAAGTTCTCCGCCAGGAACGGGTTCTTCCCGTAGTGGAATATGGACTTCTGCAGGTACCTGGACAGGTACTCAGGGTAAGCGGTATGTATTGCAGTCGCGTCCCATATCATGCCCTCTATGTAGACAGGGCACTTGATGTCGCTGTTGGCAAGTATGGCCATTATCTCCTGGCCCCTTCCCACTGCGAATGAAGGTATGAGGACCTTGCCCCCGCCGTTGACAGTCTCCCTTATTATTCGGAGCAGCCTGTCTTCGGCCTCGCTCCTCTTGAGCTGCACATCCTTCGCCGCCCCGTAGGTGGACTCCGTTATGAGCGTCTCCACCCTGGGGAAGTCAGTGTAGGCGGGGTCGAAAAGCTTCGTCGGCCCGAACTTGATGTCAGAAGTGTACAGTATGTTGTGAAGCCCGTCGCCCACGTGGAGGTGCACAAGAGAGCTTCCCAGGAGGTGGCTGGACGGCTGAAGGGTGAGCCTGATGTCCGGCGTTATGTCGGACACCTCCCCGTAATCCAGAACTACGGAGTGCTTTATCGTCTTTTCCACGGCCTTCTTGGTGTACCATATGTCCTTGCCCTCCCTCTGGCATATGTCCACGAAGTCCAGGCACAGGAGCACCATCAGGTCCCTGGTGGGAGGTGTGCAGTATAGGGGCCCCTTGTATCCCTTCTCATACAGCCAGGGTATGAAGCCGCAGTGGTCCAGGTGGGAGTGGCTCAGTATCACCGCGTCCAGCTTGTCCATGTCGAATTCCGGTGCCTTCAGCATAGGCACGCTGTCCTCGCCGCTGGAGCCCACGTCAACCCCGCAGTCCATCATCACGTTGGAGTAGGGTGTCTGCACAAGAAGGCAGCTCCTCCCGACCTGCCTGAAGCCCCCCAGGGCAGTGAACCTCACCCATTCCTTCTTCTTGTCATCTGCAGGCAGCTCTGTGGTTATCTTCTGGCCTATCCTGTTCAGGAAGGTCTTCCTGTACGGTATCTCGGTGTGCAGGAGGTTCCTCACCGCCCTGACTATCTTGGAGTCTATAGCAGGCGCCCGCTCTATCTTGGGCAGCCAGAGGGTCTCGGATTTTATCTTCCTGAACGTCTCCCCGCCCTTTCCTATCATCAGGCCGGGCTTCTCGCACTCTATCACGACCTTTCCCAGCTCGGGCTCGAAGTATATGGCCTGTATGCCCGCGCCTTCGGGGGCCATGCCTTCTATTATCTCCTTGGTCTTTTCCACGTCCTTGGTTATGGAGAGGTCAGGCCTTACCTCTACCCTTTTCTTCAGTTCCCTGACCACCGACTTGACCGACCTGTCGCTGTCCTTGAAGAACTCCGGGTTCTTGGTATATATCACTATCTCGGAGCCCTCGAACTTCACTTCCGATATGTTAGAGTCTGACGGTAATCTGGTCTGCAGTTCCTTCAGAATGCTCATATTAAAACCTTGTGATATGTGAGAATCACTTAAGCAGCTTTTCCACTTCCTCTTTCGGGACCTTCTTGAAGCCCCCCGAGCTTATGACTGCTATGTCTATGCCCTTTCCGCCTGATGCTATGTCCCTCTCCGTGGCGGCCTTGACGGCCTTGGCAACCACCTTCTTCGCCTCTTCCACGCTCATGCCCTTCCTGTACTTGTCTTCCAGAACCCCGAATGCCATCGGAGAGCCAGAGCCTGTGGAAAAATACTCGTTTTCCTCCTGTACTGCCCCTGACGGGTCGAAAGAATAAAGCCTTGGCGCCGTGTCATATCCGCCGACCACCAGCTGCACTATGTAGGGGAAGTACCGCCTGGCATACAGTATGTTGGCTATCAGGTATGCAGCCGCGTTAACGGGTATCTTCCTCCCTTCCTGTAGCCTGTACAGGTTGAGCTCCGCCTTTATGTACCTCTCCAGTGCCATGGCGTCCCCCACCATGCCGGCTATGGTCATCCCTATATGGTCCTCCAACTGGAGGATCTTCTTGGTATCCTTGGATGCCACCAGGTATCCCATCGACGCTTTCTGGTCTGCTCCCAGCACGACAGCGCCGTTGCATATCACCCCGACTGTGGTGGTTCCCGTCTTCCTTACCTTCTTTTCGTCAGCTTCCATTTAGGCACCTCAATTCAGCAGAATGAGATTATTAGATTATTTGTCCGTGTCACTTAAAAGCTTTTCTTCCTTCTTACCCTCATTTTCCTCTTTCTGAGGCTCTTCTGCCTTCTCCTCTTCCTCCCTTTCCTCGGGCTCCTCCCCTTCCTCCTTGTGATCGTCAGCTTCTCCCTCAGGCTCGCCTTCCTCCTCTTCCGCCTCCTTGGCTGTCCTCACATGTGACGCCAGCATCTCCTTCCACCTGCCGAGCAGCGTGGAGAGGTCTATCTCGTACTTGCCCGAGCCCACCTTTATCACCAGGGGCTTCTGGGAGAACAGGTTGGTGACGTCTATCTCGTATTTGCCAGGCTTGATGACGTTTATGGCCTCTATGTCCAGTATGACGGTCTCGTCCTTCTCAACGTCCTTGGGTATGATGTCCCTTATGTCCTCCTCTATCTCCTGTATGTCCTTCTTGGTGAGCCTCTTCATGTCCTCTTCGGCCTTCTCGAGGGACCCTTCCCTTACGTAGAAGAAGAACTTGGAGCCGCACTTGTCGCAGCCGCTCAGAAGGTATTTGGCATCATCCGGATGCACTTTCCCGCACACCGTGCATTTGTTGGGCATAATTATCACTCAGGTATAAAGAAGCAGTTCCTGCGGGTTCCTGTCTATCCTCCTGACTATCTTGGCGGGGCCTATTATCGTCATCCCCCTCTTCTTGCCCAGTATCGTCTGTATGAGCATGCTCTTTATCTTCTCAAGCTGCGTAGCGTTCTTCTTGTTGTTAGTGAAGTCTATCGAGCTGAGCTCTATCCCTGTGAAATCCCCTGAGTTGCCGTTTATCCTCTTCATGGTCTCCTCTATTATCTTGGCCTCCTCCTCCGCGGGCAGCTTGGCGTCTATTAGGATTATGGTCTCCCGCCTGAGGTCCCTCATTATTGCTTTCATCCCTTCCTTCTTGTACTTCTCGAAGGGCACGAACTTTATTTTCAGGTTCTTCTTCCTCATCGAAACCTCTTACATTGAGTTAATAAGAGAGCTGTACAGCTCCTCCGTATTGAAGCCGGTCTTGGCGGATATTCCGACTGTCGTGTACTTGGGGAATGCGCTCCTTATCCTGCTCGCCCTGGACTTCTTCATGTCCACCTTGTTGGCGACTATTATGAAGGGCACGTTCCTGGCATCCAGGTTGCCCAGTATCGTGATGTTGACCTGGTTGAGCGGGTCCTCTGTGGAGTCAAGCACAACCATCACAAGGTCCATGTTGTCCAGCCACTTGATGGACTCTATCACGCCTCTTGTGGCTTCCTTTGCCCTGGTCTTGGCTGTCTTCTTCTTCATCCCGTGCTTGACGAAGTCCTCGAAGTCTATCTTGGTCGCTATCCCGGGGGTGTCCACCAGGTTGAAGGTGAGGGACTTCCCGTCCTGCTTTATGGTGACCTTCTCCTTCATCTGTATCTCCCTGGTTTCATGGGGGACTTCTGAAACGGAACCGAGCTCCTCCCCCAGCCAGTCCATGCATATCCTGTTGGCCAGGGTGGTCTTGCCGGAGTTCACCGGGCCGTAGAGGCCGATCTTGACGTTCTTCTTCTTCCTGAAAAGTGCGTTGATGAGAGATCTGAGCCTCCTGATAACCATAAGAGAAATTTAGAAGTGAGATATATAAAGATTATAAAGATTAGCGGGCGTCGTGCTTTGTCCCTCCCATCCGGATTCCTGAATGCGGAAATCTGTTTTATTAATTTATAAAAACAAACCTCAACCATGAGGATTGCGGCCCTCTTTTCCGGCGGGAAGGACTCTGTGTCGGCGGTCTGGGACAGCATAAGGAAGGGCCATGATGTCAGGTACCTCATCACCATGGTGTCAGAGAACCCGGAATCCTACATGTTCCATTACCCCAACGTGGAGTACACCAGCCAGCAGGCCAGCTCGATGGGCATGACCCATATATTCAGGAACACGAAAGGCGAGAAGGAGAAGGAGCTCGAGGACCTGAAGGCTGCCATAGAGAAGGTGAGGGAGGAAGTGGACTGCCTGGCCGCAGGAGGCCTGGCCAGCAACTACCAGAGGAACCGAATCCGGGCGATAGGCGAATACTTCAGGATGCAGGTGCTCACTCCCTTCTGGAAGATAGACTCGAAGGAGTATTGGGACCTCATGCTCTCCAACGGGTTCAGGGTGATGATAACAGGTGTGGCCTGCGAGGGCCTGGGAAAGGAGTGGCTGGGCCGCGTGATAGACAGTGAAAGCCTTGAGGAGCTCCAGAAGCTCGCTGAGAGGCACAGGTTCAACCTTGCGGGCGAGGGAGGGGAGTTTGAGACCTTCGTGCTCGACTGCCCCCTCTTCAGGCAGGAGATAGTGGTGAAGGATGCGGAAAGGGTCTGGGACAGGGACTCAGGCTTCTACCTCATCAGGAAGGTCAAGCTTATTTCCAAGACAGGACAAGATTAACTATGGTCACATACCTGGAGGCGTTCATACTTGCCATCGTGCAGGGCATAACGGAATGGCTGCCCGTGTCGAGCAGCGGCCACCTGGTCATCTTCCAGCAGGCGTTCGGCATGTCAGCCGACATGTCCTTCGACCTGGCGCTCCATTTCGCCACACTGATAGTGGTGCTACTAGTGTTCTGGAGGGACATAGTGGATGTCCTGAAGGCCTTCATCACGGTCGACATAGACAGCCCTGACTGGAGGTTCGCCATGATGATAATAGCGGGAATCATACCCACCGGCCTGATAGGCTACTTCTTTTCAGCCTTCTTCGAGTCGGCATTCACAAGCCTCACGGTCGTGGGCTTTGCCCTCCTGATAACAGGTCTCATGCTCTTCCTCACAAGGTTCCCCCCGAGGGCAAAGAAACTCGGCTTCAAGCGGGCCCTCCTGATAGGCGTCTTCCAGGGCCTGGCCATAACCCCGGGCATATCCAGGAGCGGAGCCACCATATCATCGGCCATCTCAACCGGCGTGAGCAGGGAGAAGGCAATCCGATTCTCGTTCCTGCTGTTCATACCTGCCGTCATAGGCGCCACTGCCTTCAAGCTGGGTGACCTGGCTGCCCTGGGGATGGCCGACGCGGGCCCGGTGATGCTGGGCATGGTGACTGCCATAGTGGTGGGCTTCTTCTCCCTCAAGCTCCTCATAAGGCTGGTAAGCAGCAGGAGGTTCCACTGGTTCGCCATATACTGCTGGGCGCTGGGTGCGGCGCTCCTTCTCGCATTCTGACGTTCTGGTGCCAGCCGCAATCTGTTATAAACAGGCTCCCTTGATTCCGATAAACAAGGATATATACCGGTTCGTGGCAATTAATAATCGGAGGCTGTTGTAATGGCCAAGAAGAAGAAGGCTAAGGCTGCAAAGAAAACTAAGAAGTAATTGACCTCACCTCATTTCACCAATCATCCTCACATTCGCTTGTTCTGATTTTTTGGCTTCTGGAGCAGAAGGTCTATATAGCCTGCACCCAATCATATACCATGGAAAGGATGATAGGCTGCTGCGGCATAGACTGCAGCAGATGCGACGCGTTCCTGGCCAAGAAGGAGAACTACAGCCCGGAGAAGAGGAAAGCGATTGCAGAGAAGTGGGCCAGGGAGTACGGGGGGAACCCTAAGGCAGAGGACATAGCCTGTGACGGGTGCACATCTGAAGGCGAACACTTCAGCCACTGCAAGGCCTGCGAGATAAGGAAGTGCGCCAAAGGGAAGGGGCTGGAAACCTGCGCGCCATGCGGCAAGTATCCATGCCAGAAGCTTTCTGAGTTCTGGAAGCACGCATCCCCTGATGCAAAGGCTAACTTGGACGAATTGAAAAAATAAAATGCGCCGGCCGGGATGCTCGGCGAAGCCTGCGCGCATTCCGCAGGAATCGCGTTCGAACCCGGATCTCAGGCTTGGAAGGCTTACTCCAGTCACAGCCAAAAGCTCTTCGCTTCCACTGTCCTGTCTAAATCCTAACCATTAGACTACCGGCGCGCTATGGTATAGTTATCCAATTGGAATAAAA
>CAZKUD010000005.1:55957-67413 GCA_964555875.1 uncultured archaeon
TCCTAACCATTAGACTACCGGCGCGCTATGGTATAGTTATCCAATTGGAATAAAAAGCATTTATACTTCCCAGTCCAACTATGAAAGGGTTTCTTTGAACCCTGAAAGATACGTAAAAGATACCTGCGAATGGCTCTACGGTTCCCTTGGAAGGATCCGCAAAAGGAAAGACACGGGAATTTACTTTGCCAGTTCTTACGAAAAGCGCCTCAGGAAAGCGTCAGCAAGAGTCAGCGAGAGCCTCGGCCTGGAGGACCGAAGGGTCTTCGAGCATATCATCCACTGGGTCATGGTGGACAGCGGAATGGTGTACGACGCCAGGCTGAGGGGTGAGGACGGGACAGACCCCAGCACGGTGGACATGAGAAGGTTCAAACCGGAACTTATTGAAACCAAAACAGCGAAGTACAACGAGCCCGGAGAGACAAAGGTGTTCAGGCCGGGCGAGATGGGATGCGAAAGGATGGAAACGCCCGGCCACATAGACGCCCGCTACAGGGCTGCTTGGGAGGATGAGAACCCCGGCATGCCGCTGCCGGGGGCAGAGCCCGTCATTGAGGAACTGCCGGAAGAGCCAACGCTGATTGAAAGGATTATGCTGGTGACCCGAGAGGAAATCAGTTCGGCGGGAACTACAGCTTGAACTCGTCGCCGAACTCTTCCTCGAAGGAGAGTTCCTTAGATGCCTTCTTTTCCTTCGTGGGCTCAGGCTCCTCTTCAGCCGGGGCAGGTGATTCTCCAATGGGCGCGCCCTTTACGGCCTCCGCTATCTTGTCCAGGCTCTTCTCGTCCAGCCTCTTGGTGGAGAGGATGCTCTCCAGCCCGGGGGGAGGCTCGTTGGCGAACCTGGGTATGGCATGGAAATGGACATGCGCCACTACCTGGCCCGCTGCCTGTCCGTTCGACTGGGCTATGCTCAGGCCCTGCGCCTGTACGCCCTTCATGGCCATCTCCCCGACCTTCCTGACAGACTCGAACAGCCTTGCAGACTCCTTGTCTGAAAGGTCCATCAGGGTCTCGGCGTGCTTCTTGGGTATGATGAGCGTGTGTCCCGGGTTCCTGGGGCTTATGTCCAGGAAAGCCAGGGTGACATCATCCTCGTACACCTTCTTTGCCGGCACCTCTCCCTTCACTATCTTGCAGAAAAGGCATTCCTGTTCTGATACCATCTTTTACCTCCTATTCTTCCTTGCCTAATATTATGTTGACTATCCTCTTATAATCCGTCAGGTCCTCCAGGACGAAATCAGCGCCCTCCCCAAGCAGATCCCTCTCCTTGAAGGGGCCTGTCGTCACCGCTATGCACCTGGCGCCATTCTTCACCGCAGTGGAGACGTCCCTCAGGGTGTCGCCTATTATCCAGGTGTCCTCCGGCCTGAACTTCATGCCGAACGCCTTCACTGCCTTCTCCAGGGCCACCTGGAACAAGTCCTCCCTCGTCTCGGCGTCGTTCGAGAACACGCCGAACTTGAAATAGCCCTTCAGGCCCGCCTTTTCAAGCTTGAGCCAGGCCCTGTCCTCCGAGTTGCCCGTCAGCACGCCCACCTTGATGCCGTCAGCCTCCTTTAGGGTTTCCAGGAGCTCCTTTGCCCCTGGAAACAGCATCACGTCAAGCTCACTGAACTTCTCTGTGAGTATCCTGTAAGCCTGGTGCATCTTCCTCTTGACGGTTTCTCCGTCTATCCCGGCCTCTGACGCGGCGTCCTCTATTATCTCCTTCTCTGTCATTCCCTGCCTCCTTGCCAGGACAGCGGACCCCTTCAGCCCGAAGACCTCCGAGAACATCGCGTTCCAGAGCTCCTCCTTGTTTCCTACTGACTTGAGCAGGGTGTAATCCAGGTCGAACAGCACCAGCTTTGCCATGAATTCTCCTATGGGACCAGGGAGATATTCAGCTCCGCTGAATGCGCCTGCACCCAGCAGTGCGTTTGAACTCCCGTCTGAAGCTGTTTTTAACCAGTTAATACTTAACTAGTCACCCATTGAGCAACAAAATATCATATATCCTGTTTAAGCTCCGATGCTAACCAAGCTACACCATGGTCCCTATCTTATTTTTATGTTTTGGGTTTGAAAACCCAACCCCTTTGATATATTCTTTTACATCCTCCTTTTTATAAATGCTGATTCTGTGATTTCCTGCCCTTGAAAATTTAATGCCCAATCGATTCCCAAGTTCTTTTACGCCATCCAACAAGTTAATGGAATGATTAGTAAATTGTATGTAGTTCTTCCCTTCTCTTTTGCATTTGTACAAACACCCATCTGTATCTATAAGGCCCCTTAAACACGATGCAATATACCCTTTATTCTTGAACACCCATGGTGGTATTCCTACTTGATTGTGCACTTTATTGCCTCGTTTTAGCCCATGTCCCAGAAGAATATTGACCAGTTGCTCATTATGTTTTCCCAGAACTATCCTGTTCCCTAAAAAGATGCGGTTCAGCTTGATGCCAAAAAGGCGATAAAACAAATTCATTATGTACTCACTAAATTCTATCTCTTCTTTGCTAATGATGATCCGTGTAGAGTTTTTGTATATGTTGCCGTCCCCCAGTATTATCCCAATGAATTCAGCGAATTCCTCTGATTTTCCGGAGAATGTGGGAGTTGCCGTTTTGCAGAAAGGACCAAAATTCCTTTCTAGATTCAGATTAATCTTTTTTAGGTTCAATTTGCTCCGATTCAAGTCCAAAATCCTGACTAAGGTTTCAATGTCCCTATAGTCAATGCTTCTGTTTTTGTACAGGAAGTTCTTCAGTCTTCCATCAAGATTGGAATCTTTCAGCTCTCTGTAATTACTTCGGATAATGTCCTTAACCTCCTTGTTTAGAACAAATCTCATACCAACTAATTGGTTTTTATCCTTAAATGTGCTAATCCAAATTACACTAAATGGGCCAAGAAATTAAAACGTTTGAATCAACTATTATTATGGGCACAGGGCCGCTTCCTGGAAGAGGGCAGGCATCCTGCATGCATGCCAGGCTGGAGAAGGACGGTACAGTCTGGTGCGAGATACAGGACGCGGTCTGCTCTGTCTCCGAGAAATGCTCCGACTACAGGCCCACCCTGAGAAGGTGGATGATGGAGTAAGCCCCGGGAGGGATGCTCGGCGAAGCCATTCGCATGGAATCGCGATCGAACCCCCAACCTCCAGTTTACGAAACTGATGCTCTACCGTTGAGCTACCGAGGCCTATAATAGAATTGGTCATGGCATTAAAAAGCTATTTTAGGCAAGGAACCAATCCTAATGCATGAAGGAGGCGCTCTATTACAGGAAGAGCGGAAAGACCGTCAGCTGCACGCTCTGCCCGAGGCTCTGCACGATAAAGCCCGGGCAGTGGGGCTACTGCAGGGCAAGGAAGAACGTGAACGGCAAGCTGTATTCAATGACGTACGGCAAGCTGCTCACGAACAACATAGACCCCATAGAAAAGAAGCCCTTCTTCCATTTCGCGCCCGGCTCCTTCTGCCTGTCCATAGCGACGACAGGATGCAACCTCAGGTGCCTCTTCTGCCAGAACGACGCCATAGCGATGGCGCCGGAGCCTTACGGCAATGACGTGAAGCCTCTTGACGTGGTGGATTACGCCGTCAAGTCGGGCGTGCCCGGGATAGCCTACACCTACACGGAGCCCACCATATACTATGAGTTCGCGCTGGACGTGATGAAGCTGGCCAGGAAAAAGGGCCTCTATAACGTCTGGGTCTCCAACGGATACACCAACCCGGCCCCCATAAAGAGGATGGCCAGGTACCTGGACGCGGTGAACGTCGACCTGAAGGGCGACATGAAGTTCTACCAGAAGATGTGCTCCGTCAAGGACGAGACCCCCATGCACAGGGCGCTGAAGGAGTACAAGAAGCACAAGGTCTGGATAGAGGTGACCAACCTGCTGATACCCGGCCACAACGACAAGCCTGCCCAGGTTAAGCGCCTGATAGAATGGGTCAAGAAGAACCTCGGCGCAGGCACGCCAATCCACTTCACCAGGTTCTGGCCCGCCCACAGGATGAAAGGCATCAAGGCCACGCCAGTCAAGACCCTGGACATGGCCTACGAGACGGCCAAGAAGATGGGCATGAGATACCCGTATGTCGGTAATGTGCCCGGCCATGACGGGGAGTCCACGTACTGCCCCAAGTGCGGGAAGGTGATGATAGAGAGGAAGGGCAACTCCCTCTACGAATACAGGGAGAGGTGCAAGTGCGGCGGGAAGATAACCATAAAGGGCAAGAGATGGTCAGGAGTAAAGACGGTGGGACAATGAAGGTGCTTCTCATATGCGGCTCCCCGAGGAACGGCAACACCCAGGCCATGCTGGAGAAGGTGGCCGAAGGAGCTAAGGAGGGGGGCGCAGAGACAGAAATGGTCCTTCTAAGGAAGCTTGACATCAAGCATTGTATTGGATGCAAAAGCGAGACCGGCGAATGTTCCATACCTGATGACATGCAGAAGCTTTATCCCAAGCTGCTGGAAGCCGACGTTCTGGTCTTCGGGACCCCCGCCTATTATGACAATGTTACCGGCATATTCAAGGACTTCATGGACAGGACCAACATCTTCTACAAAGAAAAGAAGTGGGAAGGAAAGCCTTTCGCAATATTGACCGTCGGAGGCATGGAAATAGGCGAGGGCTCAATAGAGAGATGCGAAGAGATAATGAAGAACTTCACAGCGCTGCACAAGATGAAATTGATGGGTTCTGTCCTTGCCAGCGCGTTCAAGGCCAGGGAGATAGAGAAGGACGAAGGGAAGATGAAGGAATGCATGGAGCTCGGTAAGAAGCTCGCCAACCTTTAAAAATCTCCCCTCCAATCACGTGTTATGGAACTGACTGATTATGCCAGGATAGCCCCCTACTATGACGCGGTCTATGGGGACTACCATGACATCGGCTTCTACAGGAACATAGCCAGGCAGTTCGGGGAGCCCATACTGGAGGTGGCCTGCGGCACAGGTAGGGTCATGCTGGAGCTGGTGAAGCTGGGCTGCGAGGTCGGCGGGGTCGACAGCAGCAAGGCGCTCCTGGATGTCCTTAGGAAGAAGGTGGAAAAGCTGCCCGCTGACGAGAAAGGCCACATCAGGGTTAAGCAGGCCGACATGAGGGACTTCCAGATGGAGAGGAGGTACAGGCTCGCCATAATACCCGCATCATCTCTCCTGCACCTGCCATCGACGAAGGACAAGGAGCAGTGCCTCAGGACAGTGTTCGAGCACGTGATAAACGGCGGAAAGGTTGCGGTTGATGTCTACAACCCGGAGGCAGAGGGGCCGGAGGGCCACCTCAAGCACGCCTCAACCAGGATGGACGGCGACGGGAAGGTCATATCCCACTTCATATCCAGCAAGTTCAACAGGGCCGCAAAGACGGACAACACGTACCATTTCATAGACGTGACCGACAAGGCAGGGGCCACCAAGAGGGTGACAATCAACTACAAGTTCTATTACCTTTTCTACAAGGACCTCAAGAAGCTCCTGGAGGACACCGGATTCAGGGACGTGAAGCTCTACGGCAACTACGACCTGACCCCGTTCGGCGAGAGGAAGAGCCCAAGGATAATAGCGGTGGCCACCAAGGAATAACCATTTATAAGTGGGCGCTACAAGTGATTGTTATGGCAGATGACAAGACGCAGGAGAAGACAAGGAAGAAGCTGAAGGAGGGCTGGATAAAGGCCACCATGATGATAGAGGCCCTGGCCACCACAGACAAGGCCGCAAAGGAAGCCCTGGAGAAGCACGTCGGGGCGATGGACAGGGAGGACGGCCTCATAAGGTGCAAGACGGAGTGGGGCGAGATGAAGAAGGTGGAGAAGCCCTTCAAGAACGTGGAGGTTGCCCATTCCCTGATAGTGGAGGTCGAGTTCATAGCCCAGTCTTTCGAGCGCCTGGTCTGGGCAGTCATGACGTTCTGCCCCTCGAGCATAGAGATAATCGAGCCCGAGAACCTGAAGCTCGACATGGGAGACGCCCAGAACATACTCAATTCCATATCTGACATCATACACAGGTTCGCTGCCATGGGGATAGGCGGCGTGGTCATCAGGACTTAATGTGAAACAGTCAGGCTGTTTCACGGCACTGAATTAATGAATGCATTACGAAGTTGATTCAGTTAATAAGCCACTCCGACCAACTATTTAGCATGAAGGTCAAGAGGGAGCACCTCAAGCTTTACATGCTGGGCGCTGCCGCAGCGGTCGGCCTTGCCTTGGTGCTACAGAACCAGATCGGCAACAGGGTCCAGTTCTCCATAGGGGCAACCAAGAAGGATCCGCCCAAGGGCGCGGGAAGGGTCAAGCTCCAGCTGAAGGAGGTCAAGAAGAAGCTCAGGGGGAAGGAGAAGAAGGTCAAGGAAGGCCACGTCATATTCCTGAAGGACATAATAGGCGACATAGCTATGGCAAAGAGCCCAAAGAAGGACGCAGCAGAGCTTCGGAAGAAGAAGGAGAGGCTGAAGCACGCGGCAGTGGACTACATATCCGAGGAGATGGAGGACAAGCTGGAATCTATGGGGATGAAGAAGGAAGACATGAAGAGGATAGTCGATTCCGTTTCCGAGGTGGCAGAGGTCCTGATAGAGACCCAGGACCTGGATTCTGTCATCAGGAAGTTCGAGACCCTTGACGAGCAGCTGGAATACCTCATGAAGAGGATACACCCCAAGCTCATAGAGGCTATAAAGAGGGACCAGAAGTCCTGAGGAAGTCCCCGAGCCTTTTCTGCCGCATCATCTCGCTCATAGACAGGTATCTGCCCATGGGGAGCCTGAGCCTGGAGTTCATGTAGTTCAGGGCCTCCTGCAGGGCCGCGAACCTGACAGGCCTGTTCTTGAATGCGTTCCTGGCGGTCTCCCTGACGACCCATACCCCCAGGGGCGCCACATAGCCCTCGTATATCTCCCTGACAGAGAGCACCCTTGCCTGCCTGCCGATGTCAGTGAGGTGCTCGCATGCAGCTATCCTGGCAGCGTAGTATCCTCCCCCCTGCCTTTCAGCATAGGCCTTCCTTCCCGAGAAGGGCTCGTATTCGCCCACCACCTGGGTGTCCTTCATCCCCCTGGTCCACATGGAGCCCGGGGCCCAGGCCTCGAAGTTCTCGTATTCCCAGCTTCCCGGCATGGTGAGTATGACGAAATGGTTGTCCAGGTATTTGCCCTCGTAAACCCTGTAGTCGTTGACCGAGGGGCTCGCCCTTATCCTGTCCATCAGCTGCTTGGCTATCATGTCGTCGGTTGCTGTTATGGACCATCTCGTTGGCACCATCTTCTGGCTCTTCTTGAGGCCGAGTATCCCTGAGGACAGTATGGTGGATATCTTGTAGACGTCCTGGTTGAGCTCGTAAAGCCTGAAGCCCGCCTCAACCGCCTTAAGCTCGTCCCTGGCGATGTACTCCACCTTCCTGCTGACCTTCACGTTCTCCGTTACCCTCATCTTCTGGAGGGTGGCTGTGGGCCCCATGGGCTGATGGACGTCAGAGAACGAGACATTGAACACAGGCTTCCTTGAGAAGGACATCTCCATGTCCGTCGGCCTGGAGGCCAGGGCAAGCTCCTGGTTCTCCTCCACGAACCTGTTCCTGGAGAACACGCTCTCTTTTTTCTTTGTCCTTATCATCAGGGACCTCATCTCGACCAGCTTCTGGTAGTCCATCCCGAACCACCTGCCAGGGGAATCCATGTCCCTCTGCATCTCCACAGCCGCAAGCGGCCCCACACCAACGTTCGGGTATCCCACCCTCCCCACAAAGACGTTCGTGGACGGCCCGAAGAACTCGGTGCCCACCTTCTCCCTTACCTCGGGCGCTATCCGGAACCTGGGGAGCAGCGGGCAGTTCTTCTGGCCGCACAGGCCCCTGCTGCCTTTGCATATCAGGCAGGGCTTGGCAGTGTTCATGGATGAATATTGGTTCCAATCTTTAAGAGAAGTCGGTTAGCAGCGTTCCGCTATTCCGTTAACGTTTTAACTAAACTTCACAATATATGTGTATGAGATGCCCCAACTGCAAATCGAACGTGGATGACAGGTGGCAGTTCTGCCCAAAGTGCGGAACCAGGCTCAGGAGAAGGAGGAGCCTCTTCGACCAGCTCTTCTCTCATTTCGGAAGGGAATTCGAGCAGATGGACAAGGAGATAGACAGGATGGAGAAGAGGTTCGAGGCCCTGGACCTCTCGCCCTTCTTCAGGCAGACTGGGGGCAAGGGCTTCAAGATAAAGGTGGTCAGGCACGGGGGAGATGAGCCCAAGGTGTCTGTCCAGACCTTCGGCGACGTGAAGGGAGAGGACATAAGGAAGGAGCTCAAGAAGCAGATGGGCAGGGAGGGCCAGCCCATAAAGATACGGATAGGGCCACCCAGGCCAAGGATAACCAGGTCCGGACCAGCCCCGGGTTCCCAAGGGCCCGAGGCGAAGCCCAGGAAGGAGCTTCCCACGCCCAAGACGACAGAGGAGCCCAAGACAGAGGTCAGGAGGGTGGACTCCAAGGTCATGGTGGATATGGAGCTCCCAGGGGTCAAGTCCCTGGAGGACATAAGGATAAACGAGATGCAGGAATCTGTAGAGGTGAGGGCAGTCGCTGGCGAAAGGGGCTTCTTTAAGATACTCACCAAGCCGGGGCAGTTCAGGCTGTCGGGAAAAAGCTTCAAGGCAGGCAAGCTGCATCTGGAATTCTCCTAATCACTCGCTTCAGCCATCTCCCTGCAGATATCGAACAGCTCCATGTTGGCGTCTTTCGGCGACATCCTGGCGTTCGCTATGCTCCTGGCAAGGGAATTGACCCGGTCAAGCAGATGGGGGCTGTTCTCTACCGCCTCCCTCCTGCGGCCCCTGGCATCCCTCTTGTAGTGGGATATGGCTGACTGGGAAAGCCCCAGCAGCTCGCCTGTCTCCCTCTGGGAGAAGCCGTTCTCCATGAGCTTCCTGGCCATAACAGCCCTCAGTGAAGGCAGTATGTCCAGTATCATGGTGTCGAAGAAGCTCTTCATGGGATTTAATTGGGGCCGAGCTTTAAATTATTACACTGTAATACCAGAACACGGCAAATTGTTTAAAGATTACGCCCAATCGTTTAACTTTTCAGAAAACCAATTTAAAGCCTACTGCCAAAATTGAGAATATGGCTGATATACAGTCGATTGACATGCGCAACGGCGACATAATGGTCAACCTCAAGATTTCAGAGAAGGAGTACGCCCTCCTCAGGCAGGAGACGAAGGACCTGGTCCTCCTCCCGACAGACCCGGAGATAATGGACGAGATGCTGACCACAGGGAAGCTGGGCAACAGCAACAGGATAATGATGCCCAAGAAGTACATGGAAAGGCACAGCCTGAAGGAGCTCATGAAGAGGGCCCCCTCCAAGATATTCAAGATAAACGGGAACGTGTTCCTGCTGGTGAAGCTGAAGGAGTCCGGCATGGGAGTGCCGAAGTTCGAGTGACATGGGAAGGGTATCCACAGGCATAAAGAGGATGGACAAGCTGATAGAGGGGGGCTTCCCCTCAAGTACAGTGATACTGGTTTCAGGCGGCCCTGGGGGCGGCAAGACCCTGTTCAGCCTGAACTACCTCCTGGAGGGCGCCAGGAAGAAGGAGAAATGCTGCTACATATCCCTCAACGAGAGCAAGGAGGAAATACTGAGGGCGGCCAAGGGCATAGAGTCCATGAAGGACATCTCCAAGCACATAGACAAGACCCTCCTGGTGGAGGACATATCCCTGGGAGAGAACATAAGCATGAAGAAGTTCGTGCACATAATCTCCAAGTACCCCAAGATAGACAGGCTCGTTATAGACGACGTCAACAAGCTCCTGGTATTCTCCCAGAGCGACAAGGACTACAGGGTGAAGCTGTCAGACCTCGTCAGGTCCCTCAAGACCATGGGATGCACCCTTCTCCTTTGTGAGACCAGGGACGGGGAGATAGACACCGGCAACGGGGAGGCCTTCGAGGCCGACGGCGTCCTGCACTTCACCTTCCTGGACGTGGAAGAGAAGCCGAAGAGGATAATAGAGATACACAAGATGCGATACACCTCCTTCGACCCGAAGGTTGGCCATAACCTCAGGATAACCCCCAAGGGCATAGACCTGGGGAACTCAAAGGTTATCTAACCGAATTCTAATAGATAAATGATGAAGCTGTCAGAGTCCATCCACAGGAACATCATGCAGCCCTTCGTGGGCGGCCTGATAAACCGGTTCAAGGTCAAGGGAAGGAGGGACGTGCTCTTCTTCGAGGATATCCTTGCCAGGTACATCAAGGAGTGCGAGGACGCCGGCCACGGCAAGGAGATGGAGGAGATAGGCAGGAAGTGCACCGTATTGGCAACAGATGTACTTGCACCCAAAGTTATCAGGAATATCCCTGTAACGTCTTTCTTTAACAGGCTGGCCAAGAAGATGTGGATAAACCTGGGCTTGATGGACAAGTTGGATGCAAAAAAAGAAGGCGAAAAAATAGTGTTGGTGACAAAAAACGAGTACATAACCAGAGTAATAGGAAAGAACAAGTTCAACGTAGGGTTGCTGGAGGGTGTCCTGGGCACATTTCTTGGGAAAGAAATCAGGTGCTCCGCTCATGCTGAAGGAGATAAAACCGTTTACACCTGCAGAATCTTTGGTGACATAAAAGCATCATATGAAGGGAAGAGCAGGGAGAGGTATCTTAAGTTGAATGAGGTCCCACAGGTCAAGGGATTCAGTCTGAAGGAAGCCCTGATAAATGGAACGATAAAAATAAGGGGAGTAAATCGTCTTTACTTCAGGAGGGTTCCCATAATACCGCTTGAGAACACACTGGTCCATGAAATATCCAACAGGGGCACATGTCTGGAAAGGGTCATTGAAATATCATACAGATACTTCAAGGAGTTAATAGAGCCCGACGCATCTGAAAAAAGTAAGTTGAACCTTCTGAAGAATATGCTCCAAGTAATGGGTTGGGGAGTCGTGACCATAACGCAAGGAAGACATATAACAATTGACATAAAGTATCCTCCACACGGACTGCAGAAGGAGCCAGATAATTGGAGATTCCTTTCTTTTATTATACTGGGGTATATCAGGCTCTTGGACAAGAGAATCTCACTAAAATCCGAGAAATTCTTTAAGAACAGGCTATCTTTGGTTTACCGCTGATTTTGGACCATGTATTAAGTGCCTCCAGGCATATTGCAGTGGTGACTCCCCTCGACCCGAATATCCTTCTGGGATGTCTCTGATGGTAGAAAGCAAACGCATCCCATGAGCCAGTTCTGTGTAATTTTATTATATCCCGTATCAGCGCCTCTGCGCCATTTATCTCACCAATTTCCATAAGGGCATTCGCGGAAAGTGCTGACTCAAGTACATTTTTTGGCTTGAACCCCAGAAGCATTTTTCTCAGCCTTTCCCTAACAATTTGCGGTATTTCATAAAATCTCATAAGCTTGGAATAGTTGTAC
>CAZKUD010000006.1:0-8718 GCA_964555875.1 uncultured archaeon
CTGGATGAGCAGCTTGGGTTGAAGTGAGGGTTAAGCCGTGATGCTGCCTGAGCAGCATGCCATTACAGTGACCTGTTCCTCTCTGGGATGGTCGTATACAAGATGCTCAGTCGCACCGACCTTTCTTGCGCCCCTTCTTGCAACCTCGCTGAGAGCTTCCCTGACTTCCAAAGGATAGGTTGAGGAGGATTTCCTTGGCCCGAAGACCTCAAGTTCCATTGTGCAGTGTGGGGCCTCTTCTGACTCTCTTTGGTCCTTGGTTATGCGCGCTCTTATAGGGAAGTGGCTGTCTGTGTCAGGCATCTGTAATGAGATAATCCTGCTCCTCTCTCCATAATGCTCCCCATCACCGCCTGAACGTCCTCCAGGGCCGTCGGGGGCTTCCTGATACTTACGGTTAAAAAGCACTTCTTTCAATACACTGTCGTACATGGGGCAGTTCTCTGGTACATGGCATGCGCACGGTATGCCTGCTGGTTTTTCCCACATGATTAAAGAAGGGATGTTAGTTTTAAGAAAGTGAGGGTCCTAAGCGGACAAGAAGACGTCCTCGATGTGCTTGGCCTTCAGGGCCCCTGTGACCCTCCGGGCCAGCTCCAGGCTGGGCTGGAGTGAAGGTTCTAAGCAGGCTCCTGGGGCTGGAGGGCCGAGACCTCGCTGAAGCCCTCTGAAAGCGCATTGAATAGCTCCCTGTACAGGCTGGAATCAGGGCTGGCAGCTGTCTTTACAGTGAAGTCGCAAGCATGGCTTCCCACTATGCGGGCTGACACCTTCCTGCTGACGTCCAGGTGGCCCGGGAGGGCGTCCCCATCCCTGCCCCCGCCGTACACGACCACCCTTTCAGGGGTATTCTCGCTGTCCAAAACCTCGTGCATGCTGTAGTGGCGGTCCAGAGTCTCGTGCAGCCTCCTGTATATGGGGCAGCTCTCGCCTATCATGTCACAGTCCATGTTGCAGTCCTTCATCCTGAGGCTTATTTCAGTCATCATGATAGACGGTAGAAGGCGAGTCTTTTAAGGGTTGCGGTCAGGCTCCCAGCCGCCGGGGCCGGCCTTCAGGATGATTTCTTTCTTCATGCTCTTCATGCTCTCCTTTGTCCTCTCTGTGCCGAACCAGGCAAAGAGGTCAGATGCAATCAGGGCATAATCCGGTTTGCCTTTCTGGGAACCTGACTGGTGCTGGTATCTCCTGTTCTGGCACAGGGCCATGAAGTATTCCTTCTCGTCATCAGACCAGAGAACATGCCTGTTTGCCAGGGCACGCCTCCTGATGACTTCAGCCTTCTGCTCATCATCCAAGCCGAAAATGCCGCGGCCCTCCCTGTACAGGATGTTCCCGGCTGTCCTGCCGCCCCTGCTGACTGCCTCAGCCTTCTTCTTGGGGTCCATGGAGAATATGCCTCTCTGCCTTCCGATTGAACGGTGCTCTTCTCCAAGGCTCCGGTGCTCCTCCTCTGGAATCAGCTCGCGGAGGGCATAATAGACCGCGGCTGAAGTGACCTCGTTTGCCCCGTACCTTTCCTTGAAACCGTAATTCATGACGATCTCATCTGCCGTCATGCCTTGCCTGTAATCATCCGCTATCTCGGGGCAGTCAATGGCTATCTTCCTTCCTATTTTCCTGGACAGCCATATGGCTGACATCTGGTCATCGGTCAGCCGCGCACCAAACTCATTTGGATCATTCATGGCAATCACCCGGAATATAATGCTTGGCATCAACCTTTAAAAGTGCGGCTCCGGGGCATTTTAATCCTGGCTGCAAGTATTTAGCATGGCCGGGAAGAAGGCAGCCAGGAAGAGGCACAGGCCCAGCAAGAAGCGCATCAGGTGCCCTGAGTGCGGGAGCTACGACGTGAGGAAGGAGGGCGACGACTATGTCTGCATGGCATGCGGGCTCATTTTCAACCCAGAGAAGATGAAAGAGGCGCTTGCACGCCACAAGGCCAGGCGCGCCAAGGAGGAGGCCCGGGCCCCAAAAAAGCGGTTCGAAAGGGACGGGGTCACAGAGAGGAACGGGTTCATGCTCATAGGGGCAGGCATAGCCTTCATGGCTGCGGGATATGCAACTGAAGTGCTCTTCCTGCCCGCGGGCCTGATAGTCCTGCTGATAGGCATCTGGATGGCCTGGAGGCACAGGAAAAGGTAGCCCTGATTGGCATTTATTCTTGTCCAGCCAATTATTGTCATGGCAAAATACAAGGTGCACAAGATTGAGCTTAATCTGGAAGAGGGCCAGAACATGCTGGAGAAGTTCCTGAACGGCCTGGATGGGGAGGTCGTGAGCATAATACCCGGACTCAAACACGCCTTTAGCCCGATGGGCGCTGCGGCAAATGTCAAGTTCCTGCTGATAGTAGAGAAGCTGAAAAAGTGAGGTTTCCTTTCGGACATGTTCAAACGAACCTAAGCTGGGCAATCGTGTTTAAACGTCAACCTTAAGAAATTTCATGAGAATAGGTTATTATGGCCAGGGACAGGGCGTGGAACAACATACAGGACGGTGAATGGGAGCCTAACTGCTGCCGGATAACCCCGGAAAGCGGGAATCTAAAGGTCGTTTGCGACCCCTCGGGCGGGGACGCCGAGGCAAAGAAGCGTGATTACATGATTCGCAACAGGTACATGTTCGATGCAGTGGTGGAGGCCGAGGCACCAGGGACAGTGATGGCATGCCTGGGGGAGGATGACATATGCATACATACCAAGGGCACGGTTAACAGCGGGACTGGCGTGGAGACCCTCAAGACCCGGGGCACCATACTCAATGGTCAGCATATGTTCCTTCTGAGAGGCAGGCCCAATTCAAGGTTCTACATACATGAAGCATGGGTACACAACCTGGGAATAGACCTTCACACTCATGAGATCGAGGCATGCAACCCGGCATGGGTAAAGATAGCAGACCTCTGCGGCGGTGAAAATGCCAGGCTGACATATCGCCAAGGGTTCGTGACATGCCCGCCTTTGGGTTACCCGGTGAGCTCGGTTGACAGGGACTCGGTTGACATCGGCCCTGAAGGACATGATGTTCCATACCCGGATAATGATGGAAGGACAATTCTGCTGCCGGACGCGAAACGCTCTGAGCTTTGCATGCTGCGGAAGTTGCACAAGAGCGACGGTTCGGTCAGCTCCCGGGCATCCCCGATAGGGCGCTCGTTCGGAAACGGCCAGTTCATAGTCGAGGGTATGGGTGGACCAGGGGAATGCACTGAAGTATATCTGGGAATAAACGAGGACATGAACCTCAATGCAAGGATGAACTTTTACGGCTATTTCATGGTGCATGTGAGGAAGCATGGCCAAAGATAGGCCTGGATAGCGACGGACATTTATTCCTGCTGTGGTAACTATTACTATGCCGGCGCTGAAGGTTGACGGTTTGGAGAAGCATTTCGGGCCAGTCAAGGCTGTGGACGGGATTACCTTCGAGGTGAAGGAAGGCGAGGTCTTCGGCCTGTTGGGCCCAAACGGGGCAGGGAAGACGACAACCATTTCTGTGCTGACGACCACCCTCAGGCCCACAGGCGGCAAGGCAGAGGTGCTGGGGAAGGGGGTCGTGGAGGCGCAGGACGCTGTCAGAAGGGGCATAGGGATTGTGTTCCAGGACCCCTCAGTGGACACGGAACTGACTGGAAGGGAAAATCTTGATTTACATGGCAGGCTGTACGGCATGAACGGGGAGCAGAGGAAGAGGAAGATAGCCGAGGTATTGAAGCTGGTGGAGCTGGAGGATTCGGCTGACAGGCAGATGAAGGAGTATTCCGGGGGCATGCGAAGGAGGCTGGAGATAGCGAGGGGCCTGATACACATGCCCAAGGTGCTGTTCCTGGACGAGCCCACACTAGGATTGGACCCCCAGACCAGGAGGAAGATATGGGATTACATCAGGAAGATGAAGGAGAAGGACAAGCTGACCATCATACTCACAACACATTACATGGAGGAGGCGGAGGCCCTCTGTGAAAGGGTGGCGATAATAGACTACGGCAAGATAATAGCACTGGACACGCCCAGGAAGCTGAAGAGGATACTGGGAGGCGACATGATAAGCATGAGGCTGGCTGAAGGGTGCCCGATGGACAAGGTGAGGAAGGTTCTTGAGGGCATGAAGGCTGTCAAGAAGGTGAAGTGCGTGGACGGCACCATCAGCATGTCAGTCAAGGACGCAGGTAAGGCTGTGCCTGAGGTGCTGAGGCAGATGGACAAGAGGGGCCTGAAGGTGGCGTCTGTGGAGACGCATGAGCCCACCCTGGAGGACGTGTTCATACACTACACGGGCAGGACCATAAGGGAGGAGAAGGCGTCCGCCGTTGACAGGATGAGGTCCAGGAGGATGAGGGGGTTCGGGCATGGATAGGCCAAGGGCCACTGTGGGGGCCATAATCGTCAGGGAAGGCAAGGTATTGCTCCAGCTGAGGAACCACAGGCCGTTCGAGGGCTTCTGGGGCTTCCCTGGGGGCCATATAGAGGAGGGAGAAACTGCGAAGGAGGCTGTCGTGAGGGAAATAAAGGAGGAGACAGGCCTGGACTTCACCCCTGAGTTCCTGTTATGCTCTGACGAGATATGCCCGGAAGAGGACTGGCATGCCCTGGTGGCAGTGTTCACAGGCAAGGCCTCAGGAAAGGAGAGGCCTGACCCCAAAGAGGTGAAGGAGCTGAAGTGGGTGCCCGTAAAGGAGGCCCTGAAGATGAAGCTGGCCTTCAGGCACAATGAGGTGCTGGAGAGGTACATAGGGGGGAGGCATGCTTGAAGGGGTCTACACGATATGGCTGAGGGAGATGAAGAACTTCCTGAGGGCCAGGTCCAGGATAGTGAGCTCAGTCGCGATGCCGTTCTTCTGGATAGTGCTGATGGGTGTAGGATTGGGCTCCGCCTTCACTGCAGGGGTTGTAGGCTTCGACTACCTGACCTTCATGGCGACAGGGATAATAGGGATGGCATTGCTGTTCAACTCCATGTTCTCCGGGGTGTCTGTGGTGATGGACAGGAGGTTCGGGTTCCTGAAGGAAGTCTTTGTCGCGCCCATACCCAGGTCGTCTATTATAATAGGGAAGACTATAGGGGGCTCGTTCGTGGCCATGGTGACAGGCATTATAGTAATGGTCCTGTCTTTCGTGCTCGCCAGCGTGCCTGTAAGCGTCGGCATATTACCGGCTCTGGTGTTCATGTTCATGACAAGCTTCGTGTTCATAGGGATGGGCCTGCTGATAGCCTCCAGGATGGACTCGATGGAGGGCTTCAACATGATAATGAGCTTCGTGATGATGCCCACGTTCTTCACTTCAGGCATATTCTACCCCATAAGCCAGACGCCTGCCTGGCTGCAGGGGATATCCATGATTAACCCGCTCACGTACGGGGTGGACGGCATAAGGGCGTCCCTATTGGGCGTGGCCCAGTTCCCATTGTGGGTGGATTTCGTGGTGCTGGCAGGCTTCTTCATTGGGCTGGTCAGCATAGCGAGCTGGTTCTTCAGGAAGATGGAGATATAGAAGTGAGGGCCCGTGTGGCCGTCGCAAGGCTTAAATAATTTGCCTCCTCCATTTCACTATGAGCAGGAAGTCTGATTACATGAGAAGCCTGAGGGCGCTCAGGGAAGGGCTGGACGGGGCCAATTCGGCGGCCAGGGCAGCCTGGAAAAGCTTCCTGGAATCCCTACCAAAGCCATATGTGGACGATGAGGGGACCTACCATGCGTCGGGGCTTGCCAGGCTGGATGGCATGTTCTCAGCGGCGGACATATCGGGCCTTCCCATAGTGACATTCAAGGACATGGTGAAAATATACGTCGGAAACCTGGAAGAGCCCAGGGTATTCATAATAGAGTCACACATGGACCTGTCTGGGGATGGGCTTGAGCTGACAGGCCGCATAGATGCCATAGGCAACAGGCACATCTTCAATAAATTCACCGCAAGGAACTGGAATGCCCATGGCAACTATTCCACGGGAACCGTGGTTTTCGAGGAGAAGGGGAGGAAATACGCCCTTTACAGCAAGAATGACCAGAGGTCATGGAAGAGGCAGGGGGTTGAATACGATGATATGACACATTCCGTCTGCCTTGAGGGGCTGGAGGCCCTGGACATGCCTGACAGGGATACGGTCAGGGTGAGGAGGCTTCCCGATAGGAGCATGCTGAAGCTCAGGTACGACGTCCATTCGCGACACAAGGAAGGCATGATGCTGGGCGTGTCCGCATGGAGAATCACGGCAGAATTCCCTGAAGACAGGGATGACCCTGTCTTTGCCAGGTTCTCTGGGAACATAAGGAATGAGGGGGAGAGGGGCCACAGCGAAATGGCGATACGCCATGCGACCGAAAACCTGGCCCCGGACATCGAAGAGTTTCTGGACCCCCTCAAAAGGGCCGCAAGCATCCTGAAGTGAGGGTTCTATACGGACATTCAGGACACCACTTCGCCCAATCTCTTCTTGCACTTGGAACATATCAGGTCAGCCCTGGCTGAGAGGGGGCCGTGATGGACAGCATTCTCCTCCCTTATGATGCCGCCGCAGCCCACATGCACCTTCTCGCTGAGCATCTCGCCGCACCAGGGGCAGAACAGGTCCCTTGTTTCCCTGCTCGGGTGCTCTGATGCCCTGGCAAGCGTCACCGGCCTCTTGCAGTGGAGGCACTTGGTGTCAACCCTCAGGAATATCATGTCCTTCCCGCATTCCGTGCAGAGGACCTTGTGCATCTGGTAGAGCACCGGCTTCTGGCCGTCCATGTACCTTATCGGAAGCGACTCAGCAGACTGCTTCCCTTTGGTCTCCTTCCCGCAATGAGGGCAGACGTACCTGAAGCCCTTCTCGTGCCAGTCAGCCGCCTTTTCCATGGCCCTTCTGGAATCTTTGCTTATGTGCTGATTGCACTTGCCGCAGACGTAACTGCCCTTTCCGTCTTCCCTGACCATGCCGCCGCAGTCACTGTGGAGCCAGGCCCCCATCTGCTTGCCGCATTTGGTGCAGATGAGGCCTATCATCTCGTGCCCTTCCTTCCTGCTTACATGATCTATCCTGGCGCAAGCTATCCAGCCGTTGCACCTGTCGCAGGACGAAAGGAAATTAGTGTATTCCCTGCCGTCTTCCGGAACCATACATTCCAGCCTGCAGCACACGATGCCGCCTATAGGCTTGCATACGAGCCTGAAATTACGGGAGCAGACACACCTGACGTCATGCTTGGGCAGCATCTTCCTGAGGACGCTTGCAGCCTCCTCCTCGTAAGTGATGAGTGTGCCCTTCCCCTCCAGCCCTTTCGTGTCCATCCTGAACCTGTCCGGCCAGTCCTTCTTGCTGCAGAATATCAGCACTGGCTTCTTCCCCTCCACCATCCAGGCTGCGGGGAACTTGTATTCCACGCCGCATTTCGGGCATTTGACTGGCACCTTAACGGGGTTGCCGTCATACTTGGTGCCACTGCATTGTTTGCATTCGTTCCTGGGAGGCGCCTCCTGCGGGGCATCCCTAACCATCCTGCCGCCGCACTTGGGGCAGTCGTAAAGGGGACAGCCGTCCTCGTCCAGAGTCTTCACAGGCTCCAGCCTGGTCCCGCACTCCCTGCACTTTACAGGCCTGGACGGCAGGAGAAGGAACTTCGTCTCGACGAACTCCCTGCATTTGGGGCACACTGCCTTCTTCATGTGGGAATGGAAGGTGACCCTGTAGCCGCAGGTGCCGCACCTGAGCCTGGATATGATTGTCATGATTCAGGGTTGGTTTGAAGCTTAAAAAAGTGAGGGTTACATCCGGACATTCAGTCCTCGAAGCTCTCCAGGATAGTCTGCTCTGCCATCCTGTAAAGACTCTGGGCGTTTGGGGTCTCGCTCTCTATCTCCACCCTTATCCTGCAGAGCCTCTCCCCAGAGTCGTCAAGGGTTATGCTTGCCACTGTCATCTCGCCGTCCTCGAAGAGGATATTGTATGACTTGTCCCTTCTTTTTTCGTCAAGAAGCGCATATATCTTCTCTGCATTAAACGGGTCATCGGACACAGAGTGCAGGAGAGTGTAGCCTCTGGCGTATGCCTGGCATTTGGTGGGGTCTCCGTTGCAGACGTTCCTGCAACCGTTGGAATGGGCTATCTCAAGTTTCAGGGCCATACCCATACTTGGGGGCAAGTTTTAAATCAGGAAGGCCAGGACGCCTGCTATCAGGGCTATGACGCCTATCAGGATGGCGGCCATTATCAGCTTCTGCTCCTGCTTTGTGGGCTTCTTTTTCTTCTTGCTGGAGGCTACTATCCATATGGGCACTAATATGGCTATCCAGGAAGGCATGAACCAGAACTCGCTGAAGTCTATCGGCTCGCCTGTCACAAGGGTCTCCTGGTAAAGGGTCAGGCCGACCATGGAAAATATCGCCACTAAAAGCAGGACTGTCAGGATGTAGGCGTTCCTCCTGTCCTTTCCCTTCAGCTCCCCTCCAGACTTCCAGGCCTTCCAGCCTATCAGTATGGCGAATATGACGACCAGCGCCGCCACCCCGAGTATCGTCCAGAATACCATCATAATTACCTATTTGTCCCTTCCAGGATAAATACGTCTTCTATCCTTTTGGCCTTCAGGGCCCTGGTGACCCTCCAGGCGAGCTCCAGGGAAGGGTTGTACCTGCCCTGCTCCAGGAAGACTATGGTCTCCCTCCTCACCTGGACCAGCTGGGCGAGCCGCTCCTGGGTAAGGCCTTTCTTCTGCCTGAGCTCCCTTATCCT
>CAZKUD010000006.1:8818-55719 GCA_964555875.1 uncultured archaeon
ATGCGCTCCCCTTGTAGTACAGTATCAGGTAGGATATCAGGAACACCAGGGCCGACCCCAACATTATGATGTAGGAGTTGTACCTCCAGGGAAGGGTCACGTAGTCCTCCATCATGGCTGTCCCCAGGGCTATCCAGATGGTCGCTATGAAGGCGTACCTGCAGGCCTTCGCATCTATCTTCTTTGTCCTCTCGTCCTTCACAGGAAGGCCGAGCCTGAAGTTCTTGTAGTTCATGGCCACTATCAGGACGGCGATTGCGACTATCAGGAGCGCCACGGCAGGGATGCCGTAGTCAGGCAGGCCCAGGAAGGATGCTCCCAGGATGTACAGGGTCAGGGTGACCAGCACGGCGGCCACTATCACGATGCTTGTGGCGACTGTAACCTTGTCTTTCATTCCTTTCCTCCATAGTTAATTATTTCTAACATGTTAGATATATGTAACATAATGTATTTAAAGCTTTCTTACATAATTATACATATGATTACGGAAGAAGAGATAACCAAAGGGGAAATAACCGAGATGAACAGGAGATATGGCGGAAGCGTCACATATGACGCGGAGATAGAGACAGCCCTGTCCATGGGAAGGGGGAGAAGCATATACAGGAAGCTGGCCCTCCTCTGGAGGGCCATACTGGTGGCCCATCCCTTCACAGACGGCAACAAGAGGACATGCCTGACAGCCACGGCACTCGTCCTTGAAAGGCGGGGCTTCAGGCTGACCGATGAGGTGCTGGAGAGGGTAACGAAGGCGATGGAGAAGGTCGCAGAGAAGAACATGAGGGACTTGAGAAGGCTTGAAAGGATGGTGAGATATGCGCTCGAAGGATATTGAAAGGGTAATGAAGAGGGTCAGGCCGTTTGCCGAGATACTGGAAGACTACGACAGGACAGGGGTCTGGCCGCTCAGGAAGGTGAGGAAGAACTTCACGCTGGAGGCAAGGGCAGCCAGCAGGCTCAAGAAGCTGGCGAAGGAACGGGGCCTGTCCCAGAGCGACCTGCTGGACGAGATGATACTGGAAGGGAAATGACTTATTTATGCCAGGTGTAATTATAAGCATGGAGAACTCCCACTGGCTCGTGCTGGCTGCGGGCCTGGGCATGATAACGTACGCCTCCACCGGGATAGCCGTGAACGGGTTCAGCATGCACCTGCTGTACCCTGTGATAATGGGGCTGCTGAACCTCCTTGCTGTCTGGATGCTCAGAAAGCGGGCCCCTGTCCGGACTTAAAGCTTCCCTCCCATTGTCAAGATGTCAGCGAAGGGGTATTTCTACTCGGACCTGAAGAGGGAAAGGGGGGTTGCCAGCAGGTTCCTCCTGGAAAGGATGGGCTACCCTGACGAGGGCTCCAATTTCGAGAGGGAGCTGGGGCACCTGAAGTACCTGTTCAGGGCGAAGATGCTCAATGAGCTGTTCCTGTGGCCCCTCAGATGGTACATGTTCAGGGAGGGCAGGGACGCCATCCTCCTGGAGGACGGGGACAGGATAGTGGGGCACACCGCCTTCAGGGTGAAGAAGGACAGCATGCATGTGTTCTCAGTGGAGGTGGATGACAATTACAAGGGGAGCGGCCATGGCTTGTGGATGCAGAAGAAGGCTATAAGAAGGGCCAGGAAGATGGGCCTGAAGAGGATCAGGATAGGGGGAGGCAACAATGACTACAGCAACCAGAGCTACATGCATTTCTGCGAGAACTGGAAGGAGTATGGGGTGATACCCCTCGGAGAAAACTGGCTGGGGATACTCTAGGACTTCATCTTCAGGGCGACTATAAGCGAGCCTATGAAGCCCAGGCCGACACCTGTCAGGGCGCCCACATCAGGCCTTCCGTAGTACATGCTTATGCCCAGGCACACCAGGAGCGGGCCGACGAAGGCGTAGCCCTCTATGTCCTTCTTCCTGTCCCTCTTGAATTTCTTTGCCATGGTTGATTATTGCAGCCGGACCAAAATAAGCTTGTGCCTGTTTCAGGCGCCTTCCCTTTCAGATTCGAGCTTCATGGCTTCCATCTGCATCCTGCCCTGCAGGGCAGTGGCAAGGTTGTTCGCCCTGTGGGAGTCGCTGGAAAGCGTGACTCTGTACGAGCAGTTAATGTATTTGTCACTGTCTAATAGTTAACCTTATAAATACCTGCTTCAAGAATAGCGTATGGACAGGGCATTCAGGGGAAAGAATTTGCAGGAGAAGCTGGACACGCTTCTGGAGACAGGGATGGACAGGGAAAGCGCCCTCGAAGTGATGAAATACCACATAAGGGAGCAGTACCAGGACACCGGAAAGGACACGCTTTCGGCGGCATACCAGGCAGGCCCGGGGTTCGACCTGGGCTTCTACCAGAAGATGTCAGGGGAAGGCAGCTGGCTCACCCACTGGCACGAGTTCCACCTGAGCGAGCTGAGGGACGCGTTTCTGGAACTGCCTGAAGAGGCGGCCTCCGGCTACGCCGGGATGCAGGTGATGGGGTACGCGGCAGCGTTCCTGACCCTCCTGGCTGCCATATCAGGCTGTGGGGGAGGCCAGGACAGTGGGCAGGCGCAGGACGGGCCCATAATAGTGCCTGACAGCCCTGGAATAGCGGTCCCGGAGCCCATACTGACGCCCGGGAAGTTCAGGTTCCATGAGTTCATGTACGGGCACGGGGACAGCAGCTACAGGGTGACCCTCATGACAGACGGCCCCAAGGCAGGGGACATGGAGAGCGCTCTCAGGCAGGTCAGGAGGGACGACGTGATGGCCATGGTGACCGTGGGCTGCGACAGGAAGACGTCCGACAGGCTGCACAGCATGGCAGTGAGGCTGTACAGGGCAGGCCCCAGGCTGATGAGGGAGCTGGAGCCCGTGGTCATAAGGCTGGGCGAGGGGTCGACCACCAGCTCGGCAGGGCCGAACTGCACTGACGACATAACGGAGATGCTCCCCAGGATAGGCGAGAGGAGGACCGACAAGGGCGATTACGGCGATTACTGCGACTGGTTCGTGCAGGACACGGACATGCCGGAAAGCGAGGCCGATTTCCTGGGCATGATGGAGGCCATAAAGGAGAGGTACCTGACTGTCTACAAGGGGGACATGCTGGACGTGGTGTCGTGCGGGATAGGGACAGAGGATTCCATAGTGCACGAGTTCGGCCACCTTGTGACGATGGAGGACCCGGAAGTGTACTACCAGATGCTTCAGTGGCTGAAGGGGACGGTACCCCTGCCAAGGATAGGCAGGCACCTGACCTTCCAGGACTACGCCGGCATGAGATGGAGGGAAGTGGAGGCCTGGGCTGACGGGAAGATGAAGGATGCAGAGAGGAAGATGGCAGAGGAGCTCGATAAGCCCGGGACCCACCCAAGGTTCAGGGCCGCAATCAGCAGCTTCGGCAGCCCTGAGGCTGCGCTCAGGAAGTACAGGGAGCTGATAGACGAGGGCACACTGTACTACAAGTACACGGAGGACCTGGCAGAGGGGACTGTGGATTTCATATTCCAGACCCTCACCCACATGCAGGACATCAAGATGTACACGGCAGAGGCCTCTTCAGACAGCGGGATAGGCTTCTTCGAGAGGTTCCACAGGGAGCTGGAGGATAAGCTGGAAGAGGCCAGGAAGGCAGGCGACCAGGGAAGGGCGGCCGGGCTGGAGAAGATGATAATGGAAGACGCCGAATTCCTGGACAGGGTCAGGGAAGACCATTACAGTAGGCTGCTCAGGTTCAGGAGGTCCATGGCGTCCCTTGCAGTGGAGGACCTGTTCAACGGGGACATAGGGCCAGAGGGGGAAAGCAGATGATATTCGACATAAGGGAGAACCTGGCTGCGATGATAATGATACCCTCCTCTGTCAGGATTCACATTGGGAACGGGGAGCCTGAGGCTGAGATAACTTACGGCGAAGAGGGAAGGCTGAGGGAATACGTCATGCAACTGGACATGCTGGCATTCAGCAGCCCCAGGGACTATGGGGGCTTCAGGGCCTTCCTGGGGGAGCACAGTGACATCATAGGGCCCGCCTCCGAGGTGGCCGAGTGCATGGTGGACAGTGACCTGGACTACATACTGGACAGGGTGAAGGAAGAGAGGACGGATTCAGCGGCCTACATGTTCGGGAAGGGGCTTCCCTGACACATCAGCATTTATTGATTAGCCCCCAATTCTTATCATGGGTTCGCTCGATTACAAGAGGGCAGAGAACGCGGTGTTCAGGGCAGAGCACGCTGAAAGCGCTGAACAGAAGAAGGTGTTCTACCAGAGGGCAGTCAGGCTCTACAAGAGGGCCGCAGAGTTCTTCGTGAGCTCCAGGAGGAAGGACAAGGAGGCCCTCTGCTACCTGAAGGCCGCCAGGGCCGCAAGGAAGTCCGGCGACAGCCAGGAGGCTATGGACGATTTCGGGAAGGCTGCCCAGATGTTTGAGGACGAGGCAGGGGACAAGATGGAATACACCAGGGAAGAGAGGGCAAGCTTCCTGAGGTCAGCCTCGGGCGCATATTCCAGGATGCATGATATTGACCCTGGCCAGGAGGGCCTGGAGGACAGGTCCAAAGAGCTGAGTGAGAGGGCAAACAGCCTGGAGAAGGCGGCAAAAGCGGCAGAGGAGCGCATGGCAGGCTCCAGGAAGACGCGCAGGGCGTTCAAGTGAGCTTCCTGGCGCCGAACCTTTCCCCTTCCCTGTCAAGCACGCCCCTAAGGGCGGTGCCTATCATCATTTCTTCGCTCTTCCTGCCGTGGAGGCCGACCATCATGATACAGTAAGGCTTCTCTTCGCCCCAGAGCTTCACCATGCTGAGGAAGGTGCTGCCCCCTTCATTGTTGAAGCCGTAGGCGGTGGCCCTGCTGTCCACCCTGGAGCCGGGCCCAGACCGGCCCTCGCAAACGCTGAATGTGGTGAAGTCCCTTCCCCTCATCTTCCTCTCTATGTCCCTTATGTTCCTGTCCATGAACTTGTAGAGGCCGCAGTCCCCCATCCTCAGGCACGGGCCAGGGCATTCAACGCTGCAGGCGACCATCAGGTCCGCCATGTCGTCGTGCGGGGTGTATTCCAGCCTCCTGCCCTCCTCCTTCATGGCCTGGACGAGCCTGGGCCTGCGGCTGTCATCCCCCCTCAGGACAGCGGCCACGTTGCAGTAGGGGCTTCCCGGGTCTGTCTCCACCCTGGTGACCGAAAGGATGCCTGCCCTTTCCGTCAGGAGGAACTCCCTGTCGACCAGGGACAACCTCTCCCCCTCTTTTCCTGCCTCATCCTTAACCGTTTCCCTGACTTCAGCCTTCCTGGTCTCCTTCGGGACATAGGCCGTTACCATCGTGCTGAAGTCCGGTCCGGATACAGCACTGTCCCATTGGACAGGGCTCCCCTCCCCCATTATCGGGGAGAGCCTGCCTGCCATGCTGCACTCCCTTATGGAACTGCAGGGATACCTGCAGCCGCCCATCGTGTAGGCGACGATAGAATCAGCCATGTTGACTATTGGTGGGTCAGATTTTTAGGGCTTTCGGGAGGCGCCTGGTTCAGGCAGAGCCCGTTTTTTGCCCTTTGGAGGGGCCTTCACTCCCGCTTTCCCTGTCCAGGCCTTCAGTGTGCGGGTCAAGCATCTTTACCTGCCTGTCCCTGGCATTCGTTATGTCCCTGAACAGCCCGGGGATGTCGCCTGTCCATTCAGCGTTTATGACGCAGCCCCCGTCCTCCTCAGCGACGCCCTTCACTCCAGTGAGGAAGGCCTCCCTGGAATCGCTCCTGTCCGTTTCGCTTCCCACGCCGGAGTACACGTGGAACCTGAACCTGGAGCCGTATTCTATCTCCCTGGTGATGTCCACTGCCTTGTCCCCGTTCCCGGAGAAATACACGTCCAGCACCCTCTTCATGGCCCGGTATACCGGGCACCTTTCCATCGAGAGGCAGGTGTCCCTCTCCGAGCAGCTCTTCATGACAGTCTTGACCATGCTTTAGAATGGGATGTCAGGTTTTTAAGGTGAAGCGCTGGCTTCGCCCGCCAGCCTGAGCCGCCTTTCGGAATGAATCCCCTGGAGCTCCCCTTCAAGTTCCGGGGGGCCGGCCTCCATCACGACGTTGAAGTAGCAGTTCCTCTCCAGAACCCTCCTGGAGCCCTTGCGGGGCCGCCTGGAGCCCTCGTACTTGTTGGCCATCATGATTACCCTGTGGCCCACGGCACTGTCCCCCTCCTGGTGATGCCCGTCGAAATGGATTATGGACACCTCAGGGCTCGTGCCCTGGACTGTCTCGAAGCCATCGTCGCCCAGGCTCTCCTTCACCTTCTCCCTCATGCCCCTGTAGATGGGGCAGTCCCTTATGTCATTGCAGATGTCCCATCTCTTGCAGTGGCTGACTGCCTGGTATGCTTCTGCCATAGTGCTCTTATAGAAACAAACTTTTTATTGGTTGGGCTGCATGCACTTGAGGGGAGGCTTCTTCAGGAAAGCCTCCAGCAGCCTTATGAGCCAGTCTATGTCCTTCAGGCTGGCCAGCCCCATGGTGGTGTGCATGTTCCTGATGGCGACCCCCACCATCGTGGTGGGTATGCCGCCCTTCGAGACCGATATGCTCCTGGCGTCCGTCGTGCCCTCGTCGTTCACTTCCACCTGGAGGGGCACCTTCAGCCTCCTGGCCAGCTTCCTGAGGTGGTCGTCCAGGCACAGGTTGGATATGATGTCCTCATCCTTGATGGTCATGACAGGGCCCTTCCCAAGGTGCTTGGTTATCTCGTGGGCCTGCTCCTTCGCGTCGTCCGCTGTGGTGGCGTCCACCACTATGGCCATGTCCGGGGATATCCCGTACAGGGAGGTCTGGGAGCCGTAGAGGCCTATCTCCTCCTGTACGGTGAAGACGTAATAGACGTCTGCCCGGCTCTTCCTGAGCTTCCTGGCGAGCTCCAGGAGTATGTAGCAGCCTATCCTGTCGTCCAGGGCCTTTCCCGTTATCTTCCTGCCGAATATCTCTGACTTCTGCTCCAGGTCTATGAAGGTGCCGGTGTCTATGTTGTTCTTCTTCAGCTCCTTCCTGTCCATGCCTGTCTCCACTATCAGGTCCTTTATCTCGGGCAGCTCCTCCATGCCCTCGTCGTCCGATATCTCGGGGGTGGTGATTATCCCGTGGACCTTTCCCCTCTTCCCGTGCATGTGCACCCTCTGGCCTATCAGGGATATGGCCTCTATCCCGCCTATGGAGGAGCACCTTATGTTGCCCTTATCGCTTATGGACTTGATTATCAGGCCTATCTCGTCCATGTGGGCAGCCATAAGCACCTTGGGACCCTTCCCCTTCTTGTGGGCCACTATGTTGCCGAACCTGTCCACCTTGACGTCCTTCACGTGCTTCCTTATCTCCTTCAGTATGGCGTCCCTTATCTTGCCCTCGTTGCCGCTGGTCCCGTATATCTCCATCAGGCCCATCAGCAGTTTGGTGCTCATTCCTCTTCCTCCTTCTCCCCGGCCTGGGGCCCGCCTTCCTTCCGGCCCCTGGACCTGTAGAGATGGGCTGACGCTATCGCTATGACGGCGGCCAGACCTATGAGCATGTAAAACGCATAGTCGTACAGGGTGAAGGGCCTCTGCACGCACTCATGGTCCACTATCATCTGGTCCTCCAGGCAGAAGAGGGCGGAGCAGTACCTGTTGACGCATTCCTGGTGGGCCTGGCAGTCCTGGTCGGACTCGCAATCGAAGGGGAAGCACTTGTGCTGCCTGACGATCCCGTTGGGGCAGGAGACTGCCCTGCAGGAGCCTTCCGAACATACCTCTGTGGTGGGGCACTCCGAGTCTGAAACGCAGGAGACGCATGTGCCGCCAACGCAGTGGCCTGAGGAGCAGGCTGCATCCCTGGCGCAGGCCTCCCCAAGGGCCTCCCTGTCCCTGCAGTAGGGGCCTGAACAGTAGCCTCCCGGGCAGTCCTGGTCGGAGATGCAGGAAACCAGGTAGCACCTCTCGGAAGTGGAGTTGCATTTCATGTCCTCAGGGCAGCCGCAGAGGGTGCAGTTCTGGACCAGCCTGCCTGACTTGCACATGTACGAGACGTTGGAGGAGCATGCCCCGTAGAAGGTCCCGTCCTGGCAGACGTCCACCATGAAGCAGTGTCCGCTGGAGGTGTTGCACCCGTAGCCCGGGGGGCAGCCGCAGAGGTCGCAGTTGTCCACCAGCTCCCCGTCCTGGCAGAAGACCGGCTTCTTGAGGGCGCAGTGGCCGTACCTGGTGCCGTCGCTGCAGTTGTAGATTGACTCCACGTAGCAGCCCCCAGTCCCGTTCTTGTCGCAGCTCTGGCCTATCGGGCAGCCGCAGATGGTGCAGTTGTACCTGAGGATGCCCTCGTCGCAGTAGAGCGGCATGTCGGACGAGCACACGCCCGAAGGCGTGCCGTCGAAGCAGTCCGAGATGGCCCCGTCTCCCGGCGTGCACCTGTAGGTGCAGTTGCTCTGGCCGGCGTCGTTCCAGTCCCCCGGGCTGTTGCATGTGTTCTTGGAGCCGTAGGGGGTGTCAGGGGAATCGACCAGTATGTCATGGTTGGAGTTCCTGCAGAAGGCGTTCTCTATGAGGGTTATCCTGTAGTCTGAAGTGGGGTCCAGGTAGAGGCCTGCCTCCAGGTTGCCCCAGACCTGGTTCCTGTCAAGCCTGTTCTCGTCCGAGTCCTTCAGGAGGTATATGCCGTAGAGGCCGTTCTTCTCCACCGTGTTGTCAGCCAGGGTGCTCAGGGTGGTGGAGAACAGGTATATGCCGTACCTCTCGTTCCTGCTGGCGGTGTTGTTGTTCGCCTGGACGTCATACGTGCTGGCTATCGCCAGCCCCCTGCCGTTATTGCTGGCGGAGTTCCCCTCGAATATGCTGCCCCTCCCGCCTATGGAGTATATGCCGACGCCGTCATTGTTGCCGTCCGCTATGTTGTCCTGGACCAGCACCCCTATGGAGTTGTTCAGGAATATGCCTGACCTGGAGTTGTCCCAGACCGTGTTGCTGATGACCTTCGACTGGTTGGCAGCCTTCAGGAATATCCCGTTCCTGAAGTTCCTGATGCTGCAGTTGCGCACCTCAACGCCTGCTGCCTCCACCCTTATGCCGTCGTACACCCCCGGGCCCTCTATCATCAGGCCCCCGCAGTCCAGCACCACGCCGGTGGTGTTGATGTACAGGCCGTTGGAGTGGCAGCCCACTGAGGCCACCAGGTCGGCTTCTGTCAGCGTCCTGCTGGCCACTACCCTGTCCCCGCACAGGCAGGGGGTATCGCCCCCGCAGTCTGCCGCATAGGCACTGCTGGAGAGCAGGATGAAAAACAGGAAGGTGATGGCCGTCCTCCTCATCATATTTATTGTTGGTCAGGCCCGCTTATATTCGTGAATGCGCATCACACAGGCCCCCAGCATGCCGGAAACAAGGGGAAACGGCCCGTTCCGGGGCGGAAACCCTATATTAATACAAGTTCGAACTATATAATATAACATGGAGTTTGACGTAAAGATTGAAAACGTCGTTGCTTTTGCTGCTCTCGGGAGGGACATACCGCTCAAGTCCATATCCAGGAAGCTTGACAGCGCGGAGTACAACCCGGAGCAGTTTCCGGGCGTGGTGTACAGGATAAAGGAACCGAAGGCAGCCACCCTGATCTTTTCTTCAGGAAAGATCGTCTGCACGGGCTCCAAGGACATAGACAGGGCGCACACGGCCATCAGGACTGTCGTGAAGGACATAAAGACAACCGGGGTGAAGCTTCCCAACAAGTTCAACGTGAAGATAGAGAACATAGTGGCTTCCACCCAGATAAAGGCGAGGATTAACCTGGAGGACATATCCTTCGCCCTGGAGAACGTGGAATACGAGCCGGAGTCCTTCCCTGGACTGGTGTGCAGGATACCAGAGCCGAGGGTCGCTTTCCTCCTGTTCAGCTCCGGGAAGATAATATGCACAGGGGCCAGGAGCGTGGAGGACATACACGGAGCGCTTGCGAAGTTCAAGGAGAGGCTCCAGAGCATAGGTGTGGACGTGAAAGCAATAAAGCGCGCAGTCGCAGAAGCAGGCTGAGTGCCAGGAGGGGATTTTTCTTTTTTCAGCAGCCAGCGCGAGCTATGGCTCGAGGGGAAGCCCTTCCAGGCCGAGCATGTCCCTGATGTCCATCACCATGCCCCTCTTCCTTATCTCTTCAAGCCTGTCCCTCTTCCTTATCTCCGAGAATATCTCTTCGTCCGTCCTGGATGGGTCCAGGCCTGCCTTCAGTTCCCTCATGTATTTGACGAACCCGGGAATCTCCCTGACCGCTGGCCATTCCATCCTCACGAAGTCCATGTCCCGCCTTTTCCTGTATATGACCCTCATCTCTTCCCCATTGGGCTTGTCGTCCGATACCCCATAGTCTATGAAGACGCCACTGGGGTAGGGCTTGACCATGAACGTGACATTGCCAAGGTTTATCGTCAGGCCGTTGGCCTTCCTGCCCATCGTCCGGACATTCCCGCAGTTTATGTTTATCCCGTCCGACTTCTCGCCGAAGCAGTCCCAGTCCTCGGTGTCTGCGAGGTTCACTATGACGCCGTGGCTCTCTTCCCCTGCATAATTGCCCAGGCCGGACCTTATGATGAGCGTGTGCCAATGGGGCAGGCCCTTTCCGAGATAGTCTGTCCCGCCGTCAATGTCGCTCTCGAACACGAACTCCCTGAGCGTTGAGCCCCTGTAGAGCTCTGTCAGGAACCTGCCTGCCTGCTTTATGTTGGGGTGGCCGCTGAACATGGGCAGGAGGGCATTTATCTCCCTTGACGTCACCTCTCCCAGGCTGTCAAACGGCATCTTCAGCTGACTGTCCGGGTTGCCCAGCCAGCCCCTGAACATCTCGACAAGCCCGTCCCTGGGCTTCACGTATCCTCTCCTGTCCCCTTCAGGTGCGCTGTGGCCGGCTCCTTTGGGTTTGTAGAGGGGTTCTGTGGTCATTCAGCAGCCTCCCACAGGTCCTGGACCATCCTTCTCAGGTCATGCTCCCTCAGGAACCTGAATATCTCCCAATCACTCTTCCTGGGGTCAATGCCTTCAGCCAGCCACCCCAGGAAATCCCTGACACCAGGCACTTCGTATGGAGTGTTCCTGCTGGCTACGAAACGGTTGATTTTATCATTGTGCCTGCTCAGCCATGTCCCTTCACTGTAACAGCTGCATGAGCCCATGTCCAATGACATGCTGTCAGCATGCGAGCCTCCTATTGACTCCTCGACCTTCCCCATGTTTATGAATAGCCCCGGGGCATCAAGATTGCCCATGGAACGGGCCGAGCCGTAGTTGACGAACGTCCCCTCGCCTTCGTCCCCCATATAGTAGCTGCTGTCCGCCCTCACGATGAGTATGCGGTCTCTCCCGAACCTGTACCCGAGCCTGGATATCGGGGGCCCCTCCCTGGTGCTGAAAGACACGTCCTTTGACCCCTTCTTTTCGTGGGCTGCGCTGATGAATATGCCGGCATGCTCGATATTCGGGTGGTCTATGAAGGGGATGAAGACGGAGTTTATCCCCTCCTGGGAAACATTGCCCAGCTCAGGGAGCAGTTCCATGGCCAGCCTGTGGGAGTCCTCTATGCGGTCGACTTCCCTGTTTGCCCTGGTATACATCCTTCCCTTGGAGCACTTGCAGACAGGCTCGCTGTCTATCCAGGCCCTGAACGCCTCGAACAGTGCATCATTCGCGCCTGAATACCCTCTCATGTCCCTGTCAGGCGCAGTGTGGCCTGCACCTTTGGGTTTGTAGAGAGCCTCAGAGCATCCTCTCATACCTTCCTCCGTCTATGGCTTCGCCCTCTTTCAGGATGTCCAGTATGGCCTTCCTGGCATCCAGGCCCCTCAATCCGGCAAGTATGTCCCTGTGGTCCCTGTGGGGCCCCAGCCTGTCCCTCAGGCCCTCCAGGTAACCCACCAGGCCGGGGACCTTCCTGCAGGCATCGCTTCCCAGGACGACTGTCCCTTCCGGGACGAAGAGGGGGGTCTCCACCGGCTCGTCCACCGCCAGTATTATGCCCCCTTTGGACCAGTCGCCCCTTATCCTTCTTATCTCGCCCATGTTCACGAATATGTTCCCTTCGCTGGCCCCAGTGCTGAAATCGACCTTCCCGAAGTTCACCCCCAAACCACCCTTGGAGTCGCACAGCCTTCCGCCGAGGTCCCCGAAGTTGAACACGCATCCTTTGGATTTGCTCCCTATCCCGTATTCGGAATCGCCATGGTTGACTGCGTCGCCTTCTGATCTCCAGAGGCCGTTATGCGTGTTCACGTGGCTGCCTATCACCATCCTGCTGCCCTTACGGAGACTGTACCCCAGGTACTCTATCCCGTGGGGCCAGTCGTCAAGGCTGAATGGGTAGTCGAAGGATATGTCAGTGAAGCCCAGCTTGTTGTAGGCGGCGCTGAAGAGGGAGCCTATCTTGCTGATGTCAGGGTGGTCCTCGAACAGGGCAATTGCAGAATGCAGGTCGTCAAGGCCCATGCCCTCCAGCCTCGGGATGAAGCTCCAGGCATATGCCTTCATCTTCTCTGCCTCTATCGGCTTGTTCGAGCTTCCCTGCCTTGCGCACCCGTCCAGGTATCCCTTCATGGCAAGGTGCCCAGGGTGGGGGTCAGGCCTCCTGTATGCCCTCCTTTCCCTCGGGGCTTCATGGCCTGCGCCTTTTGGGGTGTATAGATTTTCTACTGGCATATAGTGAAAATGGTTATCTGTACTTTTAAGGGTTTCCGTGAAGCATTTCCGGCTTCCGGGGGAGGATTTTATTAAACATGAGACCCAATAGTCATTATGCTGGAATTCCTGTCGCAGTACATAGGCTTCATAGGCCCTTATGGGGAGCTGGTCAGGGCTTTCCTCCTGTTCGTGGCGTTCCTGGTGATAGGGAAGGCCATAAACGTCATACTGAAGAGGTACGTGACCAGGCTGGTGTCCAGGACAGAGACAGAACTGGACGACATGATAATAGGCGCAGTCACCAGGCCCATCCTGGTGCTCCTGGCCCTGATGGGACTGTACTTCGCGGCCAAGGAGGCGCCGTCATTCATACCGTTCCAGGGCTACCTGGACCCCCTCTTCAGCGTCCTGTCCATACTGGTGGTGGCCCTGGCAGTGGCCAGGGTGTTCAACGTGGTGGTTGGCTGGTACGCCATGCACAGGGCCAAGAGGAAGGACAAGGAGGTCAGCAAGCAGTTCCTGTCAGTCAGCCAGAAGGCCATATACGTGGTGGTCCTGGTGGTGGCCCTGGTCTGGATGATGGGCCAGATGGGGATAGAGATAACCGCCCTGGTGGCGTCCCTCGGGATAGGCGGGCTGGCGGTTGCGCTGGCACTCCAGCCGACGCTTTCCAACTTCTTCGCGGGCGCCTACATGATAATGGACAAGCCCATCAGGATAGGCGACTTCATAGAGCTGGACTCCGGCGAGAAGGGGTATGTGGAGGACATAAGCTGGAGGTCCACCCGGATCAAGGTGCTGGGCAACAACACGGTCATAATACCCAACTCCAAGATGTCAGAGGCCAACATAACCAATTACTACTACCCTTCTAAGGAGATGTCAGTCGTGGTGAAGTGCGGCGTAGGCTACGGGTCTGACCTGGAGAAGGTCGAGAAGGTGACCATAGAGGTGGCCAAGCAGGTCCTGAAGAAGAGCAAGGGGGCTGTGAAGGGCTTCGACCCGTTCATCAGGTTCAACGAGTTCGGGGACAATAACATCAACTTCTCCATAATACTGAGGGTGAACCAGTACACTGACAAGTACCTGCTCACCCACGAGTTCATAAAGGAGCTCAAGAAGCGCTATGACAGGGAGAACATAGAAATCTCTTGGCCAGTCAGAAAGGTTTACATGGCTAAATAGGTTACTGCTCGCCTGAAGCCACTGCAGCGTATTCCGGCTCTTCCCTCTTGAGCGTGAAAACGATGTCATGCATCCGCTCTTCCACGTCAGGGACTGCAGGGGCAGCCGCCTTTGGCCTGGCAGCAGGCACGCGACTGGGGCCGTTTATTGTCTTGTCCATCCTGTCAAGGTCAGCGTAATGCTCTTCCAGTATCCTCTGGCACTCTGGGCACGTCCTGGCGAATTCGTAGAGGGGGAGCTCATTCTCTGGCACGCCTTCTGCTGTGTAAGCGTGCGGCCCCCTTCCTTCCCTCTCCAGGGTCACCATCCCCCTCGTTCCCGTGCAGAACGCGGGGACATCGTACCTGAAGTCGAATGTTAGCTGTTTCAGCGCCATTTTATCGCCCTCAATCTAACTTCTAAGGCGGGTTAGCTTTAAATATCTTCAGAAAACGCCGAGCCTGAAGGCGTCCAGCAGGTCCCTCATCCTCTGCCTCATGGGCTCCATCTCTTCCAGCCGCATCTTCCTGTAGCCCTCCATCAGGGCCAGCAGGTCCTCCCTGGATTCGGGAAGGGGCATGTCGGTCATTATGGCCGCCTTCCTTATGCTGTCGACAGTCATCTCCCAGGTCTCCGCTTCGTCCAGGAACCCTGCCCTCCTGTCATCCTCGAGCACATGGTAGAACCTCTCCCTCAGGGGCCCGGCTATCCCGACGATGTCTGGGTCGGACGCTTCGAGATACCTGGGGGTGCCCGTATAGACAGCCATATTGAAGATTGGGCCCGCTGGCCTTATAAACGGGCGGGTCACTTCTCCCAGGTGCAGACGCACTCCATCTTCTGGGAGTCCCATACGCAACCCTCGTCCATGTCCCTGCAGGCGTCGCTGTTGGTCACCATGTTGTTGGGCTGGCTGAAGTCAGGCTGCAGCTCGTACTGGCCTGTCAGAAGGCCTGTCATCCCGGGGTTGTGAGAGAGCACCACTCCGGCGACCAGGATTACTGCAAAGACCAGCATCGCGACCCTTATGATACCTATATCAAAAGCCATGGTTATAATTGGCACAACAGGCTTAAATCCCTGAAAGCAGGGGGGCTTCATCAGCATCGGGGGACTGTACTCCGGTCACTGGCGTCTGGATGGAGCCGATGTCCTCGACCAGGCCGCCCACAGCTGAGTCTGTCTCGTTGACCGAAGCGTCATCTTCTTGTTCAGGCACGCTGATGCCGGCGGCGTCCAGGGGCTCGGGCTCGACCACCTCGGTCAGGAGCCTGGACTCATCCTGGGCTTCGGCTGCAGTCCCACCGGAAGCGGACAGCAGCCTCTTCCTCTCCTCCTCTGTCAGGACGATGTTCTTCTCGGTGGTCTTCCTGACCTGCTCCAGGGGAAGGGGGACAGGCTCTGCTATGGACTGGGGCCTTATCTCCAGCCTCTCCCTCATTATCCTCTTCATCATGTCAGACATCTGCTGGGGCATGCTCTCGCCGCTTATGAACTCGTCCACCATGGACCTGACCTGCTCGTCAGTTATCCCGTACCTCTCCTTTATGACAGGGACATAGGGCTTCAGCCTCTTGACCAGCCTGGCCTTGACTGCTTCCAGGAATTCCTTGTCCCTCTGCAGTTGCCTCCTGATGAACTCGTCCTCAGCCATGTCAGCCGGCTTAAGCTCCTCCCTTATGGCATCTGCCCTTACCTTCAGGGCCTTTCCTGCGGAAAGCCTTATGGTCCTGAGCCTTTCCTTCACGCCCTCCCTCACCTCGTACGTGCTGGCATTGACCTCGCCTTCAGCGAGCTGCAGGTCGGTCAGGCCGGCCTCCACCTTCAGGGAGAATGCAGTGCCCCTGACCGAGACCACAGTGGTTGGGGTCTCCACCTCATACGAGCTTATGCCGCTAAGCTTCAGTATCTTGTTCCAGGTCCTGCCCGACTCCTGCCTGATGTAGACATAGCTGTCATCAGGGTCAGGGCTGAGGGCCTGTATCTCCACCTCTGTCTCCGGGGCCAGCCTCATGACAGTCGACTCGAAGAATATTATCCTGGCCTCAGAGCCCTCCAGAGTCCTGACAGAGTCGCCCTGCAGGAGCTCTGTACCGCTTTCCGAGCCTTCCCAGGCGCCCTGGCGCATCAGCTCCGCCTGGCCTGAATCTATTATGAGCTGGGCAACCGGGGCGGGCGGGCTGGACAGGTAGACGTATCCAAGAACTATGAAAGCCAGAACTGCAAGCACGCCCAGGACAGGGAGCCTCTTATGCATATCTAATTATCGGCATGCTCGCTTATAACCTTTTCAGGCCTAACCTATCATGGGCAGAAGCACAGCGGCAGCGAAAAGGGCCAGTATGACGGCAAGTATGAACATGTCTCCTCCCCCACCCCTGGCCGGAAGCGCCTTCCTGACGACTTTCTTAGCCATGCTTTATTATTGGCCGGGCTCCAATAAAAACTTCACTTGATGAGCCTGTTCCTGCTCAGGACCTCTACGGCCCTGTCAGGGGGGCCCTTCAGCATCTCTTCAAATATCCTCTTTGCCTGCTTCCTGTGGAGGATGCCGCAGCCTTCCCTCAGGCCGCCTATCACGCTGTCCATGTATTCCCTGTCCAGCCCCAATGCCTTCGCCCTTTCTATCCAGGCAGCGAACGTGTACACGTCCTGGGTGTCCCTTATGTAGGCTGACCTGCCCCCTATCTCCATGTCCAGGACGGGCAGCAGCATGTCGAACCCGTACTGGGGTCCTGTTGCCTCCTTCAGGGCCTTCAGCTCCCTTTCCTTCTCCTCCAGCTGCCTGGCAGCGTCACCCTTGTCTGCCAGCAGGCGCCTGTTGCTGTCCTCCAGGCCTGAGTTCTTTTCCCTGAGCCTTTCCAGCTCAGCCTCTGTCGCCCTGAAGGCCGACATGGCCCTCTCGTCCTTCTCCTTCTGCATGGCCTTGTAGGATGCCAGCTCCTCCCTGTGCATTTCAGCATCCTGACTGGTCCCGAGCGCATCCTCCTCCATTGCAGCGAGCCTTATCCTCGCCCTCTGGAGGTCAGCCTCCAGGCTGTTTGCCCTCTTGTTGAATTTCTTGTCAAGCCTCTCGTCCAGGCCATCCACCAGGGAGTCGATGTAGCCCTTAATCTCCTGCCTGAGATTGCCTTCCACGCGGCAGCCCCTCCCGGACCTTGCGGGCCTGGGTGTCTCCATCCGTTCGCCTTCCAGGTACCGGTACGTGTCCAGGAGGAAGAAGCACAGTGCAACGCTCCCCTCCATTGCCCTGTCGCCGTAGGGGAGCTTAAGCAGCAGGGATTCGCCCCTGAGGTAGGCGTTCTTCAGGACAGGCTTAAGGGAGGACATTGCCGCCATATTCACAATTGGGGAGAAATCTTATAAGCGCTTCGGAAGCCTCCCTTTTGGGTGAAGCCTTTTTGGAAAAGGCTTCTTATAAGCGCTTCGGAAGCCTCCCTTTTGGGTGAAGCCTTTTTGGAAAAGGCTTCTTATAAGCGCTTCGGAAGGCGTCAGACTTCCACAGAGACCCTGTACAGCCTGTCAGGGCCAGGGACAGGGTCCCTCATACCGAGCTCCCAGGCCACCTCAGGGTGGTATTCCCTGACCACCCTTCCGCACCCGGAGAGGCCGTCCATCACGTCCCTGGCAAAGACCAGGGGGTATGTCAGGAATTCAGCGGCAAGCATCCCCATCGCGTAGGGGACCTGGAGCATCAGGCTTTCGCTGTCATCCAGGGCGTCGCTGACCGGCATGAGAGCCTTGGTTATGGGGCTGCCTTCCCCTGCGCCGTCCCTCAGGCATTTCACGATTCGCGCTGGTGTCCTCATCCTGAGATGATGGAAGCAAAACTTAAGAAGCTTTTAAGCGGGTCCGGACAATTATAGATATGGGTTCGGGCAAGGCAGTAATGTACGCATTCTTCTTCGCACTGGGCGTCTGGCTGATGCTGAGCGGCTACACAGCTGACACAGGGGCCGAGCTGATACCGGGTTTCTCCATGATGTCAGCCCACAGCCTGTTCTCCACCACAGGCGCCAGCGGGAGCGCCTTCGTGCAGTCAGGGGCCTTCATAGTGTTCCTGATAATACTGCTTTCGGTCTTCAGCGGCGGCGGGAAGAAGAGGTATTAACAATATTAACCAGGGATGCCATTAGTTCTCATGGCCAGGGGAAAGGTCGCGGGCAAGACGAAGTCCCACATACTGAAGATACTCAAGGTGCTCAGGAAGGCACATAGGGAAGGGGAGACCCTTTCTGTCAGCAGGATAGCGAAGGAAACAGGCATACACAAATGGTCTGTCTCCAGGATACTCGACCTGTACATGCCATACGTGGACGTCAAGGTCATACCCGAGCTGGAGGCCCTGGGGCTTTCGGCCAAGATAATAGAGCTGGCCAACCCGAGGATAACGGACAAGCAGGCCATGCTGCTCCTGGAGACAAGGGGATAGCCTTTTTATTTCTTTCCCGCAACAGAAGTTATGTACCTAGACAACATGTGGCAGGGACTGAGCCTCAGGATGAGGCCACTGGATGACGACGAGCCGGGCATGGACGTTTCCGGGTTCTTCTTCCCCCTGAACGGGTATGGGGTCGCCTGCCCTCCCAAGGATGCTGAAACCAGGCACGATTCCGAATACAGGCCTTCGAGCATATCCAAATCAATCATGCAGGGGTAAGCTTCTTATCCCTTCCTGCCAAAAGATAAGCATGGATTACGGAGAGGGCCTTTCAGGCCAGCTGGACGGGCTGATGTGGCCGGGGATGGTCGCAATCGGTCCTGGAGACATAAGCGAATCATACGAGGGCCCGAAGGACATGCCTGGTGCCAGGATACCTGATCAGCTGGGCATACGCCCGATAGCCTCCTTCATGGGCTTCCCGAGGGGGTACCTGGCTTTCGGCTGCGGGGAAGAGCTTATTAACGAAGGGGACTAATTATCTTCATGGCGGCAAAGAAGGCCGGAAAGGCGCAAACGAAGAAGAAGGCCAAGACGGCAAGCAAGCCGAAGTACACCAGGCCGTACTACAGGCTGGCCAAGGCGGGCACCGTCGCGGCCATAGTGGGCGGCATAATCAAGCTGACAGCAGTCACGGGGACGTTCCCTTATCCCGCTGACCTCGTGGCCAACGTGATAATATTCTGCGCGATAATAGGGATAGCCATAGATTTTGCCAAGGGCGGGCTGATGGATTAGCGGGCCCTTCTGATGCTCAGGTAGAAGAAACCCAGGCAGGCGAGTATCAGGAGTGAGACCACCATCCCAGCCAGGGTGGCGGCAGAGCCGGGGAATATGAAATCCCCTGTCACGTCAACGCATCCTGCGGTTATGTCGCACCCTCCTCCCATCAAGGACGGGACAAAGGAAAGGGCCAATAGAACTACAGCGACTGAAACCAGTATCCTGCATTTCATATCTTCACCTCCCCAGCCAGCATACACCGATTTCCTATTCTCGCAAAAAGTACTTAAACTTGACGTTAAGTTAATTAACCCAGTGATGCCAATAGGTTATATAATGGAACTGAGCAGGAGGGAAGAGAGGGTTCTGAAACTTCTCATCGGCAACGGAAGGATGAAGGATGCCGAGATAGGCAGGAAGCTGGGCATAAGCTCCACTGCAGCCAGGAAGATAAGGGCCAGGCTGGAGAGGAAGAGGGCAATAACAGGCTACGGGGCACACACCACCTACGGCCAGCTGGGGATAAGGGTGTTCGTGATAGCGTTCATACAGCCTGCCAGCAAGGTCTTCAGAAGCGAGAACGAGAGGCTGGAGATAGAGGACGCCCTCAGGGACATGTCCTCCCTCATATCCGCGTGCAGGATACCCAGGGGCACCCCTTCCCACATGGTGTTCCTGGGCTTCAGGACATTCGATGACATGAACCAGTGCCTGAACAACATGAGGGTCACGGAGCCGTTCTCAAGGATGGAGGTAAAGTACCTCTACACCTTCGCGGACACAGACATATTCAGCTCGAGGCTGACATTCCTTCAGGCGATGGGAAGACACATAAGCAGCCCAAACAGCCCCATGCTCCTGAGGGAGCTGGAAAGGTGAGCTACTTCCTCCAGGCGAGCCAGTAGGACACCATCAGGGCCAGGCCTATGAACAGCACTATCAGGCCGCCTATCAGCCAGACGCCGTATGAAGGGAACATGGAGAGGCCTATGACAGAGGCTATGCCTATCGCGGTCATGACCACCCCTCCTGTTATTATGTCCTTCCCTGTGGTGCCCTCGTCCCTGAAAGCCTTCGGGTTCCTGGACTGCAGGTAGAGCCTGAACATGGCGACTGCAGTGCCGCAGAGTATTCCCACAACTAGCAGGTCATAGACATCGAACATCCAATAGATAATTGGTCAGGCTGGTTATTAACCTTTCAGGGGCCTATACTATCCTTTTCCCGTCAGGGTCTGTTATGTGTATCACGTTCACCGGGCATGACTCTGCAGCTGCCTTGTTCTTCTCCAGGTCCTTCTCGCCTATCTGCCTCTTGTTGTCCTTGCTTCCCTTGAGGTGTGCTTTTCCATTGTCTATCTCCCAGAACTCGGGTGCAAGTGATGCACAGACCCCGCAGCCTATGCACCCGGCCTTGTCATGCTCTATTGTGAACTTCTTTCCAGATGCCATCAAGCGTCCTCCTTCTTGCTTTCAACCAGCTCCATGGGCTGGCCGCAGCAGACAAGCTCCCCGCCGCCTGCCTTGGTGACGGTGACCTCATTGCCGCATATGTTGCACTTGTAGTGCTCACCCTTCGCTTTCACGTTTACCATTTCATCCCTCCTTAACCTTTGGCCCGACAAGATCCCTGTGCTCGGCCTCCACCTTCGCCAGGGCCTCGAATATCTCCTTCACCCTCGGGCTCTTGGCCTCTGCAGCCGCCTTCGTGTAGATGTTGGTGGCGTTGACCTCCCTTCTCAGGGTCTCCTTCAGGTTCTCCTCTGCCCCGTCGCAGGGCTCTGTGCCTATCTCTGCCATGGGAATGCCCAGGGCCTTGCATATGAGCTCCACATGCTCCTTCTCGACCCTCTTGAGGGCCTTGAACATGGACCTGTCCTCCTCGTTCTCTGCATGGCCGACCGAGCAGGCGTAGAACTGGGTGGCGCTTATCTCGAGCTTGAGTGCCTCTTCCAGGTTCTTCCTGTCCGTCTCTTCCAGGCCCTTCACCGGGTTGGGGTCCTTGTATTCAGGGGCAAGGATTATGTGATTCCTCTCTGCCCCGCAGAACGCGCAGTGGGTGGGCGGCTCGTCCCCCAGATAGGCCTCGCCGCATATCCTGCACTTCCAGACCTTTATCATATCCCTCTCCTCTGCTCTATCCGACTATGAGCTTCTTGACCATCATCTTGACGACCTTTTCCTCGAACTCCTTCCTCTTCTCGGGGTCGGCCTTCTCGTCGAAGAGTATGGACTTGACCTTCTCCCAGACGACGGGAGCGTCGGCCTTCTCCATCTCAAGGACTTCCCTTATGCAGTCGTCGAGCATCTGCTTGCTCTTGAAATCCCTCGGATCGGCGCCCGCCTTCTCAAGCAGGTACCTCAGGTGCTTGATGTAGAACATTAGTAATATTGGTGCAGGTGGTTTATAAGATTCAGAACAGGGAGCCCTGGCTGAAGGCCCGGCCGGTCCTTTTCGTGATGCTGACGTACCTGACAGCATACTTGTGGCCGGGGTATTCGCTGGCGTTCTCGGTGAAATCCTCCGGGGAGAGCCTTGTCTCTGTCCCGTCCTCAAGGCTGGTCACCACCACTTCCTGGCCTATCACCTCAGGCGCGGATACCCTGGCCGCCCTCCTGCTCCTCCTGGGCGTCCTCTCGAGCTTCCTGAAGTAGGCCCAGAAGAGGTTGGTCGCTGAAGTGAAGGAATCCCTGTACCTCATGCTGTGGCTGGAGCAGAATGCCCTGGCATCCGCCTCGCTGATTGTGCCTGAAGGCATCTCATCGAAGTCCAGGTATGCCCCTTCTATCCTGCTGACAGCGCCCCTCGCGGTCGCCTTGTCCCTCACGTATTTCCTTACCATGGTATCACATATGATGTAACTATTTCATAGTGAAATCGGTGGTATTTAAGGGTTTCGCCAGCTTCAAATAGCTTCAGCTACATATATCAAGCATGAAGGAATATCATGAGAGGGGGCCCATCTGGACCATGGCCACTTCATTCCCGATTGAGGAGATGTATACTGCCCTAAAATATGCCGCAATTCCAGTTGCGGTTGCAGGGCCCCTGATAATATCGGCCGTCATATATGAAATGAAAGTGAAAAAAAAGCACAATGAATGCATGGAAATACTGGACAGAATAACCGATATCAATGAGTCAACGCTGGCCGATACAGAAAGACTCAGGAGCTTTTACAATAACGAGACGGAGTTTCTCAAAGAGACTTCAGAGTCCCTGAAAAGGACGGAGGAAAAATGCAAGGGCATTCTGGAAGACCTGCAAGAGATTAAAAAAATCCGGGGCATTTCTGAGGACTGATTCTCCGCATATAGCGTACTTTGTGGCTCTGGAACGCCACATTTGGATTATAAATATCTACTCAGCTAATGTTAGAGATTATGCCAAGGAAAATGTTCGGGCAGCGTTCGCCTTTGAGGACCTTCCCGGAGTTCGCCGCATGGGCCATGCTGAGGGTGTGCCCCGTGTGCAGGAAGCCCAGGATAGAGAACGTCCTGGACAAGCTGGCCACGGGAAGGAACAACGGGGAGTGCATGCACTGCAAGGTGAATGCGAAGGTGCTCGAGAAGTTCGTCAAGTTCTTCTTCGCCAGGCAGGGCGTTTCCCCGGATAACGTCAAGAAGATGGCCGCAGACCCGATGTACAGGAGGTCTATAATAGCGGTCCTGAAGGGCATAAAGGAGTTCGGTCTCAACAAGCCGCAGCCGACTGGCATTCCCGCGGTGGTGGTCTGGAACTTCACGGGCAAGTGCAACCTCAACTGCAGGCACTGCTACCAGGACACGGGACAGGAGACCAGGGACCTGACGACCACCCAGTCATTCAGGGTGGTGGACCAGCTGGCTGACGCAGGGGTCGTGGCGCTGGGGTTCTCGGGCGGGGAGCCGCTCCTGAGGAAGGACTTCCTGGCGATAGCCAGGCATGCGACCAGGAGGGGCATGTACTGCACGCTGGCGTCCAACGGGACACTCATCACCGGGGAGATGTCGAGCCACCTGACCGAGGCAGGGATAAGGAGGATAGAGATAGGCCTTGACGGAGCGACAGCCAAGACGCATGACGATTTCAGGGGGGTGAAGGGCAGCTTCGTGAAGGCCGTAAGGGCCATAAGGAACTGCTCCAGGAACAGGGACTTCGACGAGGTGATAGTGAACACCACCCTCACCCAGAAGACCTTCAGGGAGCTCCCCAGGATAATGGAGCTGGCCGAGGGCCTGGGGGCGACCAGGTTCTACCTGTCCAGGATACTCCCCGCAGGAAGGGGCAAGAAGATACAGAACATGGACGTCAGCCCCAAGCAGAGGAGGGATGCCCTGGAGATGCTGGCAAGGAGGCTGCAGAAGAGCGCCAGGAACGGCGGCATGCAGGCTTATGCCAGGGGCATGACATATTACGCCAGGACCTGCAACGAGCTGACCAACGGGGACATCATACCTGTGGGGGAGATACTGTCTGGCTTCGAGAGGAAGCATGTCGAGAACTTCGGGGACGACGTGGCCAGGCTGGTCAACAAGCTCTCGGAAAGGTTCGGGGGGTGCGCTGCGGGCATAAACTACTGCGGCCTGTCAAACGACGGGTACGTGCTGCCCTGCGCGTGCGCTTCCGATGTCAAGCTGGGCAGCCTGCTGGTGCAGGACCTGAAGGACATATGGGTAAGCCACAGGATATTCAAGACATTGAGGGACAAGAGGAAGATGAAGGGAAGGTGCAGGAAGTGCAGCCAGAAGGACATATGCGGGGGCTGCAGGCTTAACGCCTACGGCCTGACAGGCGACTGGACGGCGTCAGACCCTACCTGCCCTTATCTCTTTTTAGCTTGAGCTTGAGCTTGTCGTAGAACTTCTTGCTGAAATACCTCTTGCTCAGCCATTCGTCCTCTATCTCCTTGAGCCCCCTCATGCACTCGACGAAATCCTCGTCTAACCTGTCCTTCCTGAAGGCATCTGAAACCCTCCATATGAGCATCTGGTACTCGACGTACTTGCCCCTCCTCAGGCGCCTCATCTCCATCAGCCTTCCCTCGTCCTCAGGAAGAATGTACATCAGTTCACTTCCTCTCAAGCTTGACCAGAACGAAATATTCGCCTTCCCTGAATGAAGGCATGACCCTGCTGAATTCCCCGGCCCTGTTGCCGTATGCCCTCACGTAATCCTGCATCCTGTCGCTGCTCAGCTCCGTCGTGTCTTTAACCCTGTATATGCTCCCGCAGTACAGCCCGTCTATCCTCTCGAACACCTCAGCGACACGGCCGCTCCCCTTCCTGAAGGCCTCGCCGAACACCAGCTGGCCTCCTGGGGGCATCATGGAACCGGCCTTCTTCATGGCAGACACATACATGGTGTCTGTGGCCTGCCTGGCAGACATCCTGTCATCAGGGTCGTACCATCCGTGCTCCAGCTCCAGGTGGGTGCCCCCTCCGGGAAAGACCAGGGTGAACAGGGCAGGGACCGCCCCGGAGTCCCTCATGGCCCTGGAGGTGGGGCCCATGCTCCTGGCGTCGTCCAGGAACAGGTATGTTTCCCTCTTCCCTATTAAAGGCGTGTCCGGCGACCGGGCAGGCTGCATGACTATCCCCCTTTCAGGATGGGATGTGAAATCGAATGACACATATTTCCTGGCCTTCTCGCCCGAGAGGCTCTCGGCCAAAGAAAGCAGGTGCATGTTCATGTCCATGCCTATGAGCGCCATGTCCGGGTTCCAGGGCCTGACGGCCCTCATGAGCTCGCCGCTCCCGCAGCCCAGCTCGACCGCCGCGTCGCCATCAACATGGCCTATGAAATCGGCTATCTCACTGTAAACGCCGGCCCTTTCCAGGAGCGAGGCGTTCAGGGACCATTCCCTTGAGAAATCGGCCATCTCCCCCATAACCAGCTCTATGAACTCTTCCCTGGTTATGTCCCCTGCAACGTAGGTGTCCCTTCTGCTCATGTTCCCACTGACCGGTCATTAAGGCCCCCACACCTACCCGATGTGTATAGTTGGCCGAAAGCCTTAAAAATAGGGCGGTTCACAGCCTTGGAAGGTAGTGGTCTGTCTCGTAGTCTGTCACGTGGCTGCAGAAGCTCTCCCACTCGAGGGTCTTCTCCCTGATTAGGGCATCCACCATATGCCTTCCCAGGGCGTATTCCATCACTTCGCTCTCCCTGAAGGCGTCTATTGCCTCCCCCAGGTTTGCGGGAAGCTCCCACCTGTACTGCTCTCTCCTGTTGCCGTACATGGCCCTCCGGACAGCCTTCTCGTCTGTCTGGAAAACGTTCTCTGACACAGGGTTGGGCACGAAGAGGTCCTCCTCTACGCCTGCAATCCCTGCAGCAAGCATGCCTGTGAAGCCCAGCCAGGGGTTCAGGCTCGGGTCAGGGCTCCTCAGCTCTATCCTCCCCCCGTCCTCAGGGACCCTGACGTAGGCGGACCTGTTCTGGCTTCCCCAGACCAGCCTTGTCGGAGCCTCATGGTTCGGGACCAGGCGCTTGTACGAGTTGACATACTGGTTGCAGAGGAACGCCAGGGGCCTGCCGTGCGCTATAAGGCCTGCAATGTATTTCCTGGCCAGCCTGGAGATGCCGAACCTGGCCCTCTTGTCGGAGAAGAGGTTATTGCTGCCATTCCAGAGGGACTGGTGCACATGCATGCCGCTTCCTGCCTCACCGTTCATGGGCTTGGGCATGAATGAAGCGTATATCCCATGGGACTTGGCCACCCTCTTCAGGGCATACTTTATGAGAGCCACCCTGTCTGCCATGTCCATCGCATCACCATATTCCAGGTCAACCTCATGCTGCCCCGGGCCCACCTCATGATGGTCGCATTCCCATCCAAGGTCAGGGAAGAGCATCTGCACTTCCTTCCTTATCTCCCCGAAGCTGCCTCCTATATGGTATGTTCCTGTGTCCGTGACAGTGGGCCTGTCCTTGTCGAAGAAGAAGTAGAACTCGAACTCAGGGCCTACCTTGAAGTCGGTGAACGTGTCGCCCCTCTTCTCCTCCAGGAACTTCTTCAGCACATGCCTGCTGTCTCCCCCGAAGGGCCTGCCTTCGGGGTCCAGGATATGGCCGAATATCATGGCCTCCCTCCAGACAGGGTAGCCGGCAATTGCGCTCCCGTCGGAGAAGGACAGGGTCTTGCCCTCATACGCCCAGGGAAGGGGCCTGAACGTCCTGGCCTCCGGCATGAACCTCAGGTCGCTCTCGTTAACTCCTTCCCTGAAGCCTGTCACAGAGCTGCCGTCTATCCCGATCCCATTGTCAAAGAACCTGTCAAGTACCTCCAGCCTGCTTTTCTTGCCTATCAAAGGGAACATCTGGTCCCTGAGCTCGCCCAGGATGTCAGGGTAGGCCACCCTTATGAAGGCTATCTCCTCGTGGCCCTTCAGGTATTCCCTCACGTCCTGCCTGTCCCTGAAGCCGTGCGCTTCCACGTTCGCCCGCTTCCTGCGGGAAGACTTGAGATGGGGCTTGGATCCCATAATATCTATTGGCCGAGAAACAATTTATTGGGATGTATTACGCTGTAATAACGGAATCTTGCAAACTATTTCACCTGCCTTCTTACAGAGATGAGCTTCACCAGGGTCGGAGACAGGAATGTGGTAATTATCGTCAGTATTATGAGGGACGATATGAGCTCATGCGTCAGCAGGCCGAACTCCATGGCCAGGAAGGCTGCCGCCAGCGTGGTCGAGAGGGAAGGGGTGGTGGCAACCCCTATCAGGAGGCTGTCCAGGTTGGAGAAGTCTATTATCCTCCCCCCTATCCAGCCGCTGACTATCTTGGACAAAACAGACCCGGACACTATGGCAACGACAAGCATCACATTGGCCATGGAGAATAAGACTGAAAGGTCCATCTCCATGCCTATTATCAGGAAGAAGACAGGTATGAATATCCCGTAGCTGACTATCCTTATCTTCTCCTCTATCTTCCCCCTGATGGAATCGCTCAGCAGTATGCCTATTATGAAGCCTGCCACTATGGAATGCATGCCCAAAGCCTCGAACAGTATGACCGTACCCACAAGCATGACGAAGACGAACCTGAGCTCGCTCTCGAACAGGTCCTTCCCTTTCTTCTTGCCCAGATAGAAAGTCTGCAGCCTGCTTATCGCTATGTACAGGAAGACTATCATGGCCACCACAGCCATCAGGTAGAAGGGAAGGGGGAACCTCGTCATGTGCGTGAAGCTCTGTATAAGCATGGCAAGCAGTATCAGGCCGCCTATGTCCTCGAATATGACCGAGGAAGTCAGGGTCTTCCCGAACCTGGTGCCCATCAGTCCGGATGCCTCCAGGGACGGTATTATGACAGCTATGGATGATGAGACGAAGACCACACCCACTATAAGGGACGTGACGAAGTCATAGCCAAAGTAATGCGCTATTAAGAAGCCCACAGAGAAGGGCAGGCCCCCGTTTATGACGGGCAATACGAAGTCCTTCCTCCTGGCGTGCTTCAGGAAGCTCAGCTTGACCTCTGTCCCTGCTATGAACATCAGGAACACTATGCCTATGGCGCCCAGGAAGGCTATTGTCTCGTTTATCTGCACAAGATTCATGGCATAGGGCCCTATCAGGACGCCTCCAAGTATCAGCGCTGTCACATAGGGCAGGTGCAGCCTCCTGAACAGCTCTGAGAGCACAAGGCCTGCCGCAAGTATGATGAAGAACGCCAGTAGGCTTTCCATGCATTAGAATTGTCGCAGGGGCCTAATACGCTTTACAGGCCGGAAATCCTCACCCGAGCCTGCGGACAGGGAGGACAAGTTCGAGACAGGGGGATGCAGGGCCGATGCCCCCCGGATAGCCGCCTCAAGAGGCGGAAGGGTCACACCTGGACACGCATCCTGCGACCCATTACAGCCTCACGGGACCCTCCAGCCCTCACTTCCCAGGGAGTGAAAATTCTGTAATATGTTGTCTAAAGGATATTACATGATATATATCATATGATAGTTCTATAACATGAGTTCTATTATATACTATATTATATATAGCATCTTACAGAAAATATATATCGTAGTTATTGAGCGTTTTCTTCCCGGTGTGAGGGTTCAGAACGGACATTCGCCACTGGTATCAGACCGATATCATGCGACACTTCATCCCTGAAATCTTCAGGTATGCCACTTCGTGACCTTATGATGAATCTGCAGCGGCCTTCCCCCTCCCTGGCGACAGTGATGTTGGCGTAGTCTATGCCGCTCTCCTGGGCCACGTAGTAAAGGGAAGACACGTAAGGGCACCTCTTTACGTTCCTGCAGGAGCCGTACAGCTCGCAGTCAGGCAGCTCCCATACCATTTCCATTTCCATAGTGACTTTTGTAAGTTAGTTTTAAATGGGAAGTGAGGGTCAAGAACGGACGTCAGACGTGGCTTTCCAGGTTCCGCTTGAGCTTGTTCATCACACTTCTCATGAGTTCCCTGTTCTCGCTCGTATGCAGGCCCTTGTCTTTCTCGTACTTCCTGGCGACACGCAGCAGCCTGCTGTATACGACCGAATCCTTTGCGCCCTCATTCAGCGCCCAGCCGTACCGCTTTACAGCGTCCGCCAGCCTGCCCTGCCTAAGGAACTCGTCACCTGAGGCCAGGATCTCTGCGGGGTTCTCATAGGTCTCCCTGGGCTCCCTCATGGCGGCAACCGTATAGCCATGCTTCCTTGCATGCTCCCGTTCCCCAGGCGTGGTTTCCCTGGGCCCCCTTATAATTGCCTTCGCCATGTCCTTCCCTGCCCTTGCGCTGCTCTTCAGCTCCTTGCGCCCGGGCTTCTCGTAGCCTTCCAGCCTGATGCCTGAATCCTCGGCTATCTCAATCAGTTCTTTGAGCATCTTCTTGTAGCTCATGATTATTATTGGACCGGAATGAATAAATCCTTACCCGAAGGCCTTGTCTATCCATTCCTTCATACGACCTATGCCGAGATGCAGGTATATGGTGGTGGTTTCCACCCTGGAATGGCCCAGAAGCTGCTGTATCACGTTCAGGGGCACGCCCTGGTCCTGCAGGTGGGTGGCGTATGAGTGCCTGAGGGTATGCGGGTGGACCTCGTCAGGCTTCCTGACGCCCGCCTTTACGGCATAATCCTTCACTATGCGCCTGATATGCCTGTCGGACAACTGCCCCTTCCCGTCCCTTCCGGGAAAAAGGGGCCCTTCGCGCCTGTCTCCTATGAACTCCCTCAGCTCGGGCACGAACCCGGGCGGTATGGGCACCATCCTGTCCTTGTCCCTCTTGCTCTGGACCACCTTTATGACCCTGTTTATGGGGTATATGTCCTCTATGAGAAGCTTCTGCGCCTCAGAATTGCGCAGGCCCAGGAAATACATCGTTTTCATGAGCATCTGGTCCCTCTCCTGGCCCTCTGCAGCGGCTAAAACAGCCACTATCTCAGCCTCTGTCAGGAACCTGGGCAGCTTCCTAGCCATCCTCTCCCTCCATCTCCCTTCTCATCATCATCCTCATGTAACTGTCCGCAGCCTTCTTATTGTAGCCCTTCAGGAACTCGGATACATGGTCCCCGGGCATGCTTTCGGCCTGGCTCCGCAAGCCCACGTCCCTCAGGAAAGCCCTGTCACCATGAGAGAAGTTCCCGGTCTCCAGGGAGTTTGCCTCAGCCACCTCCCTCATCCTGGCGTCATCTTCCAGCAGATTGCCGACGGCTTCCGCTATCTCACGGCTCTCCCTCTCGGCATAGGCGTCCCTCCTGGAGCTGGCTATCAGGTACCGTGTCATGATGCCGCTGTTCTCCTCCAGCCATATGTAGCAGCCGTTTATCAGGGGCATATGCATCACCTTCTTGCCCTTCGGGAAGAAGACTGGGACGTTTTCGTCCAGGGGAAGGCAGCCTATCCTGCCCTCCTTGCCCCCGTACCAGCCCGGCCTGTTCTGGCTTCCGTTCACAAGCTCGTACCTGGTGATCATCTGGCCTGTGTATAGCCTCGTCTGTGACACGCTGATGATTATCATGCCTGTTCTGGGCTCATCTCCTGGCCCTGTCATACCTCTCCTTAACTTGCTCCAGGTCGAAATCCGGGGAAGGGAATATAGGGCAGTCCTCCCCTTCAAGAATGTCCTTGTTAAGGCACCTGCAGTATACAGGGCCCTCTGACCTGAGGTAAGAGGCATTTGGTGCGGATCTGTCTGCCAGGAGGCAAAGCCAGCTGCACTTCCTGGTGTGAGGCTTGGATCCGGACATCATGCGCCTTCCTCCCTTTCAAGCCTTTTGAAGGTCTCTTCCCACTTCTTGGGGTCCATGAAGTCATCCTTTGCAGGGTATTTGGGGCCGTCTTCCCTAAGGCACCTCTCGCCTATTATCCTGTCCAGGTAGACGAACGTGCAGAATGTGGCGTCTATGCACTCAGGGGGCTCTCTCCCAAGGTATTCAGGAAGTCTGTCAGGGTCTGAGTAGACGCAGTTCCTGTCGCAGATGTGAGGGTGCTTATCGGACATGTCACTCCCTAGCGGAACTCTCGGGGTTCCCTTCCATATCTACTATTGGAGGGGAAAGAATATAAATGTCCGAAAAATCAGGATTTCGCTATCCTCACGGCATCTTTTCATTTATTCTTTTATAAACGGTATCCATCGCAGTATTGGCCCTTTCCTTCATTTTTCTCTCTTCCTCTTTGTGGAATTTAAGGAACTCTTCCCATCTTTGCCCTCTGGTTATCTCATGAAAAATAACGCCCGTCGGGCATGGTGTCAATACCCATAACACTATATCCGGGCTCTCCAGATAACATACAGGTTTGTCGATTCTGCATGGACCACACTCCACCAATATCCTCTTCTTTCCCTTTACCCCTACCATATCAGCAGTGCCTCCTGAACCTGATATCTCACACCCCTGAACAGTAAATCCCCTCTTTCTGAGCAGATGGGCGGCTATCCTTTTCAGGTCCTGTTGGGGCCCTTTGATATCAGATATGTCCTTACTTTTCGGGTCCTTTAGGGTCTTTGAGTCTATAGAGAGGGCATCATTGGCTATGAATCCCGCAACTGAAGCCTGGGCGAGAAAGTCATCATATCTGTTGTCACCCTGTATGAATATATCATTAACCATGTCCATGGTTTCCCTTGTGGCGCCATATCTCTTCATATGCTCTGCATGGTCTTTTATGTTCATTTCTTCTTCTCCTTGCCCCACATGCCGTCCACAACATCCCTGAGTTCCTCCGGGGAGAATTGCAGGTAGTGGGCAGTGGTCGATATGTTGGCGTGCCCCATGTACATCTGGAGCTTCCTGAGGTCATCAGCTGTCTTTATGTTGTTCCTGACTTGGTGGACAGCAAAACTGTGCCTGAGATGATGGGGGTGCAGCTTCTTCGTGCCTACCATGGTTATCCCTGCCTTCTCACCCACCTTCCTTATCATTTTGAACACGTACTGCCTCGTTACAGGGAAAAGCACGTTTCCTGCCATCTTCTTCCTGATGCCCCTAAGGGAGACATTGTCATTCACGTACAAATCGAGGAGTTTGAGCGTGCCTTCGTCCACAGGCTTGAGCTCCTTGACAGGCTTCTTCCTTTTCAGAATGGTGAAGATGATTCTCTTGTCATCCCAGAGTATGTCCTCCTTTCTCAGCAGCAGGACTTCTGAGACTCTCCTGCCACATCTATACATCAGTTGGAGAATCAGACGGTCCCTGAGATTCGGGACAGCATCCAGGAGCTTTTCGACCTGCTCGACCTTCAGGTAACCCCTGGGATCTTTCATTGTTACAGAGGCAAAGTCTGCCATATTATATAGTTGACATTACATGTATATATAGTTAACATTACACTGCATTTTATTTTACAATATGATGAATTGTCAACCTCGTATGTTGAAGTAGCCTCAAAACAGGCTTTTTTGGGTCTTTTTGGGGCTTTAGGTGGGGTTTGGGGGCCAGAGACAGCCAAAACCTCCGTATGTCAGTATGGGGGCTTTCCCCAGCTGCCCCTGATGAGAGAGACCATCCTGGGGCCCTGGCGTCTCCGCTCGGACTCCCTGTCCGAAAGCTCCATCCAGCCGAGGTTGTACGAGTCTGCCACGACCCTAGGGTCTTTGCCCTTCTTGACGTGCCTGTAGAGGTTGTCAAAAGTCTCATCTGATGGGAAGGCCATGGAATCATGAAGCTTGCGTTTGAGGTATGTCCTGAAGTCATCCCTGGACATCACGCCTGCCATGCACAATATATGGATGCCAGATTTAAGTCCTTTTCTTATGCTCACATTTAGGCAGGGACCGAAAGAAAACTTCCCCATTTAAGGGGGTTAGCACAATATCTAATCATGGAAAGGTACCCTTTAGTGCTCATGCTGGCAGGCATCGTGGGAATGGCGGCCCTGTTCGGGCTTTCACCCATGGCTGGCATGCAGGGCGTGACAGAATGCACCCCGAACGGCTTCCATCTCCCGGAGGGAGGGGTGTGCTGCGAGGGGCTGGAAAGGGCAGAATACACCGAGTTCCTGGAGGACGGCAGTACAAGAATAGGGTTCGTGTGCGTGCTGGGACCAGGCGCCCCGACAGGGGACAGGGAATGCGCAGGAGTCGGCGAAGGCATATTCTTCACAGAAGACACAGAATGCTGCGAGGGGCTGGTGGGCGTCATGACTTCCAGGTCTACCACACATTGTATCTACCCCCTGGATTCTGGAACAAGGCCCCTTTAAGTCCGTTTCTTATGCTCACTTTCAGAAGACGAAGGGAGGCCAAAGCTCTCCATTCTGCTGGGCGGCCAGCCTGCCGGTGGAGTATCTCATCCTGTCCCTGACAAGCTCTCTCCTCTTGGATTTCGCGCCCTCGGCCGCATGTTCAGGGAGCATGTCCATTCCCTCGCAAACCTCGAATGTGTCCGTCTCGGTTGTGCCGACAGGCAGAACCAGCACGTCTCCGGGCGTGATGTACACAGACCTTTCCACGTCTGGCTTTCCTATGTAGGAGTCCCTGAATATCACCCTGGGGTCCAGGGGCCTGCTGCTTTCGGCCTTCCGCTCATGGTATTCACTGAGCTTGTCCCTGAATTCGGCAAGTATCCTTATGGGGAACCCGTCCCTGTGGATTCCGGGCATGACCTTGGATATCTTCTCGCCCCAAACCAGCCTGACGGAGGGCGGGGAGCTGTAGGTCTGCGCGTACATCAGCATGCCGCTGTGGTTGGTTTCCTCGCCCCTGCTCCTTATGATGGTCCCCGGAAGCCCGTGGTAGTGCTGCAGGTCCCATGTGCCTATCTTTTTGTGGCTCATCTATAGTATGAGAAAAGGTATTTAAATGGGATTCCGGCCATGAAAGGGGATTTAAAGCTAACTGATAAGGGGTTTGTTATGAACGAGAGGACGCTGGCTATTGCAAACGAGGCCATTCTGGAGTTAGGGGTGCCGCCGCACACCGTGTTCGACTGCCTGCTTCCGGTTTACCTGGGGGCCAGGAAGGCATCCGGGTTCCCATACAACCTCATCGGGCCCCCCGTGAAGGGAGGGGATTTCGATGAGGTGCTCTCCCAGGTAAGGGGCAGCGACGGCTACAGGAAGCTTGACGAGCTGTCCAGGAAGCACGGAGCAGAGGCCGGGGTGACAGCGGAAACCAGAAGCAGGAGGGGAGACCTTGACTGCATGATGTACGTCTACAGGGGGAATGGAGAGGCGCTGGACAGGATAGACAGGCTGTTCAGGGAAGGGCACCATGGAGCGGCGGAAGACGGGGTTTCGGACCATTACCTGGAGGCTGTCAGGGAGACGGGCAGGTTCCTGGCATATCCGGCATGCTGCGTAGATGCCTATCTCCCGGAGAAGGCCGAGAGGCTGGCGGGAAGGGACGGCTCTGAGAAGAGGGCGAGCGAGCAGATAAGGGAGGCCGGAACAGGCCTCAGCGTGCCCCTCATCATAAGGGCCTCCTACTTCACGAGCTGGTTCGTCCCCTGCGAACCGGGATGCTCAGAGGCCAGCAGGACAGGTATGAGCATGCTCGATGCACTGGGAAGGGAAGACCCGGGGCTGAGGGAGATATACGCGAAGGGGATGTTCCCCTCGAACATGAAGGAGATACAAGAAATGAACCCGCTGCCTTCTGTTCTTGCAAACAATATACTTTTCATGAAGCTCACAGAGGGAACGGAAGCAATGCGCAGAAACCGGGGAAAGCGCAGGAAAAGGCGCTAGATGTCCGTTACGAGAACTCACTTTCCGTTGCCGGTCGTGTACATCCTTGACTGGAGCCTCTCCAGGCCTGACCTCACGTCGTTAGGAAGGTGGAAGGAATCGTTCGCCCTGAGGTAGACGTTCACGCCGCACAGTATCCTCATGCCCTTCTCGCTGTCCATCTCCCCCTGCCTGTTGAGGCAGGTCCTGAGCCAGGAGACATAGGATGCGGGCTCCTCGTCGATGTTTATCCCGAACTCCTTCCCCTCGTCACTGAGCTTCTGCCTGTCAACAGCCATACCTATTATTGTCAAGGCAGGTATATATTCTGCCATTAAAAACAGATTTGTAAAGCTGCAGGATGTCCGTTTGCAAAACTCACTTTTTGGCTTTCCTGGGCTCCTTCACCTTCTTGTCCACGCCGTCCTCTATCTGGGCGAACTTCTTGGTCATGGCCTCCAGGTTGTGCGCTATGTCCCAACCGTCATCAGTCAGCACCACTTTCTTTATCCTGCCCGTCTTCTCGAACTTGACCAGGCCGAGCTGCTGGAACATGTTGAGTATCTTTATGGTGTGGGAGTAGGTGCAGTTGGCCTCCTTGGCAAGTATGGTGGCGTAGACAGAATCCTTGGCTTTGGTCTTCATCCCCAGGAGTATGAGGGCCGGCTTGTCCCTCAAAAACAGGTTCTCTAGCACCTTGTTTTGTTTCTTCTTGGCCATGTCCGTTTCCATCCCTCACTTCTGATACTAAAATTATGTATTGCTGCAATATAAACGTTTCTAACCTTGAGATTTTCTCACTATTGTTGTGATATATACTTCCTATAAGTAGTTATAGGTAATATTTGTTATATTGTATACTTGATTATGGTTCTATTGTTATAGTCATATCGTTAAATATATTTATTGGGATATGCTTTTCTGGCGCCGCGGGACTTCAGGCAAAGTGAGGGTTAAGTTAGCTTCAGGCAGCCCGGAAAGACCGAAAGCGGTAAAAGCTTGTTGAGAAGTGTGAAGCATGAAAGAGGAGATAGTGGGAGTAGGGACGAACGGGGAGCGCCCCATAGGGGTGTACATGGTGAGGGGCGAGCCCAGGGACATCAGGGCAGAAGTGGTGAGGGGGCACGCCACTGAAGTCTTGGGGGGCCTGTCCCCGAAGGGAGGCAAGACAGGATACCATCACAAGGTGACCGAAGCCATGCGGAAGGAGATGGGCTGGGTCAGGATAACAGGGGAAAGTGAGCCTTATGATGCGATAATAGCTGACGATAACGTGCCGGGGGCGGCCCTGGTGGTCTGCAACAGCAGGTTCGGGGCTGACATGTACAATGTCTGCATAAGCGACGTGAACCTGAAGGACGGATACGGCCAATACAAGCGGTATACGCTGGAGTGTGACATGAAGGAGATAAGGGCCAGGAAGGAGGACACATTCAGGAAGAACCCCATCCTGGTCGGGATTACGAACCCAGGGAACTATTTCGCGCCGCATGTAGGCATGATGGACGGTGACATAGTCGAGATGGGAAGGATCCTTCTCCACCAGGGCAGGGTCTACCCTTTCGACCTCTCCCTAATAACCCGGCTGAAAGGCGAATGCGGCTTCACGATATCATATTTCAGCACCCTGCCTTCAGGTGAGAAGGAAGAGGCGGGATTCGACGACGTGAAGGGAGAAGATGCAGAAGAGCTTGCTGACAGGCTCTTCAGCCGCATGGGCGAATCCGGGATACTGGCAGCCACATGCATGCTTGGCAGCAAAGACAGATGGGAGCTGGCTGTCAGGAACAGGGAATGACCGATTTCTGGGCAGGGAAAGGCTTAAGAAACTGGCCCCGAAGAGTGGGTAATGAAAGGGCTGAGGCTGGTGGAAGAGGAAGGCAGGGCAGACGAAGCGCTCGTGTTCCATAACACCTTCACGAACGGGCTCATATGTGAGCTCCTGGAAGTGATGCCTGACACCACGTTCTATGTGGCCCACGGGTACACGTCAGAGGAGATGCAGGAAGAGATCATGAGACTGGGAAGTGAGGTGTACCAGAACGGGAACGGAGAGGCCCTGGATGCGCTCATGAAAGGGAACCCAAGGGTCAGGACCCTGTTCAAGTTCCCCCCAAGAGCAAGAGGTGAGCTTTTTGAGATGTGCATCGACCAGTGGGTGCAGGAAGAGAACGAGAAGCTGGTGGCCATGGCAGTGGAAGGGCCGGAAAAGATTGACGCAGAGACCGAGAGGTACAGGTTCAAAGCTCTGGATAAGGCATACACGGAGGACGAAAGCTTCTTCATGATGATGAACCTCACCATGGAGATACAGGGAAGGGGACAGGAAGGCATGAGGAGGGAGGACCTGGAGGCTGTGAAGGCCCTGGCGCCCGAAAGGGTGCAACTCATTCCTGTGGACGGCACGCTGTCGTCTTTCTCAAGGGACAGGGTGCTGGCAGCCACAAAGAACGGGAGGAAGCTGCTTGTGCAGGGCACCAGAGATGTCACCAGGGAAGGCGGGCCGTCCTATGACAATCACCAGATAGACTGCGAGCTTACCATACCCTACAACCCCTTCTGGAAAGGCAGGTTCGGTTGGGTAAGGAACAGCACCATAGGCCTGTCCTCCTTCGAGGGAGGGGACATAAGGGTCAGCAGGAAGAACGCCTTCTTCGGGCCCAACATAAGGCAGGACAACCTTACGAGGGGGCACACAGACCAGGAGATAGAGAAGAAGCTGAAGGGGCTCACAGGAAGGGAAACAATATACCTGGGAAGGGGGCAGTACATGCCCCATCTGGACCTCTTCTTCTCTGCCATAGACAGCAAGCTGATGGTAGTGGGCGACATGAACCCGACCAGGGATGTGATGAAAGGAAAGGGCCTATGGAACGATGACCATGAGAGGGCGTACCAGAATTTCCAGAGGTACCTGGACAGGCAGGCGCAGCAGCTGAGGGACATGAAGTACCTGGTCAGGAGGGTGCCCCTCTGGGCATGCCAGCCTGAGGTGGAGATAACGATGGATGTCAGGTCCTACGCCAATGAGATAAGGGACGGGGACACTATGATAGTGGCATCCCTGGGCATAGAGGAGCTTGACGAGATGGGGTTTGATGTCATGGAGAGCCTGGGGTATGACGTGCATGTGACTGACAAGCTTGGCACAGTCCATGACTTCTATGACATGCAGAAGAAGACCAGGAGCTTCTCCAGGGCAGGAGTCAGGTGCTGCACCAACGTCCTGTCGAGGAAATGATTTTCGGGAAAATATTACATCGTAATAACGATATGCTGCACTTTTACCAAAATTACTTTAACTATTCCTTAAGAAGTTTCGCAGCCATACATTATATTAATGGGGCAGAACATAGTCGTACCCAAGAGGGCACTGATAAGCGTTTTCTACAAGGACGGCCTGGAAGAATTCATACCAGGGCTGTTCGAGAGGGTTCCGGACATAGACATCCTGTCTTCAGGCGGGACAGCCAACAGGATAAGGGAAATAATGGGAAGGGAAGACGCTGTAAGGGACGTGTCAGAATACACAGGCTTCCCGGAGAGCCCCCAGGGGCTTGTCAAGACCATAAACCCCAAGATTTCAGGGGGCCAGCTGCTGGACTTCGATCTTGAGGATCACAGGGAATTCGCAGAGGCCCAGGGCATACTGCCGATAGACATGGTGGTCTGCGGGCTGTACCCTCACGCAGAGACCATCGCAAAGCCCGGCCACACGATAGAGGAGGCGAGGCACAAGATAGACATCGGCGGCTCGCTCATGACAAGGGCGTGCATAAAGTCTTACCCGCGGGCTTTCGTACTGTTCAACCCTGGCCAGTATCCGGGCTGCCTGGACGAGCTTGACAGGAACGGGGGAGGCACAAGCTTCGACTACAGGGTCGAGAGGGCCATAGAGGCCCTGGATGCGCACGTGAAATACGACGCCGGAATCCTGAAATACCTGTTAACCAGGAACAGGGACCAAATGAGAAGGGACCACGGGATAGAGCCGTGAACGGGTGATTATCATGGCAGATGACTTGAGAGCTGCATACAGGACTGTGATAGATGACCATTTTCCAGCCCACATGATAATCAATTTTACTGACAGGCTTACGTCCGACCACCGTCTGGGCAGCGGCCAGAGGCTCGTCTACAGCAGGGTCGACTGGGTCATAGGCGACGAGAAGAAGGGCCTCAGGTACGGTGAGAACCCCGGGCAGGAGGCTGTATTATACAAGCTGGTGAACGGCAACCTCGTTCTGGGTGAAGTCGAGTTCATACAGCCCCGGAACTGGCTGGTGGCTGACCTGGACCTCAGGCAGTCAGGCAAGCACCCGGGAAAGACCAACCTGACTGACGTCGACAACTGCCTCAACATAATGAGGTACCTGGACGACAGGCCGACAGCAGTTGTGGTCAAGCACAACAACCCCTGCGGGGTTGCGCAGGACGGGGAGCTGGTGAAGGCCTTCGAGGAGGCCTACATGGTGGACAGGCTGGCCGCGATGGGCGGCGCTGTCGCGCTTAACATGCCCGTTGACAAGGCCACAGCGGAGAGGATAGCCAAGAGGTATGTTGAGGTGGTGGCTGCGCCCGGCTATGAGGACGGCGCACTGGAGATACTCGGCAAGAGGAAGGACCTCAGGGTAGTCGAGATAAAGAACATGGAGAGGCTGAAGGAGTTCAAGGGAACCAGGTTCCCTGAGTTCAAGTCGCTCATTGACGGAAGCAATGTTATCCAGTTCTCATATGTGCCCGCTGACCCGAGCACCTGGAGGGTCCCGGAAGGCGTGAGGCAGCCCACACCGGAGGAGATGGGCGACCTGACATTCGGCTGGATGGTGGAGGCAGGCATAACGTCCAACTCTGTCATATACGTGAAGGACAGGAGAACCGTCGGGATAGGGACAGGAGAGCAGGACAGGGTAGGAGTGGCAGAGAGCGCCAGGGACAAGGCCTACAGGAAGCTTGCCGACAGGATATGCTGGGAGAAGCACGGGGTCCAGTACAACAAGCTGCTGAGGGAAGCCGGGCTGAGGCAGGTGCTGCCGGGGACATTCCACCCCAAGGACGTCAAGACCATAAGGGACCAGGAAGCTTTCGAGAAGCTGCTGGAGATAAACGGAGAGGTCCAGGCCATGAACGGCGGCCTGGAGGGCGCCAGGATGGTGTCAGACGCATTCTTCCCATTCAGGGACGGGATAGACGTCGGCCTGACTGAGGGCGTGACAGCAGTGGTCCATCCAGGCGGCTCCAACAGGGACAAAGACTCTGAAGAGGCTTGCATAGAAAACGACGCAGCGATGATATACACGGGCCTGAGAAGCTTCAAGCACTGATTCTGCGCAGGCTTGCGCACCGCTCAGGGGTTAAAAAGCTTTTTCCCAATGATTAAAGCATCCTATGCCTCCAGAGACGCTCTACAGGCCAAAGGGTGCAGGGCACAGCGCACCGGAAGGGGAAAGAAGGCATACCAAGCTGAAGGACGAGCTGGTGGAGGCTTTTGAGAAGTGGCTGGACATGGAATCCAGGTATCTTGGCCATAAATTCAACATCTTTGACGCCTACCACATGGCAGAATCCATCCTGAGCTACATGCCTGGCAAGGAAGACATGACTCCCCAGGAGATAGGCGGCCTGCCCCTGCCTTTCCAGGACCACCCTGCCGTCATAGAGGCCGGCATCTTCCTGAGCGCGGCCTACAACATGCTCGGCGATGGCGTGCAGAACGTGGTGTTCGACAACGCCACTGACACGGAACTGAACCATATGGGGATGTACCTCAACCCGAATGTGCTCCTCCTGCTCAGGGGGGACTTCGGCACGGGAACAGGGTACAACAGCTACGGAGGCATAATCAGCTACGGAAATATAAGAGGCGGACTGGGCAGTGATTCGAAAGGCGTCATAGTCAACATGGGAGAAGCGGAAGACCTTGCCTACGGGTCAAGGTGCGTAGCAATCAACTTCGGGAAGTCCAAAAGGTTCGGCTTCGGGTTCAGGTGGTTCCTGAATTACGGCGAAATAGAAAAATACCAGGCCAGCGACACCTGCAACCATGTAATCGTCAGGGAACCCGGGAAGATGGAGCTTGACGAACGGACCCAAAGGCTGTACAGCGGCAAGGTAATCGAGAAGACGAACGTCATCCTTCCGGAGCAGTGCGCCAGGTCACCTGAACTGATTGCCAGGCTGGACGAGATAAAAGGGAACCTGGACCCCTCCCTTCCAGATGAGAAGGTATTCGAGCAGCTGCTCTGGCTGAGGGCCAACTGGAGCGTGATAGACGGGGATGTGCTCGACATGCGCTTCCTCACCCTCATAGAGAACGAGGTGCAGCATTACCTGGAGGAGGCGGGAGTCGTTGAGAAAAGGAGGCGGCTGGGTGATGACATCTGAAACGATGTACACCCCGAAGGGCGCAGGGCACAATGCCCCGGAAGGCGGGAGGAAAGGGTACGTTCAGCCCAGGCAGCCCCTGGTGGAAGCCTTCGGCAATTGGCTCAGGAAGCTCGAAGGAAGGCACGGTCATGATGCTGGCTGGAGGTCCCATTTCTCCACAGAGAGCCTGAGAGGCGTGGACCTGGAAGGGGCCACGTGCGGGGAGATAAACTCCATCCTTGTCCCTTTCGAGGGGCACCCGAGGCTGTGTGACGCAGGCACATTCCTGACAAGGGCATACGAGATGGCAGGGATAGCGGACGCAGTGTTCGAGTCAGACGTCCATGTGGAGAAGGTGGATTATGGCATGACACATGAGGGGATAGGATGGCTGGGAAGGGAATCATTGCCCGGCATGAGCCTTGTCCTTCTGAGCAACACGGGGCCGTCCACGGCCATGGGCAGCAGGGGCACGACCCTCAACTATGCGAACTGCTGCAGCCTGGGGGCAGGCGCCCCAGGAGTGGTTGTCAACTACGGGGAAGTCAGCGGCACGCTCGGGATGAGCTCTGACGGAACGCTCATCAACTTCGGCAGGGTCGGGATATTCAATTCCGGAGAGAGCGCCTATGTGCTTGATTTCGGGAGAAGCGACTGGGTGAACGCGGCCAAAGACGATACCAGGCCAATCGTCTCGATATCCATCGAGTCCGGGAAGTACAGGCTGGTGATAGACTGGCTGACAGGATACGAGTTCACTGACGAGATGAAACAATACCTGGATGACCTGAGGGACAGGATAGGCCCCCACAGGCATTACACCGAGGTCCTGGCGCACCTGAAGGGGACCGACATAAAGGGGGACATCAGGAAGGGGATAAGGGACATGGGAGTGGACCTTCCGGAGGAGTTCTATGACCTCTGAAACGCTCTACGCGCCCAGGGGCGCCGGCCACAGGGCGCCAGAATGGGAGAGGAGGGGATATGTGCAGCCGAGGGACGAGGCGATGGAGGCGTTCGGGAGGTGGCTGGATTCATTGGCCGGGGAGAACACCTCATGGCTGAGCATGGAAGTGCGCAAGCGTTATGGGACAGCCCTCGAGCACACAAAGGCGCTCGGGATAGGCCCGATGGAAGCCTGCCCCCTGATAGGCGCATTCGACAGCCACCCCATGGCGAGATTCTCAGGCATTTTCCTCTCAGCTGCAATAAACTCGTCTGACACCAGGACATTCGTGTTCGACATGGACAGGAAGGCTGCCCCGCCCCTGGACTACGTCGGCTACATGCTGCCGGAAGACAAGAACATCGTCATCCTGAGCGAAACAGGGTCCTGGACAGCATTCGAGGCCTCTGGTGTCGTGATAAACGATGCAGAGTGCGAGGATCTGGGGTATACCAACACCATCCCCACACCCAGGATAAGGCTCGTCAATTACCACACCATGGAATCTGACCTCTGTGACAACATGAGCGGCCTCATAGTCAATTTCGGGGACGTCTATGAGATAGGCAGGCAGGCCAAGACAGACGTCCTGACGTTCGGGGAAGTGGAAAACGGCATCCTCTCGGACGGCATGAGCGTCACATACACGCGCAGCAGGAAGCTCCTGTCCATTGAGCGTACCGACATGAGCCTCTCCCTGAGGATAGAGGGAGGGGAATGGTCAAGGCACCCAGAGCTGGAGGCACATGTCCTGGTGCTTAAGGATGGGCTCGGCCCGGGGCAGCCGTATGAGGACGTCATAGGGAGGATGAGGGACCTGGACCTGAGGGAAGAGCTGCTCAGCAGGGTGAACTGGGACGCCCTGAAGTGGGGGGCATACAAGAGGAGGCAACTGTATGGGAGCCGCTGAAACCCTGTACAGGCCGAAGGGGGCAGGGCATGACGCGCCTGGCGCAAGGAGGAAGTATATCTGGCCCAGGGACAGGCTGCTGGGGGCCTTCGGGAGATGGCTGGACTGGAGCCCGGAAGGCACGCATATCATGTGGGAGTGCGACACGGAAAAATACTATCAGAAGGCGGTCGAGCTGATGTCCGGCCTGGCCGGGGCCTCACAGGAGGAAACAAGCGCCTTGCTTATGCCTTTCTTTGACCACCCGAGGATACAGTACGGCGGCATGTTCCTTTCAGCGGCATACAATCTGTCCCCCTTGCAGGACTTCACGTTCGATGATGATGTGGAACTCGAGTTACAGAAGGAGTGGGACTGGAACAGGATAGGCTTCCTTGGTTACAGGCTGGGCAAGGGCAAGACCCTCGTGATAACAGGAGGGACAGGCGAGAGGACCGGCTGGGAGTGCGAGGGGATAATCATAAACCGGGCAAGTTCAGTCGCACTGGGAAACAGGTCAACCGGCAAGATAGTGAACTATGGCGATGCTGGCCGGTTGGAGGGGTTCTCCAGGGGCACATTGATCAATTGCGGGAAGGCCGGGAAATTCGACGGAGCGTATCCTGAACTGGCGGCTGATTTCAACAGCGACGATAGAACCCAGGAATACAAGAACAAGAATGGTATAACACTGTTAACAGGGCGTGAAACCCCGGGAAAGCCGCCTGGCCCGGGATTGCTTTACAAGGTAGGGGGCTTCAAAATCCCCAGCACTGAGTGGCACATGATCCGGGGGCTCAGGGAATACATAGAAAGCACGAGGTCGTTCTTCATGGGAAACCCCACTGACCAGGAACTGGTGGCATGGCTGAGGGGCCATGACATGAAGAGGGATATAGAGAGGCTTATCCATGGCATGGAATGGGAAGAAGACCCGCTCAGCCCGTTCCCTAACGGGAAGAGGCTGAAACGCTGCAGGGAATGAGCGGCAAACGAGCTGCTGCAGCGTCTGCGGCCTTAAATAGCTATACAATATACCTGTATAGTAAGGGGCTGGCGCCCACAGGCACAAAACAGGCCGGAAGGGCCTGAAAACAGGCATTCATCAAAAGACCAAAACCTTTAAATACCCCCGATACATGATATTCATAAGTCACTACGTATAAGTGACGAATGGTGTGATTATGACTGAGGAAAGACAGGGACTCTCAGAAGAGGCAAGGGCCACGATGGAGAAGATAAACAGGAACTGCCAGGCCATAGCCCAGAACTATTTCATAGACACGGATTTCGACAGGGTAGGGGACGTCGAGGTCGAGCCCTGGAAGATACTGATGTCAAGCTTCAGCTACATGGGAAGGAAGAACGTGGTGGAACTGGGAGACTGGGGAGGGGGAAAGACCACCCTTGCCCAGATAATCTCGGCAGTCTATTCCGGGCTTCCGATGGACCTTTTCGCAGCCCTCCAGCTGCAGGGCCACCCTGACCAGACCAAGGACACCATGATGTCCAGGCTGGACGTTCACGAGACCATAGCCAAGGGGGAGAAGGTGGTCTGGCAGCCCACTGTGCTCCTGCCTTCCGTAACGCTCGACGAGTTCAACTGGCTTCCAGCAGGCAAGATGTCCACTGTCCAGGAATGGATAAGGGAGGGCATGATAGAGGCCTACGGCGAGGTTTGGGACGGCGGAGACCAAGGGGGCGAATCCGGCCTCAAGATACCTTTCACTGCGACTGTCAACTACAACGGGGACGGCTCATACAACATGCCGCCCAAGATGTGGGACAGGTTCGACATATCGATGGAGCTGGGCCAGACAGAGGCCATGTACGACGAGCTTGTGGAGGATGCCCAGAGGAACTTCAGGAGGGACCTGTGCGACAGGCAGATGACCATGGAGATACTCAGGACGCTGAACGACAAGGGAAAGACCCCTGAGGAAAGGGTCAAGTACCTGGTGGGGCTGACAGAGAAGTTCGGCGGAGAGAGGTGGCCTGGACTGGGGATGGAGTACATCACCAGGGAGGAGATGGACAGCCTCTACAGGGAGATAAACGGCATACCTCTCGGGAAGGACGCGAACACCTTCCTGAAGGTGCTCGCTGACGAGCTCAATTTCACGAGGGCCCACGGGTTCAACAGGAGGCACGACCCGAGGGAAGCCACTGACCAGGACAAGGTGTACGCCTACTCGAAGGTAATGGGCGGCATAAGCCAGAGGGGCAGGGACGCAATTAAGTTCTACGCCAGGGCACTGGCAGCCTACCTGGGCGATTCAGAGGTCAGGATGGAGCACCTGAACGGCACAAGGGTAATAGTTGACACTCTGGCCCACAGGCTGGCATTCACCCCGCATTTCGAGGGCAAATACACAAGGGCCAGGATGAGTGGCGAGAGGAAGGAAGCTGACCTCACCAGGAGGGTCGTCTTCGGCGACGGGACCGCCTCAGAAAGGGGCGTGAAGGGCAATTACGATGACATAGCTGACCAGGTGAAGCTGGTGGACGCGTACTTCATCCGCGGGGAGCTCGGGTCCAGCGACATGGAAAAGCTCATGAGGATAAGGGACGAGCCCCAGAACCACCCCTTCCTGGTCAACGCCCAGAAGTACCTGAAGCGCGCGCTGAGGTAATCATGTTAACAGCCGGCGTGGTAGCATGGCAGAAAAGAAGAGACTGACAGTGAAAGACTTGGAGCCCTCCGAGAACGAGGAAATCATAGCCGTAGTTGCCGAGAACCATCAGGAGCTGCTTGACGAGTTCAACTACCCCTGCGGGCTGCAGAAGCCCAGGGTGTACAAGTCTGTCGCGCCCCTGACAGGCCAGGAGACCGCTTTCTTCAGCTTCGAGGACAGGGGGACAGCCATATCAGAGCAGATGAGGGGCATGGTCGAGCCCATGGGCCTGAAGGAAGGCTTCAAGTCCCTCCAGGAGCACGAGATGGGGCACTGGACAGGCTTCCCCAGGGACACCACATCCCAACTGTACCTGCTGGAGGCCAGCGACAGGCACTTCCAGGGGAACGATAGCGTGTACAGGTTCTACTCTGACATAGCCAACGAGATGATGAGGCTGGAGTCAGGGAGGGGGGACAGGCTGGTCAGGCTGAGGGAATCCATTGTGGAAGACATGCAGGGGGAGATAGAAGGCATGAGGAAGGCAGGGGCCCCTGAAAGCAACATAACCATGATGGAGGCCTCCCTGACTATCCATAAGCTCATGTGCAACCTTTACGCCAGGTCATTCGACGGCGTAGATACCAGCGTCACCCTGACACCCGAGGAGGAGGTCCACATGGAGAAGCTCCTCTCGAAGGACGGCAGGGAAGGGATATGCTTCATAAACACCAGGCAGATAACAGAGAGCGCCTGGGAGAACGACCTGCCCAGGCACGAGTACAGCCTGATAAGGTTCGGGAAGGTCCTGCAGGACATAATACCTGACCTGGATTACCAGGAAGGGGAAGATGGCGAGGGCCAGCCCCAGCCCGGCAAGGGAGGAAAGGGCTACCCGCAGGGCAGGCCCAGGTCCGGGACAGGCGACCATCCCGGGATAAGGGACATGCCGCTCAAGGACATAGACAAGGCCCTGGACGACATAATCGGAAAATACGGCAAGAAGAGGTTCGAGAGGATAAGGGACTTCGTCAAGAAGAACAGGCCGGACTGGTCAGACAAGAGCACAGACGGAAGGGGCGGCAAGCAGGCAGGCATGGGGAAGGGTGATTTCAGGCTCCATGACGGGGAGATACCCTATTACATCAGGTGGGCGTCCAATTTTCCGTGCTTCATAGTGAAGCAGCCCATAAAGACCGACAAGACAGCCCATTTCAGGTCAGGCTACAGGGAGATGGAAGCCGGTGACCCCATGCAGAGGGTGGACATAATCAGGTCCCAGGGCATGCCCGTGCCCGGGGTGGGTAAGGTGTACCTGGTGGAGGAGGGCAGGATGCCCTCCAGGGAGTTCCTGGTCCCCAACCTGCTCGTCGGGATAGACAGCTCAGGCTCCATGCTGGAGCCCACAAGGAAGGCTTCACATGTCCTGGGCTCATTCATACTCGGAGAGAACTACCACGCGAACGGGTCAAAGGTGGGCGGATACAACTTCTCCACGGACATAGTGTTCCTGGCGCCCACCGACGACCTGTTCCTGTTCCAGTCCCTCATGTGCGGCTACTGGGGAGGCGGCACCTACCTGAACATAGACAGGATGAAGGAGTTCATGGCCACCATGCCAGAGGCAGAGAGGGACAGGTTCCACTTCACCACGGACGACGACTGGAGGAGGTTCGCGGAGAGGATGGACCCCAGGGAAAGGAAGAGGTTCGAGGACAAGAACCTGGAGCTGGACGTGGGGAGGCTTGACTTCAGCACAAGGGAGACCAAGCTGGACCACGTGATGTTCACTGACGGCTACGTGGGCAACGTGGTGCAGGTGGTCAACTACATATCACAGATGGCGCAGAAGGTCAGGAACTTCCTGTTCCTGACGAACAAGGAACAGTACAAGGCCTGGACAGAGATGGTGCAGGAGGGCAAGCTGCCGAACACATGGGTGTACCTGGCAGAGAGGGAGGAGAATTACTCAGACCTGGCGATGGGCCTCACGGAGAACCTGGTGAACGATTC
>CAZKUD010000007.1:0-19717 GCA_964555875.1 uncultured archaeon
AATATTACAGTGTAATATTTTACTGCCAAGTGACCTCAACGTCGTCTGTCCTCTGCCTGGGCTTTATCCCGTGCTCCTTCTCTTTCGCCCCTGCCTTGTGCATCAGGACACCGAGCCATGCTATCATGCTTCCATTGTCTCCACAGTACTCCTTGGGGCAGACGTAGGACTTTGCCCCGCGCTCCCGGGCCATTATGTCCAGCATCTCCCTAAGCCTCTGGTTGGCTGCGACGCCTCCTGTGAGCAGGACCTCCTTCTTCCCTGTGTGCGCCATGGCCCTCTCCGTCACCTCTGTCAGCATCGCAAAGGCAGACTCCTGGAACGAGAAGCAGACGTCCTCCCTGCTTGCGCCTTTCTTCACCCTCCTGGCAGCCTCTGAAACGATTCCGCTGAACGAGAGGTCCATGCCCTTCACGACATAGGGGAGTTCTATCCACTTCCCCTTCTTGGCCAATTGTTCCACTTTGGGGCCTGCAGGGAACCCTATGCCCAGGTCCCTTCCCAGCTTGTCCAGGGCGTTGCCTATCCCAATGTCCTGGGTCTCCCCGAATATTCGGTACTTGCCCCCGACGAACGCTATCACCTGGGTGTTCGCGCCGGAGACATACAGGGTGACGGGATCCTTGGCCTTGGTGAATAACTTTCCGATTTCGATATGGGCACAACAATGGTTCACCCCGACCATCGGCACCTTCAGGTCTTTAGAAAGCTTCCTGCAGAACCCCAGGCCCTTATGCAGGCATGGAGGCAGGCCGGGCCCCTGCGAATACGCGATGAGGTCTATCTCTGAAAGGTCGAGATTCGCCTCTTTCAATGCTTTTTGCAGCAGGCATTCGGCCACGTCCTCATGGTGCTTCGCCGCCTTGAGGGGCTCTATCCCCCAGCCTTCGGGCGCCTTGTAGGTGTCCAGGACGTTTGCCAGCACCTTCCCCTTGTCTGTAGCTATCCCGACGCCGAACGTGTGCGCAGTCGATTCCACTCCCAGGCATGCCATGATTATCAATTATCATCCCGGTTTTAATATGGATATAAAAAAGATGGCTACAATTATTGTCATAAGGGGCTTGAGGGAGACTTAATGTCAGGCGTTTTAGGCGTTTACTCACTAGATAAGAGGAACGTTGCAAGGGACCTGTTTTACGGGCTTGCAGGTCTGCAGCACAGGGGAGAGGAAGGCTGTGGCGTAAGCCTCAACCTGACAAGGGGTTTTCTGACCCCTCCACCTGATTACCAGCTTGTATACTATTATTACAGGGACCTCAGGGAGGACCTGAAGAGGCTGGGCTCTAACATGGCGATAGGCCACACCCTTTACGAATCTTCGGCAGACCCCCAGCCTGTGAAAGACGTGGGGGAAACGCACAGCTTCACCATGGCGGTGGACGGCTTCCTCCTGGGCTTCCATGACAAGAACGACTTCATAATGAGGACAATCTTTTCCAAAAGGCTCGATGATGCCACAGAGGACGGCCTCAAGGGCCCTGACGCTTTCTTCTATGCAGGCGAAAGGCTTATGGAAAAGTTCAGCGGGAGGGGCTCCTATTGCGTCGTTTCCCTTGTCGAGAATGACGACGGGCAGTTCCTGGTGGTTTACAGGGACCCTAAGGGCCTGAAGCCCCTTGCCTTGGGCAGGATGGGCGACACCCACTTAATAGCGTCCGAGTCGGTCGGAATAGAAGCAATCCCTGAGGCAGAGTTCGTAAGGGACGTGGAGCCGGGGGAAATGATAGTCATATCAGACAAGTACGGTTTCAACAACAGGGTCCTGAGGGAAGAGCCGCACGCGCACTGCTCCTTTGAGTGGGTGTATTACGCCCACATAGCTTCTGTCATAGAGGGCACGGGAGTGTACGAGGCCAGGAAAAGGCTTGGCGCAGCTCTCGCAAGAAGGTACGACCTGGACGACCTTGACAAGGTCTTCGCTTCCCCTGACTCGGGAAGGGGCGTGTCTCTGGGCTGCCAGCAGGAAATAGTGCGTATCAGGATGCAGAATCTTCTTGACCGGGCGCTGAGGATGGATGACACAGAAGCAATCAAGGGCCTTCTCCAGGACGAGCTTATGGGGACATTCGTCCCTTTCGAGGAGGGGATAACCAAGAACCCCGGAGCCAAGAGGACCTTCCAGGTGGAGAACGAGAGGCACAGGAAGCTCGCGGCCAGGATAAAGTTCTCCATGGTCAAGGACGAAGTCGGCGGACAGGTGATAGGCGTAGGCGACGACAGCATAGTGAAAGGGACGGTCTTCGGGGAAGGGACTGTCCTGAAGGCCAAGCAGGCGGGGGCTGAAGGAGTCATAGGGATAATCTCGTGCCCCCCTCTTAAGTATCCTTGCGTGAAGGCGCCCGGAAAAAAGGAATTCATTGCCCAGGGCCTTGAAGGCGACGTAAAGGACATAGGCAGGCAGGTCGCCGAAAAGCTTGGCATGAAGCAGGTCTGCTACAACAGCCTGGATGACCTGCAAGAGGCCATAGGCCTCTCCGACATGTGCACGGCCTGTTTTGACGGGAATTATCCTGTAAACCCTGAGCTGCTGGAAAGGGAAATGAGAAAGGATTAAAGCTTTTTTTAAATCACTCGGCTAATTATACGTATTATGCCAGGGTATGACCCGCAGGCGACAGAGAAGGAGATACTGGCCTTCTGGGAGGCCGAGAAGGTGTTCGAGAAGCTCAGGCAGAAGAACAGCGGCGGGAAGCCCTGGTCCTTCCTGGACGGTCCCATGACAGCCAACAACCCCATGGGGGTCCACCACGCCTGGGGCAGGACCTACAAGGACCTCTACCAGAGGTTCAAGGCCATGAACGGGCACGAGCTCAGGTACCAGAACGGCTTCGACTGCCACGGCCTGTGGGTCGAGGTGGAGGTCGAGAAGGAGAAGGGCTTCAAGACCAAGAAGGACATCGAGAATTTCGGGCTGGACAACTTCTCCAAGGCCTGCAGGGCCAGGGTGGACAAGTATTCCAGGATACAGTCGGAGCAGTCCAAGAGGCTGGGGCAGTGGATGGACTGGGACAACTCCTATTACACCATGTCCGACAGCAACATAGAGCACATCTGGCACTTCCTTAAGGTCTGCCACGAGAAGGGCTGGCTCGAGAGGAAGACAGGGAGCAGGCCCTGGTGCTACAGGTGCGGGACCTCGCTCTCGAAGCACGAGCTCTCTGACGAGGGCTGGGCAGAGCTCACGCACCCCGGGGTGTTCGTCAAGTTCCCCATAACCGGGAAGGACAAGGAATACCTGCTGGTCTGGACCACAACCTCCTGGACCCTTCCCGCAAACGTCGCGATTGCCGTCAACCAGAACATAAGGTACGTGAAGGTAAGGCACAATGGAGAGATGCTCTGGCTGGCCAAGGCCTGCCTGAAGGTCCTGAAGGGCGATTATGAGATAATGGAAGAGAAGGGGGGAGCTGACATGGTGGGCATGGCCTACACGAACGGCTTCGAGGACCTGGGCGCCCAGAAGGGCGTCGCGCATGCTGTCCTGGAATGGGAGCTGGCGACAGAGGAAGAAGGAACGGGAATGGTTCACGTGGCCCCCGGCTGCGGTGACGTCGACTTCGACCTCGGGCAGGAGAGGGGGCTTGCCGCCCTGGCTCCGCTGGATGAGGAAGGCAACTACATAGATGGCTACGGCTGGCTCAAGGGCAAGCACGCCAAGAAGGTGCACGACGAGATAATCGCGCACATGAAGAAGCTCAGCATGATATACAAGGTGGAGCCCCACAAGCACAGGTACCCTGTCTGCTGGAGGTGCAAGGAAGAGCTCATCTTCCGCCTCTCCTCGGAATGGTTCATCAAGGTCGACGAGATAAGGCCCCTGATGCAGAAGGCCATAAAGGGGGTCAAATGGTACCCTGAGCACGTCGGCAAGCTGATGGAAGACTGGCTGCTCAACATGGGCGACTGGTGCATATCCAGGAAGAGGTTCTGGGGCCTGCCCCTGATGTTCTACGAGTGCGACAATTGCCAGTCCTTTGAAGTCATAGGCTCCATGAAGGAGCTGAAGGAGAGGGCGGCCAACCCGGCCGCTGTGGAGAAGCTGCCCGAGCCCCACAGGCCCTGGATAGACGAGATAAAGGTCAAGTGCTCCAAGTGCGGGAAGGAACTGAAAAGGGTCCAGGAGGTGGGGGACTGCTGGCTTGACGCGGGCATAGTCCCTTTCTCCACGCTCAACTGGACGGGCGACAAGGAACACTGGAAGAAATGGTTCCCATTCGAGTTCATAACGGAGATGAGGGCCCAGGTAAGGCTCTGGTTCTATGCCATACTCTTCATGTCAGTCGCCCTTGACGGCAGGTCGCCCTACAAGAAGGTGCTCTGCAACGAGGAGGTGAGGGACGAGAAGGGCAAGGCCATGCACAAGTCCCTTGGCAACGCCATCTGGTTCGACGACGCCGTGGAGAAGATAGGCGCCGACCCCATGAGGTGGCTGTACATATCACAGAACCCCCACCAGAACCTGAGGTTCGGCTTCAAGGTGGGCGCTGAAGTGCAGAGGAGGCTCAATGTCATATACAACCTGACAGAGTATGTAAGGACATACCTGGAGCTCAATGATTTCAAGAAGCCTGCCGTTCCCAAGAAGCTGGACAGCGTGCTGAACAGGTGGTTCGTTTCCAGGGTGGAGCACGTCAAGAGCAAGGTGACGCACTACCTGGAGGGCCTGGAGCCCCACAAGGCGCACAGGGAGCTGGAAGAGCTCCTGCTCAACGACTTCAGCCGCTTTTACGTCCACCTGGTCAGGGACAAGCTGAAGAAGGACTACAGGGGCAAGGACAAGGGGGAAGTGCTCCAGGTCATGTACTACGCCATGCTGGAGAGCATCAAGATGATGGCCCCGTTCATACCCTTCACTGCAGAGAAGGCTTACCAGGACTTCTTCAGGAAGCTCGAGGGGGAGGACTCGGTCCACCTGCTCGTCTGGCCTGACGTCAACAAGGGCCTTGAGGACAGGGAGCTGGAGGAGAGCATGGAGGTCGCCAAGGCGGTGGTGGAGGCTGCCAGCACAGCCAGGCAGGAAGTGAAGGCCAAGCTGAGGTGGCCGATAGAGTACCTGGAACTGGACGTGAAGGACGACTGCGGGAAGGCTGTCAAGGAGCTTGAGGACGTGGTGAAGGACCTGGCCAACGTCAGGAAGGTCAAGTTCACCGGGACCATGAAGGGCGGGACAGAGTTCCATTACGGGAAGCTGAAGCTCGGGCCTGTCCTGAAGGACGAGGCCCTCCTGAAGGAGCTCGTCAGGAAGACCCAGATACTCAGGAAGGAGAACAAGCTCATGATAGCCGACAGGATTGCCGCTTATTTCCACACAGACGAGAAGACAGCCAAGATGCTCCTGAAGAACGGGGAGGAGCTGAAGGCCGGCATAGGCGCAGAGGTCGTGTTCTTCGGCAAGGAAGCCAGGCACAAGAAGGGCGAGCTCTCCCATGACGGCATAAAGGTGAGCATCGGTTTCGAGAAGGCCTGACACAACCCTTAAAAGATTTGGTTCTAATTTACATCCATGGCACAGTACAAACTAAACATAAGGCTTAGGGACTCGTCCGGTAGGACAATGGACCTGAGCGGTGAGACAGACAATTGGCCCACACTCCAAAACGTCTACGGTTTTTTCAGGGACTTCTCAGGGCCTGGTGCATACGCCTACATGGACGTTTTCGAGCACGGCAGGAAATGGGACACAAGAGAGGCCACGGAAAGGTTTGACAGGATACCTGCCAGAGGGACAGAAGAGTCCGAAGAAAGGTAAGCTTTTATACGCTGTCTCCCAATAACACTTATGGCAGGGAACACGTTCAACGACTTATTGAATCTCGCTGGGAAGATAAAGGACGCCAAGCTCAGGAAGATGACAGTGGACCTCCTGAAGAGCACGGGGGAGTCCAGGAGCCCGGTCTTCAAGAAATACAAGGCAGTCGACTTCAGGAAGTGCCCTGCTTCCATAGGCTTCCACCACATAGACGAGGGGGGCCTGCTCGAGCACACTCTTGCAATAACCAGGATGTGCATATGCATGGCAGAGAGCCTGGAGAAGACCTATAAGGTCAAGCTTGACATTGATTCCCTTATATCCGCCTCGCTCATACATGACATAGGCAAGCTCTGGACCATGAAGAAGGGCAAGGCGGGCTGGGAGTCCACCGAGTGCCTGCTTGACCACACCATGCTGGGGACAGCAGAGCTGTACACGAGAGGCTTCCCGGAGAAGGTGGTGCACATAGTCGCAAGCCACTTCGGCGAGAACGGGCCGACACCGCCCCAGACCATAGAGGCGCTCCTGTTCCACACGATAGACAATCTGGACGCCAAGCTGGGGACGCAGCAGCAGCCTGCCCAGGCAGACGTCCTCAAGATGCTGGGCCTCGGATAATCACCTGAAGCTGAGCGCTTCTCGCACGTACCTTCCTATCTCAGGGGCATAGGGCCTTAGAAGGCGGGCTGCGTCGAAGAGGTGGCCCCTGGCTGTCATGTCGTTCTCTATTGCCCTTCCCAGTATGTTGCAGAATACAAAGTCTACGAAAGGGTCCTGGACTGACAGGCCGTCAAGGTAATCCTTCAGCCCGCTCCCTATGAACACGCGCTTGCCTTCCTGGTCCACGAAAGGCCCGTACCTGCCGCGGCATGAATGGTAGAAGTCCTCCATCGCAGATGTCCTTTCGAAAGGCAGGGGCCCAGGCACAATAGATTCTTCCATCCTTGCCCAGTGCTGCCTCTCATGCTCGGGCCTGGCCAGTATCTTCATGGCCATGTATATCACTTCATGGAATGCTGGATTCCTTTCAGCGACTGCTTTCAGGCCCATTATCGCCTCATCTGTGGGGCCTATCCCGTGGGCAAGATCGCCCAAAAGGCAGTAAGCCAGTTGCCTGTCCTCTCCGCTGCCTGCCCCGAACATCCCGTTCCCCCCATGGTACAGCCCCACGTCCTTCATGGCAACCCTTCCCATGTCGCCGCGCTGCAGCATCCCTTCATAGCCGAGCGCGTCCTCATAATCCTTTATCGTCCTTTTGTATCCGCCAGGCACTTGTGTGATGGGGCCGTCAGCGTCCGTTATGATGCAGGCGCCGTGGTCAGGCTGCGGTGGAGGTGATGGGCCGTCCCGGATGGGCGCAAATCCCTTGTCCAGCGTCCGCTCCCTGGCCTTCCCCGGCTTGCGCTTCCTGTTCCTTTCTCTCCTCATTCCCTGCTCCACCTTCCTTATGGTCTGGGAGAGCGGGCCCCCTATTGTGGGGTATTTCCCCGAGAAGCGCTGCAGCCGTTCCTTGGCGGCCTCAGCTGCGTCTCCGCCTACCTCCAGCTGGCCTATGCTGGAATATATCTCCTCCCATTCATCGAAGTTCCCAAGATGCATGAGGACTGCCTTCACGTCCCTGGAGGCAATCTCCCTTCCCCTGTCAGAGAGGTCCTCTGACGTCCCATGGTAGCCGTTGCTCTTTAGGCCCCTGGAGACCTGCCCGGGGAAGACCCCCCTTATCCTGCCGCTCTTCCTCTTCTTCTTTCTCTTGCTGGACATATGATATTGAGAATTCAATGGAATCTTTTTATTGGTTGTCAGGGGGCTCCATTGCGTGGACGATTGCCATCATGGTCCCGACAGGCAGGTCATGCTTGTGGCCCAGGCTGAAGAGATCATCCTTCACATCATCGCTTGTCTTGATGCCCTTCCTGACCTCACCTATCATCCTGTATATCCTGTGCCTGTCCGCGTCAGGGACCGCCGGGTTCCTCGGGTCAGGCCCCAGGAGGTCGCTGTTGATCTTGTCATTCACTGCAGCGTCTATGCCCTCCATCAGGGTTGCCTGATATTCCTCCCACCTTGCCCTGAGGGCCCCGGAAAGGTATCCTTTCATTTCAGGCGCGCCCTCGTTGTGGAATTCAGCCTCCTTCATCACAGCGAAGACGCATTCCTCAGCCAGTGGCTCCTCGGCCCCAAGCGCGGCCCCAAGCAGCAGGTAGACCGTAGAGCGGTGGATAGGGGACACCCCCGACGCCTTCATGTAGTCGCTAAGGCCGCACTCCTTTGCCTTCAGGGAGCCTGCATCAGAATACCGCCTCCTGTCCAATGGATCCATGGAGTCCATTATTCCCACACAATCCCTTCTTTCCATGGACTATAGTTGAGGTTTATATTTTTAGGGGTTCCGGTTACTGTGTAAACCGGGCCCGAAGCCTTTTATATCACGCTCCCAACTACTTGTTATGGGGCTTTTCGGTCTGTTCAGGTCGGTTGGTAAGGTGAAGAGCGTAAGGAAGCCGAAGGAGCCCCCAGTGCCTTACGTGCCCTTCCAGGTGGAGGAGCCGGTGAAGGGAAATTATGACAGCTTCTACAATGCCGCCAAGAAGTACAGCCTGATAATGCTTATCACAGGGAAGAGGGGCTCGGGCAAGACGTCACTCGGCATGAAGTTCCTGGAGGCCATGAACAAGGAGACGAAGAGGAGCTGCTACGCCATAGGCTTCGAGCACACCAAGCTTCCCAGGTGGATAAGGAAGGCGGAGGACACCGAAAAGGTGCCCAACAACTCCGTGGTGCTGGTTGACGAGGGCGCCGTCGCCTTCTCCAACAGGGACGCCATGAAGGCGCCCAACAAGCTCCTCGGGAAGCTCATGGCCATAGCCCGGCACAAGAACCTCTCCATGATACTCATCGCCCAGAACTCCGCCATGATAGACCTGAACGTGCTTAGGCTGGCTGACGTCGTGCTTCTGAAGGAGCCCAGCCTCCTCCAGGCCAAGTTCGAGAGAAAAGCTATCAAAGAGATGTATGAGAAGGTGAAGGGCAAGTTCGAGGGGCTGGACGACAGGCACAAGTACGTCTACATCTGGTCGGACGAGTTCGAGGGGCTCGTCAGCTACGGCCTCCCGGAGTTCTGGTCAGAGAGGATATCCAAGTCATTCGCCAAGTGATTCCCGTCCCACAGAAACTTTAAATGAACCCTTTACGGGAGCTTCCGCTTCCACAAAGCGTTCACGGAAACCCGTCCCACAGAAACTTTAAATAGTTTCATTTGTTATAGTAAAGTGGTGAAAATATGCGGAGGTTAGTTCACACCCGATAGAGAAGGAAAGGGTTTGGCTAGCCAAAAGGTTTTTTCTCGCGAAGTCCTCATCGACTCCAAGGGCAGGATATCAATACCCTCAGACCTGAGAAGGTCCCTCGGGTTCGAGGAAGGCGATTCCCTTTCAGTCAGGATAGACCTAGACAAAGGTCTTTTGGTCATTGGTCGCAGTGGTGTAGAGGTTAGCACGGCAGGTTGTGGTCCTGCCAGCCCGGGTTCAAAGGATCTTGGCAAGCCTCTGGCTTGCCGGTCTGGATTTCCCGGCTGCGGCCCTGAAGAAAGGGAGGTGGGACCATGAGCGGCAAAAACGGCTATCCCTACAGGGAATTCTTTGACGCGGTAAGAGCTGAGTACAGCAGGGCTTCCTTCGAGCTTGAAAGAGGCACATACAAGAAGATGCTGGAAGAAGGGAGGATCACTCCTGAATATTACACAGAGGTGGTCAGCGATATTGCAGAGATGCTGGAAATAGAATGGGCGGCAGGTGATTAAATATTATGCAAACCAAAAATAAAGGCATGGACGTAGTGGAGATTACGCAGGAACTGGTGAAGATAAATTCCGAGAACCCGCCAGGGAACGAGAAGGGAATGGCAGAATTCGTGAAGAAGTTCCTGGAAGACGCAGGGATAGAGGCGGAGCTGATAGAGTCAGGGAAGAACAGGTTCAACGTGGTCGCATCCATAGGCAGCGGGGAAGGCGGCCTGATGCTCAACGGACACATGGACACTGTCCCCATAGGCGAAGGCTGGACAGAGAAGCCCCTGGGAGGGGAGATAAAGGACGGGAAGCTCTATGGGAGGGGCACCATAGACATGAAAGGCGGTGTCGCAGCCATACTGGCAGTCGCCAAGAAGCTTGCCAAGGAGAGCTTCAGGAAGAGGCTGCTCCTCACCTTCGTCGCTGACGAGGAGGCAGGGGGGGAATACGGCTCGCAATACCTGATAAAGAACAGGAAAGACCTGTTCAGAGGCATAAGGATCGGGGTAATGGCAGAGCCAAGCGGGATGGAGAACATGAGGGCCGCCCAGAAGGGGATAACAGACATAAGGCTTACGTTCACAGGAAAGGCAGTGCATGGCTCCAAGCCTGAGCAGGGCATCAACGCGATAATGAAGGCGGTGGCCTTCATAGCAGAGGCCGAGAAGCTCAGGAAGAGGCTGCTTGAGAAGAGGCATGAGATGCTTGGGCCTGCCACAATAAACGTAGGGAAGATAACAGGGGGCACCAAGGTGAACGTGGTCCCTGACAAGTGCGTGGTGGACGTGGACAGGAGGCTCATACCTGGCGAGACGCCAGAGACGGCTGTCAGGCAGTTCCAGGACATACTGAAGGAACTGGGGATAGAGGGGAAGATAGAGTCGCTTGCTGCCAGGGACCCCATGGTCCTCTCAAAGGATTCTGAGATAGTGAAGGAGATAACGGCTGTCCTTCCGGGCGTAAATGTTTCAGGCTCATCGGGTTACACAGAGGCAGAGATGTACTACAAGGACCTGGGGATAGAGTGCGTGTCCTGGGGGCCTGGGGCAAAGGGCCCCAAGGGGGATTACATCAGCCTGGCCCACAGGCTAGATGAGTATGTCGACGTCAAGGAGCTTGAGCTGGCAGCCGAACTGTTCGAGAAGCTCGTCAGGAGGGTTTGCCTATGAAGTTCCAGACGCCCAAGGGGACGAGGGATTTCCTCCCCCCTGAGATGATAAAGAGGCAGTTCATCTTTAACACCCTCAGGAAGGTCTTCGAGAGCTACGGCTATGATCCGCTAGAGACCCCCGCATTCGAGTACTGGGAGCTCCTTGCCGCCAAAGGCGGCGGTGGGGAAGCCGTCAAGGACGAGATATACTACTTCAAGGACAAGTCCGACAGAGAGTTGGGCCTCCGTTTCGACCTGACCGCCCCGATGTGCAGGGTCCTGGCAGTCAACCCCAACCTTCCCAGGCCCTTCAAGAGGTACCAGATAGGGCCTGTCTGGAGGTACGAGGAGGTCAAGTCAGGCAAGAGGTACAGGGAGTTCTGGCAGTGCGACATAGACGCTGCAGGGACAGCCTCCATGTCGGCTGACGCGGAGATACTGGCCATAGGGATAGCGGGCATGAAGGCGCTGGGGTTCACGGACTTCGTGATAAAGCTCAACAACAGGAAGGTGCTGGAGGCCCTGGTCGAGGCGGCAGGAGTGAAGGAGGGCAAGTTCCTGCCCGTCTGCAGGGCGATGGACAAGATAGTCAAGTTCGGCGTGAAGGCGGTGGAAGATGAGCTGGAGCAGGCGGGCGTCACAGGCCCGCAGGCCAGGAAGATAATCGACATCTCATCGCTCTCTGCCAAGAGCAACCCTGAGACCATGAAGAAGCTGAGGGGCCTGCTCAAGGGCACGAAGACGGGAGAGGAAGGGGTGAAGGAGCTGGAGGAGATACTGGAGTTCTCAAAGGCGTACGGGATAGACAAGTACATACAAGTTGACCCCTGCCTGGCAAGGGGGCTTGATTACTATACAGGTCCCATATTCGAGACCTACATAAAGGGGATGGAGGGCGTGGGCTCTGTCCTGGCAGGCGGCAGGTACGACAGGCTGATATCCATATACGGGGGGCCTGACACCCCGGCGACAGGCATATCATTCGGGGTGGAAAGGCTGCTGGAGATAATGAAGGAGCGGAAGATGCTGCCCAAGAGGGGGACGTCAACACAGATATTCGTGGTTTCAGTGAAGGACGATTTCAGGCAGGACGCTGCATCCGTGGCTGCAGAGCTCAGGAAGAATGGGATGAATTCAGAGACCGACATAATGGGCAGGAGCATGAGGAAGCAGCTGGAGTTCGCATCCAAGTGCGGAATCCCATACACGCTTTTTGTGGGAGAGAAGGAGCTGAAGGACAAAAAGTTCACGCTCCGTGACATGGGCAGCGGGAAGGAGCGGAAGCTCGCCCTGAAGGACATCAGGCTGTGACAGGTTTTGTGAAAAGATAAGCTCCCTCCAAATGACGTACTTGCGTCAAGAAAAAGAAAGATGGACAGGCCGAGAATGTTGGCCTGCCCAAAGAGGAGGGAGCATGAAACGTTTGTGACTAATAGATAGTAAATATTAGGGTATATAAAGCTTTCGGTCGCATGAAAACGGCATCAAGGGGCTTATTTTGGCCCTGAATCTGGGGGAGAATTGGGACTGGAAACGGCTCATTCCGGCTCTTCTATGTCAGTGTCCTTGGTGATGCCTTTCCTCTTCTTTATGCTGTCTATCACCTTGGGTTCCATGTCCCTCGGGACCGGCTCGAAGAGGACGTCCATCAGGGAGAAGAACCCGAGCCCGCCTGTGGCCGACTTGAGCGCAGAGTTGAACCCGAACATCTCCGCCACTGGTATCTTGGTCTGTATCATGGTGAGGCCCCTCTCTTCCTTCATGTCCAGTATCTGGCCCCTCCTGTTGCTGACTTCCTTGGTGGCGCCTCCCACCTGTTCGGTTGGGACGTCTATCCTGATTATCTGCTTGGGCTCCAGCATGTAGGGCTGCGCCCCGTTCATGGCCAGCTTTACGGCCCCCCTCATGGCGGGCAGCACCTGCGCAGGGCCCCTGTGTATCGCGTCCTCGTGCAGCTTGGCGTCCACCAGCATGACCTTCACGCCTGACGTGGGCTCCCTGGCCAGCGGACCCTCGTCCATGACTTCCTTGAATGACTGCTTGACCATCTCCATCACTTCCAGTATGGCACCGACCCCTGTGGTCATGTCCAGGAGCATGGACTTGTTGTATATCATCTTGACCTTCTTGGCCTGGTCCCTGTCGAAGCCCAGCTCCATGAGGGTGTTCTGGAGTTCCACGTCCTTCCTCTTTATCTCCTGCTCCGCTATCTTGCCGTCCACGATGGCCTTCTTGACTGCCTCTTCCAAGGGCTGGACTATCACATAGAACCTGTTGTGCTTGTTGGGCGACTTGCCTTCTGCTGCCTCTGCAGTCACTCCCCTGACAGACTCGTTGTATATGACTATCGGGGGCGACACGTCCACCTCTATGCCTGCTTCCTTCAGGGGCCTTTCCACCTTGGCGTCCAGGTGCAGCTCACCCAGGCCTGACACCAGGTACTCCCCTGTCTCCTCGTTTATCTTGACCACCAGGGTCGGGTCCTCCCTTCCCGTCTTGGTCAGGAACTCTATGAGCTTTGCCAGTTGCTTGGGGTTCTTGGGCTCTATCGCCTTGGTCACGACAGGCTCGAATATGTGCGTTATGGCCTCGAAGCCCTCTATCGTGAAGTCGCTCTCGCAGACTGTCTCTCCAGAGCCCGCGGACTTTAGGCCGACCACACCGACTATGTTGCCCGCGTAAACCTCGTCCATCGCTATCCTGTCCTTGCCCCTGTATATGGATATCTGCTGTGCCTTCTCCCTTTTCTTGGCGTCCACCAGGTAGAGCTCCTGGCCCTGCTTTATGCTCCCGGAGAAGAGCCTGACAGTCGCCACGTACCCTGCATGGGGGTCTGGATAGACCTTGGTGACCACTCCGGCCAGGTGGCCGCCCTTGTCGCACAGTATCATGGTCTTGCCTATCTCCGAGTCGTTCTCCCCCGGCCATATCCTGGGAATCCTGTACTCCTGCGCCTCCTTCGGGTTGGGCAGGTGCTTGATGACCATCTCAAGCACAGTGGAGTGTAGGGGCGCCTTCTTGGCGAGCTCGTCTTCCTTCCCTGCCTCTGTCAGCTCTATCACATCCTTGAAGGAGACCCCTGTCTTCTTCATCATGGGCACCGAGACTGCCCAAGTCTTGTATGCTGAGCCGAATGCCACAGAGCCGTTCTCGACGTTGACTATCCATTTCTCGGCATAATCCTTCTCCGCGTACTTTATTATCAGCCTGTTGACCTCTGCGATGGAGGCCTTGAACCTGTCCATCATCTGCTCCGGGGTGAGCTTCAGCTCCTTTATGAGCCTGTCGGTCTTGTTGATGAAAAGGACCGGCTTCACCCTTTCCCTGAGGGCCTGCCTGATGACGGTCTCTGTCTGGGGCATGCACCCCTCCACCGCGTCTATCAGCACTATGGCGCCGTCCACCGCCCTCATGGCCCTGGTGACGTCCCCGCCGAAGTCTACGTGGCCGGGGGTGTCTATCAGGTTGACGAGGTAATCCTGGCCTTCTATCTTGTGGACCATCGAGGCGTTTGCCGAGTATATCGTTATTCCCCTCTCCTGCTCCTGCTCGACAGTGTCCATGGCCAGCTTGTTGCCTGCCACATCGAACGATATCATGCCTGCGCCTGCGAGAAGCGAATCAGACAGGGTCGTCTTCCCATGGTCTATGTGGGCGACAGTCCCGATGTTCCTTATCTTGGGAATGTCGGTCATCAGCGCCTTTACCGTGTCAGTTATGTTTGCCATTATGCTCCCTCGAATCTTAATTTAAAGGGAATGGGGATTTATATATTTGATTTCAGCCCAGGTCTGCCAGGTGCTCCCTGTATTTGGCCATCGCCTTCTTTATCTCCCTGTAGCAGGGTATGGTGGGCTCCCCGTCCCTCTCCAGCTTCTCCATGACAAGGAAGAAGCTCCCTGGCCCGGCCTCCCTGCAGGTATCGGGCTTGCTTAGCCTGCTCGGGTCAGGGTCCCTTATGGGGTAGCTTCCTGGTTCCCCTGTGCCGTTGTGGGCCCTGCAGTACACCTTGCCGTCATACAGGTTATACTCCCTGGCGGTGCACATGAGGGGGCAGCACGTGCCGCACTGCACGCAGAAGGAATCCGACGCCTCCCTAAGCTCCGGGCTTTTCCTTATGAGGTGGTCCTTCTCCCCGGGGGGACAGCCTCTTGTCCCTCAGGACCCTCAGCAGCCTGACTGTGTTGATGTGGTCCCTCTTCTTAGAAGCAAGCAGCATAAGGCCTCACGCAGCCTTCTTGACCTCAATCTTGGTTATCTCAGAGAACCGGATGGGGTATATCTTGTTCCCGGTCTTCCTGATGCTGTGCTGGAGCGTTCCGGCTGTCACGGCCTTCACGAAATCGCCTATCGTGCTCTTGGCGGCAAAGTCCTTCAGGAACTTGTCTGATGATGTCCTGACCTCTGTCTGCACGCTCGAGTTGGTGTTCCTGTTCAGCATCGCTATGAATGTGAGCTGGAGCTTCCAGCCGTCCTTGGTGTCGACGTACGTCACCAGCTCTGTCTTCTGCATCCTCTTCCTGACTATCCTGTACATGTGCTCGTTCATCAGGCTGAGGCCATGGAACTTGGTGAGCACGCTCTTGCCCTCCAACTTGTCGGTCTTGAACTTGAGCTTGACGTAGAACTTCTGGCCGGGCCCGCCTACCTCGGGCAGGCTGACCTCTATGACCTTTCCCGGCAGCAGCTTGGCGTCCGTCGTGGGGGTTTCCCCTATCTGCTTCTTCCCGAACATCTCAGGAGCCAAGATAGCGTACCAGTCCTTTCCTTTCCACTTCTTCAGTTCCGCTGTTTCTGCCATAACCTTCCTTGTTTTCGTCAGCTTTAATAGTTTCTTTGTTATTGTTTGGGTTTATATTTGTTTCAGGGGCTTCCGGGGTCACTTTCCTGGCCTCCTTGGGCTTCAGTATCAGTTCCAGGCTGCCCCTGAAGCCGTCCATGGCGTCATGGGGTATGGTGGCCCCTGCGGCGCCGGAATGGCCGCCGCCCTCGCCCCCCACCTTCCTGGCGGCCTCTGACATGACCTCCATCAGGTTGAGCCCTGCCTGCACCAGGCTGTCGCTTGCCCTGGCGCTCACCTTTATCTTGCCGTCCTCGGTATTGACGGAAGCGAACACAGGCCTGTCCTTGCCCTCCAGCATGTCGGACTTGGTTATTATAGACACCACATTGGATATCACGTGCTCCGATATCCTGTCCCCCGCGTCTATGTATACCGCCTGTTCGGTCTCCCTCTTCATCTCGTCCCCCTTGTTCTTGAATGTCTCCATCGCCTTGCCTATCTCCCTCCTGTAGGACTCCAGGACGGCCTTTATCTCCTCCTCGCTTCCGGGCGACTGCAGGCACAGCCTCACCCCCAGGTCATGCCTCTTCAGCTTGCCCGTGGCGTTCAGCATCGTGGCGAATTCGCTCGCATCCCTGCAGCCCTTCCTCTTTTCCAGCTCGTAGACGTCCCCGAATATCCAGTCAGGGTTCTCTTGGCCCTCCCTTATCCTCTCCTTTATGACGCCTGTGGCCAGCTTCTTCTGCTCCTCCTCTGACAGGGACCCGAGCGTCTTCCATTCGCCTTTCCCGTCCTTCAGGGGTATGCCTATCTCCTGCAGGAACTGGACGGCAGCGGACTCGGAGCCTGATATGCCCGGTATGTAGGGGTCCATGGAATATTCAAGGGCCTTGTGGAGGGGCCTTGTGTACCTGCCCCACAGCCTGATGCCCTTCATGAGCTTTATCCTGCCGCAGCTGACCGCGTCCTTCAGTATCTCCCTGTTTATGCCGTGGAGCCCCCAGTCCGGGCCTATGGAGCCCATCTGGGAGTCGCCTATGGCGCCTATTATGGCCAGCTCGCTGAGGTCCTTGTTCTGCTCTCCCATGGCCCTCGCGATAAGGTAGCTCATGCCGGAGCCTGATACGTTCTCGGTGACGCCGAAGCTGACGGGGTTTATGTGCAGGACAGAGGGGGCATCCCCCTGTATCTGGTGGTGGTCAGCCACCGCTATGAGCCTGCCGTCCTTCACCAGGTGTTTCTGTATCAGGTCCAGCATCCCGGAGCCCAGGTCAAGGAAGACCATTATCCTGTTGTCCTCCTCTGACAGGCCCTTTATTATGTCCTCCCCCAGCTGCTTCACGAGCGTAAGGTGGAATTCCCTCCCCTCCCTCATGAGGGCCCTCACCATTATGGAAGCGGAGGTTATGCCGTCAGCGTCATAATGAGAGACTATCCTCACCCTTCCCGGGGAGGATTTTATCTTCTGGGCTATCTTAGTGGCCTTCGAGGCGAGGATGCCTATCTTCTCCCTCATGGACTATATTGGCCTTCCAGGTTTATATGGATTGCATGATGCTGAAAGATATTTAAAGAATCATATCATATTTGTTACAATGGCAGAGGAAGAAAGGAAGGACGTCCCTGAAAACCGGGAAGAAGAGAAGCCTGAAGAGGCTCCCAGGACCGAGGAGAAGAAGGCCCAGCCCGACGAAGAGGAAGAGCCCCAGGACAACGAGAGCGAGGAGCAGCCTGAGCCTTCCGACGACAAGGCTGCCAGGCCCAGAAAGAAGCACCTCGAGATGGGCAAGACCAAGTTCTCCATATCGATAGTTATCATAGCGGCGGTTTTCTTCGCCGCAGGCTTCCTGATGAACACGCCGGCAGCTATAGGCTCCTGCGCAGTGGGGGACGTCATGACCGGGGCGCTGACCGCCCAGGAGGCGTCCGAAATCGCAGTGGACTACATAAACGATAACCTCCTCCAGGCAGGCGTGATGGCAGAGCTGATAAACTACACCGAATCCAACGGGGTCTACGCGTTCGAGATGGAATTCACCAGCGGAGAGGACAGCATGGTGTACACCTCATATGTCACAAAGGACGGCGAGCTTCTCTTCACCAACACGGTAGACATGACCGAGAGCATTGATGCGGCAGGCGGGGCCTCGGAAACACCGGACACCGGCACACCCAAGTCAGAAAAGCCAGAGGTGGACATATTCATTATGTCATACTGCCCGTACGGCCTGCAGATGCAGAAGGCCGCCCTGCCCGCGATGGAGCTCCTTAAGGACAAGGCAGACATCAACATCAGGTTCGTATACTACATAATGCACGACAAGGTCGAGGTTGACGAGAACACCGTACAGTACTGCATCCAGAAGGATCAGGAAGACAGGCTGGTCGACTACCTGGAATGCTTCACCCTGACGGGGGACAGCGAGACCTGCAGGGCGACCGCCGGCGTGGACGAGGACACGCTTGCCAGCTGCATAGCCGCGGCTGACTCCGAGTTCAGTATAACAGCCAACTATGAGGACACCGAAAGCTGGCTTAGCGGAATGTTCCCGCTGTACGACGTGGACAAGGAGCTCAACGAGATGTACGGCGTCGGGGGCAGCCCCACTGTGGTGATAAACGGCCAGCAGGCAACGGTTGACAGGTCGCCTGAGGGATTCAAGCAGGCAGTGTGCGCAGCATTCAGCACGCCTCCGGAGGAGTGCAGCACGGCCCTCAGCACAGAGGCAGCCTCGCCCGGGATAGGAGGCGGAACCGCCTCTGCGTCCAGTGACGCAGGCTGCGGCGCCTAGAACAGAAGCGATTATATTTCCCTTTCTTTCCAGCCATTTATTCCCTTTTGTCGAATTCGAAGAATCTCACATCCTTCGGCCTCTCCTGGGTATATGTCACTTCAGTTCATTGATGGTTCTCATGGCTGGTCACCGAATTCTTCTTCAAGTTCGTCTATGGTGGGTATGGCCCTGGCAGCCCCGTATTTCTCCTCCAGTTCGTCCCATGTGGGGGGCTTCCTGTTGAGGTAGAGGAACAGGGCAGCCATGACGCCCCCTATCACGACGACAGCCAGCAGGACAGCCGCCCAGGGGAACTCGAAGCAGGGGTTGGGGCAGGAGCCCCCGCAGTCTATGCCCTCCTCGTCACCGTCCTGTATTCCGTTCAGGCAGCTTGCGCAGCCCTCGTCAATGGTGCCGTCGCAGTCATTGTCCAGCCCGTCCCCGCACAGCTCCTCGGTGGGCTCTATGCCCCCGTAGCAGTCGCCCCACCTGCCGTCTATGCACCTTGATATTCCGAACCTGCACGCCCCCACGTTGGAGCCGCACTGCCTCTCTATGTTCTCGTCGATGCTCCCGTCGCAGTCATCGTCTATCCCGTTGCAAGTCTCGTTCACGGGGTTGCCTCCCCCATAGCACTGGCAGGCTGACGTTGCTACAGAAGAGCCGTTGTTGACGTTGTCTATCACGCCGTCGCAGTCATCGTCCATCCCGTTGCACACCTCCTCGCCAGGGGCAACCTCCCCCATACATGGCCCCCATACCCCGTTAACGCAGGTCTGTATGCCCATCTGGCAGGGAGGTATGTCGCTTGCACCGCAGGCCCTGGTGATTCCTGTGGTGCACTCGCAGTCTGCCGGGCAGGACGATGCGCTCTCGCCTTCCCCGCACACGCCGTCACCGCAGTACGCCTCCTGCCTTATGCTGAACCCTGCCGAAGAGAGTATGGAGACGCTTGCCTCGACCGTGTTGGCCAGCTGGTCTGTGGAGGACGACACTTTGGACCAGGTGCCCTGGCATGACCTGTTGCCGAAGTCCCAGGCCGAGCACATGTAGACGCCAAGGGAATCCTCGCTCTCGAAGTCGGCCTGGCTGTAACCCATGGTTATCGCCGCCCCAGTGATGCCGTAGCTGTTCTCCACCCCGTATGTCCTCTTGTACCCTTCCAAAGGGTCCGGAAGCATGTCCATCCCCATGCTGCCCTCCCTCTCATCTTCCATGTCAACCCCCTTCACCACGACTGACATGCCTGCGTCAGGGGACGAGAACTTCAGGTCATAGGTTCCGCTCACCAGGGTCTTGCCCAGGAAATTCCCGTCTGACGACGTCCAGGAGTCTATCACAGAGGGGTTGTTCAGGTAATATGTGCCAGGGACATAAACCACCAGGCTTGAAGGCAGTCCTGTCCCGTCGTAGCCGTACACGGTGGAGTTCACTGTTATGAGCTCCTCCACAGAGAAGGAGGATGACC
>CAZKUD010000007.1:19817-52277 GCA_964555875.1 uncultured archaeon
CCAGGCCGCTCCTCGAGAACGTGGAATAGACGTTGGTACCGCTGACCCCCTGGGTCCCGTTGGCTTCCCATTCACCGGACTGGTTCCAGTAGAAGGTCACGTTCTTCATTCCGTTCAGGGAGTTCGCGGAACACCTGAAGCTGGCGCTGTCGGAGGATGTGGAATGGCCGTCAGGTGGCTCGGTGGCGCTCACTGCAGGAGGGCCCCCCTCGTACGTGAGGGTGACAGCCTCGAGATAGGGGGTCGAGGAGCCGTCCTCTGTGGAGAGCTCCGCCTTGTACTGGGCGTACCTGGCCCTGACGTCGAACGTGGCAGGGGTCGACTCGTACTGGCTCCAGCCCGTCCATGCCGAAGAGTCGTTGCTGAACCTTATGTTCAGCGTGACGTTCTGGTTGGAGGCTGCGGTGCTGGCCCAGCTCATGCCGCCCCACCTGGCGCCCTCGTCAGCTGCCCGTGTCCTGGTGAAGGTGCCGCCGGAATGGTAGGTGGTCGCAGTCACATTCTCCAGGGTTACGTTCTCCCCGTCGGTCATCGTCTGGCTGTAGCTCCCCATGTTGAAGTCGCCGCTGTCGGTGTCCGTGAAGGTAAGAGCCGAAGCTGTGAAGGGTATGAGAATGAATGCGAGTGCAAGCGCTGCCAGGAGTGCCCTCATGAGTATTATTTGTCCTGTTTAATTAAATAACGAAACAATAATAAAGCATGGCCAGCCCGGAGAAGATAATAGCCGACATCAAGTCGATGAGGATACAGGGAGCCAGGGAGGTGGCCAAGGCAGGCGCCTCCGCCATGCAGGCCGCAGCAAAGAGGAGCAAGGCCAGGACATTCTCCGCTTTCGAGAAGGACCTCAAGTCCACTGCAGAGAAGCTCGTGAAGGCCAGGTCGACTGAGCCCGCCCTCAGGCACGTGGTGGCCTCCATACTCGTGAGCGTCAGGAAGGAGGAGAGCCCAGACCTGAAGAAGGTCAGGAGGATGGCCAAGAACCTTTGCTCGCACTGGATGCAGGAGATAGACGCCATGCTGGCCTCCATAGCGCACCACGGCGCCGACCAGATAAAGAAGAACGACGTCATCCTTACGCACTGCCACTCCCACAACGTGATGGCCATATTCCAGCTCGCCAAGCAGCAGGGCAAGAAGTTCCAGGTCATAGTGACCGAAACCAGGCCCCTCAGGCAGGGGCTCATGACGGCCAGGGAGCTGCTGAAGATAAAGGTGCCCGTGATATACTGCGTAGATTCCGCATTCGGGACCATGATGAAGAGCGCCACCAAGGTGATTGTCGGCTGTGACGCATTCCTCCCGGACGGCTCCCTGGTGAACAAGATAGGCACGTTCCCTATGGCCCTGGTCGCCAAGAGGATGGGCAAGCCCTTCTATGCCGCAGGGGAGATATTCAAGTTCACGAAGGAGATAGCAATAGAGCAGAGGGAACCTAAGGAAGTGATAGACCCCAAGAGGCTCAGGGGCGCCAAGGTGGTCAATCCCGCTTTCGACGTGACTCCCGCAGAGTACATAGAGAAGCTCATAACCGAGAAGGGCGCCGTAAAGCCCGGCATGCTGAAGGAGATAGTCACCTTCAAGGCATAATTCTTAAAAAACTTCTCTTCCATTGTGTTAATGGTAAGATATTACGCATTCGTGCGCGAGAGCGCTGCTGACAGGCACGGGATAGACCTTGACGGGATAGGCTACCTCAGCCAGCTGGTTACAATTGACCAGGAGCACGGCCTCAGGCCAGGCGATGTCATAGTGCTTCCCTCAGACAAGAAGAACGGCCAGGTCAGGCAGCTCAAGAGGGGCAACTCAGGGTACAAGTGGCTCAAGGTCAAGGGCGACATCTAGTCACATGAACTCCTTCGCGTCCTGCTTCCTCTTCTCGGCTTCCTTCCTGTAGTTCAGCGCTGCCTGCTCAAGGGGCAGGCCCTTATCTGATTCCTTGGACTTCCTGTGCCTTATCTTGACGAAAAGCGGGAAGTTGACCGCCTCACCCACCACCAGGCCCGTCCCGACCTGGAGGGAGGATATCTGGTCCTGCACGTCCCTGGTTATGCCCTCAGAGCTCTCGCCTATGTGCTTGAGGTCGTAAGGGTTGGTCACACGTAGTATGATGTTGGTGTTGCACTGCGACAGTATGGTGGTGCTCAGCTGTACGGGCCTCTGCGATATCAGGCAGAGCGAGGCATGGAACTTCCTGCCCTCCCTGGCTATGGTCTGGAGTATGCCCCTGCATATGGCGTGCTCCTTCTGCACCTTCTCGGGCACGTACTGGTGCGCCTCCTCAAGTATCAGCAGGAATGGCGGGACGCCCCCGGACCTCCGGGCCTCGAACAGCCTGCCGGCCACATGGGCGACTGCCAGGCGCTTCTTCTTCATGCTTATGGTGCCTGACATGTCTATTACCGTGAGTATGCCCTGCCTGGCCAGCTCTGTCACGTTGGGCGTGTCCCTTGCCCCGAATATACCGAGCTCCTTCAGGCTGTCAAGCGACGCGAGTATAATCTCCTTGGACCTGCTCTCCAGGACCTCGTCCACTGCGGATATCAGCTCCTTTATCGTGTAGGGGGGCTTCATGCCTGACATGACCTTCCCCAGTTCCCTTGCCTGGGGCCCTGAGAGGCCTGCCAAGCTGGCCAGCTGGTGCCTTCCCAGACCTGACAGCCCTATCTTCAGCTCCTCTATGGGCACGACCTTCACCCTGTTGGAGTAGGCCGGGTCGTCAGCGAACGACGTGTATTCCCCGTGGGTGTCTATGACTATGGTTGCGACCTTCCCGTCATCTTCCTTCCTGTCAAGCAGCTCCTCTATCACGTTGGCCATGAGGAAAGATTTCCCTGCGCCTGACATGGCCAGTATGGCCAGGTGCTTCTGCAGCAGCCTTGTCAGGCTCAGCTTGACCTCAAGCTCATGGTGGTCCAGCCCGCCTATGTGCAGGCCGCCCGCGCTCTCCAGGCCGAAGAACCTCCTAAGGACCTCCAGGTCGGGGGCGAATACCTTCTCCCCAGGTGAAGGCGGGAAGTTGGCGTCAGCGAACCTCCCGTCATTGTACACCCCCATGGAAGCCACGTTCGCGACCAGATACTCCCATTCTGTCGTTGGGTATGTCTCTGCCATCGGCCTGCTCTCCTCGACTGACTTTACCGATTCAGGGTTGGAGAAGTACCTGTTGGTATTCATTATGTCAGATACCCTGCCTATCAGCTGGCCGCCCTTCACCTTGAGCTGGACGAACTGGCCCCTCTTGACCACCCTGTCCCTGTTTATCACGAATGAGAACCTCCTTGTGGAGGGCCCCTCCATGTCAGAAATCACTGTCCCGTATTCCTCCATAGCCAAGAATTGGATGGAAGCTTAATATTATTTGACCTCTTCCAGCTCGTACCCGCTGTCCCCTGCCCCGTTGTCCTTGAGGGACTCGAACTGCTCATGGAGCCTCGACTTGTATATCTTGCTGAACGTTCCCCCGCTGGCCTTGTCCGCCAGGTCAAGTGAGGCCTTGTCTATGGCAGGGGCCGATTCTGAGGTGAGCATGCCCACGTCAAGCATGACCTTGTCCCCTGCGCCCGAATAGCCCCCGCAGTCGCACCTTCGGGTTATGTCCATCGCCACGTTGATGAAGAACGTCTTCCTCGGGCCGAACTCCTTGAGCACCAGGGCAGCAGACTCACCAAGCGACCTGCTGAACGGCACGCTCTTGGCCTTCATGGCGCCTGCCGGGCAGACCTCGACGCAGGCGCAGCACCCGTAGCAGGACCCATAGTCTATCACTGCCTTACCGTCCCTCACCTTTATCGCCCCGTTGGGGCAGGCAGGCAGGCAGGTCCCGCAGCCTGTGCACCCCTCTCCCACCACTGCCTGGGCCTCGTCGTGCATGATTCTCTTGCTCTCCCTTGTCACTGCGCCCATTCCTATGTTCTTTATTGCGCCCCCGAAGTTGGTCATGGAATGCCCCTTGAAGTGTGAGACCACCACCAGGCCGTCGGCCTCGACCAGCCTTTTGGCCAGCAGGAGCTTTGAGGTGTGCCTGCTCTCTACCTCCTTCCCCTCGTTGGATATTATGACAGGGCACCCGACGGTCTCCTCAGTGAAGCCGTGCCTCCTGGCCGTGTCCAGGTACCCCTCCTCGGTCTTCCTGGAGCTAGGGTATGCCACTGGAGTGTCGAACAGGAAGGGCTTTGCCCCCATATTCTTCAGGACCTCCACCACCACGCCTATTATCGGCGGCCTGAGGTAGTTCAGGTTGCCGTACTCCCCCATGTGGGCCTTCACGCACACGCTGTCACCCTCAGAGAAGCGGCCCTTCAGGTCCTCCTCAAGGGACTTCCTGAGGTTCTTCATCATGTCCTCCCTGATGACCTTGACTTTTGCCATTCTACATTGTTGGGAGGAGGCTTAAAATAGTTAGAGGTGCTCCTTGAAGGACTTCAGGACCCTGGAAGAGGTGCCCTTCTGGTACATGATATGTATGCTCTCTTTTACTGTCTTTGCGAAGCAGACAGGGTCGCCAATGTCCAGTTCGTCAATATCCCTGATCTCCCTCACGCATCCGCTGTTCTCTGGCGACCCCCTCTTCTTGGGCTCGAAGGAGTATGTCTCAAGCTCCTCCAGGAACTTTGCCCTGTATTCATCCCTCTCTGCCTCAGGTATGGTGCTGATGGTATGGTTTACCCATGCCGCAAGGAACCTTCCGTATTTTACTCCCCTGCCTTCCTCCCTCTTTGCCATGCTTCATTCTTGCCTGGAAATCTTTTAAACCGTTGTCACCTTCATCTAAACATGAGATTCGTCACAGGCGAGCCTGCCCTGCTCGTGGGGGACTGCCTTGTGGTAGCCGACCTCCACATTGGTGTGGAGCTGGAGTTCAGGAAGGCAGGCGTGCATATCCCGTCCCAGACCAGGGACATGGTCAGGAGGCTGGACAGGCTGCTGGAGAAGACAGGAGCAAAGAGGCTTATTATTATAGGCGACGTCAAGCACAGGGTTCCCGGCACCAGCTTCCAGGAGCTGAAGGAGGTGCCGGGCTTCTTCCTCCATTTCAGCAGGAAGGTTAAGGTGGAGATAGTCCCGGGCAACCATGACACCAACCTGAAGGCACTGGCCCCCAAGGCGGTCATGCATCCCGCCAAGGGGGTGATAGTGGGCGATGCCTGGTTGTGCCACGGGCATGCCTGGCCGCCAGCCGCTTTCCTGAAGGCAAAGCACATTGTGATAGGCCATTCCCATCCCCAGGTCGAGTTCAGGAACAGCCTGGGCTACAGGTGGGCCGAGCCTGCCTGGATAAAGGCGCCCCTCAGGAGGGCCGCCCTGAAGAAGAGGTTCAAGTCAGCCGGGAAGGGAAGGCTCCCCGACCTGACGGTCATGCCGTCCTTCAACAGGTTCGCGGGAGGGGAATCCGTGAACAGGAAGAAGCTTCACCTCCTGGGCCCGCTTGAGAACGTGGTGGACAAGCCGAGGGCCGAGGCCGTGCTGCTTGACGGGACGCTCCTGGGAAGGATAAGGGGCCTTGCACTAGAGTAGCCCCAGCAGGATGACGAAGAGTATGCCCGCCAGGAACGAGAATATCGTCGTGTGGCTTGTGGTAAGGCTGGAAGATATGGGTATCAGCTCGTCGCTCGATATGAATATCATAAGGCCTGCAGTGGCCGCTATCACGAAGCCCACTGCCCACAGGGGTATGAACTGGTACATGAAATAGGCAAGGACGAAGCCGGCTATCGTGGGTATGGCTGTAGAGAAGGAGACCAGGAAGGATTTCAACCTCTTCCTGGTGACATGGAAATAAGGGGCAGATGTGCATATGCCCTCGGGTATGTCGTGTATGGCTATGGCAATCGCTATTATCAGGCTCAGCCTTATCTCGGTGACCCCTCCTATGGCCATCGCCATCCCCTCCGGGAAGTTGTGGAGGAATATCCCGACGAGTATGTATGTGGCCGTCCTCTTCAGCCTGTGGAAGGGGTCCTTGGAACACATCTCAGGGTGCACGTGGGGTATGAACCTGTCCAGCCCGTACATCACCAGCGCGCCGAAGGCTATGCCTGCAACACATACCCAGATGGAGGATATGTGCATGCTCTCGGGTATGAGCTCCAGGAAGGATATGGCGAGCATGACGCCCGCCGCGAAGGAGAGCATGTTGCACATGTAGCGCTTGGAGGGGTACCTTATCACGCCTATCAGGGAGCCCAGGAAGGGCCCCATGGTGGATATGGCTATGACGGTGAGAATCAGGTTTAAGTCCATATTAACCATTGTCCAACCAGTATAGTAAATGTAGGCCTTCAGTACCTGCTTATCGAATGGCTGGCGCCGCAGGCCTCGCACTTGAGGAAATAGTACCTGTCCTTCTTGACTATCTTGGTGTCGGGCTTGCCGCACTCAGGGCATATGACGAAAAGCTTCACGTAGCCGTCTATCTTCCTGTTTATGTGGTCCTCGTTGAACCTGCCTATGACGGTCAGCCTGCCCTTCTCCAGGTCGCCCTTGGTGGCCAGCTCCTTCAGCAGGTACTTGAGCAGGTGCTGGGGGTCCCTCCTCAGGCCGTTCGCCAGCTCCAGGAAGTTCACTATGATCGTTCGAGCCCCGTCTGGCTGTGTCCTCGCCTTCGGCACTGAGAACCTCTCAGTCTCTTCAGCCTTCTTTGGGACCTTCGAAAGCCCCCTCTTCAGCAGTTCCTCGTACGACATTGTATGTTATTTGTGTCTTTGACTTATATCTCTTCTGTCGGATATCCCGGCAGGCATGGCGGTTCCCCGTCCCCGGGCAGGCCTCCCGGCGGCGTGGTCCTCTCCCTGAGGTATTTCCTGAACTCCACCGCATCTATCTGGACGCTGCTGTTGGGGTTGTCCGGGGCCGCGTCCTTTATCGCCTGGAGCTTGCATTCTATGTCACCGTCCACTTCGTTCATCTCCTCGACGACCTCCGCGGTTATGCGTATTCGCCTGCCGCTGTTCCTGATTACCTGTTCGGTAAGCTTCCTCTGGTCCTCGGCCATCCTTCTCTGGTTTTGCTCCATCCTCCTTAGCTGAAGCTCCAGTTCCCTTTCTTTCAGCGCCCTTTCCTTGTCCTTCTTCCATTCACGGAGCCTCCTGCACGTTCCGTAGACGGCCTGCGTTATGCCTGCCCCGAGAAGGCCGAACCCTACCTTTTCCAGGTCGTCTGATGCCGCAGCAGCCAGGTATATCCCTGTTCCAGAGAAGAGGGCAGAGAAGCCCAGATAGCTGTACTCCACTGCATAGTCCCTTGCGGTTCTCAGATACTTCCCGAATCCTCGGTCTGTATCCATGTCCTCTTTGAATGGTTGGATTTATGGTTAATGCGCCTTTCTAAAAGTTTTTTTTGTGTAAAGCTTTAGTACCGCCAATAAAATGGCTTCCGGTCATGAATCTGCAATGTTTATAAAGAATGGATTGTATTATATAGTATCTGTGTAATAGGTGGCGTTCAGAAACAGTTGCTCAATGGTTGGGGGACCGGTTGAGCAGAGTTTAATCGTCAGGTGTTTTCTGAAAATGATTATTTCTAAGTATATTTAGCGGCCGTGCTTAATAAGGCTATCGGGGATGGAAAATATATAACACAGTGAACATTTCCGGCGCCTTTTTCGGTCACTATCTAAAAAAGGAGGGTAGGTATGGAATCTCTGGTGCAAAAGGCGTTTGAAAAGAACGGAATGGCAGGGGAACCAGTGGAACAGAAGCAGGATCTGGCTCCCATAGAGAATGCGGGAAACATTCCAGCCCCCGAGGACTTCGGCCTTGACGTGAAGGAAGCCAGCATAATGGTCGTGGGCGCAGGAGGCGCAGGCAACAACTGCGTAACCAGGCTGCACGACATCGGCATAAAGGGTGCAAAGACGATAACCATCAACACCGACATAAAGCACCTCAAGATAAGCCGGTCTGACAAGAGGGTGCTCATCGGGAAGGAGACCACTAGGGGCCTGGGAGCAGGCGGATACCCGGAGACAGGAAGGAAGGCAGCGGAAGAGAGCGAGAAGGATTTGAAAAAAGTGCTCGACGGCTGCGACATGCTGTACCTCGTCTCGGGCCTTGGCGGAGGAACGGGCACGGGCGCAGGCCCCGTGATAGCCAAGATAGCCAAGGAGATGGGAGCCATCGTCATAGGATGCACTACGATGCCTTTCAAGATAGAGGGCGCCAGGATAGGCAGGGCAGAGGACGGGCTCTACCAGCTTAGGCAGATGTGCGACACCGTTATCGTGATAGAGAACGACAAGCTGCTTAAGGTGGCGGGCGACCTTCCGCTGCAGCAGGCCTTCGGGGTGGCTGACAACCTGATAGCGACTATAATAAAGGGCGTGACCGAGACCATCTCGCAGCCGTCCCTGGTGAACCTGGACTACGCTGACGTGAAGGCCATAATGCATTCTGGCGGAGTGGCATCCGTGGGCTTCGGTGAATCCGACACCAAGAACAGGGCAGAGGAAGCGGTGACAAAGGCCATGACAAACCCGCTGCTGGAAGTCAACTATGAGGGCGGCACAGGCGCGCTCATACACGTGACAGGCGGCCCTGACCTGAAGCTGGACGAGGTGAACCAGATAGGCGAATACGTCTCCAAGCAGCTCGACCCTGACGCGCAGGTGATCTGGGGAAGCAGGATAGACCCGAACTTCAGGGGCAAGATACAGGTAATAACCATAATAACCGGTGTCAAGTCCCCCTACATACTGGGTCCTGTTCCCGGAAACGAGCCCATAAAGAGGGATTACACGCAGGAGCTCGGGATACCCGTCATGATGGGGGCGTGAGCCCTCATCCCCTTTCTTTTATCTTTCTTTTCTGTGTTTTGGCTTGGGTTAGCTGCAGCTATCCCCAGAGGAACAGCCCCAATACCCTGGCCAGGCCGTAGAGGAAGAAGCCTATTATTGCCTCCAGGAAGCTCAGGATGAGCGAGCCTATGGCTGCCACCATCCCGAAGATGGGGCCCAGGAACACCAGGAGGAGGCCGCACACTATCAGGACTGCCATCCCCTTCATGGACTTCTTGGCGTCGAAGAAGAACGCGAACATGGCCCCCGCTATCAGGCCGCCCAGGTGGGCGATGGTGGCCACGTTGGAGAACTCGGCGGGCTGGAAGTAGATGACGAAGGTCTCCATTATGGCGAACATGACCGACACTATCCCGAGGGGGAGCGGGAACACGTATATGTGGACCTTCTTAAGCGGGTTCAGCAGCATGGCGGCGCCCAGGAGCCCGAACATCGCCCCAGAGGCCCCCACCACCATCTCCGGGCTGGTCATAACGAAAGCGAAGTTGCCCAACAGGCCTGCAACGAAGTATATGGACATGAACCATTGCGGCTTGGCCTCATCCTCGAGTATCTTGCCGAAGAAGTATATCCCCAGCATGTTGAAGAACAGGTGGGAGGCGCTCGCGTGCATGAACATGCTGGTCAGCCACCTCCAGACCTGGAGGCTGGTCCCCCCGCTGAGCGCCAGGGAGTTGAACAGCCAGTCCTGCTGGCCCGCAGGCAGGGAGAATGCCAGGACGAATATTATCACGTTCACGGCTATAATGGACCAGGTAAGCTTCCCCATATTATTATATTCAGCTTGAGAAATAATAACTATGAAGAAGATGGGAGACCTGGAGGCATGCGCCCTCGTGAAGAGGTACGGCCTGAAGCTGCCAAAGCAGGCCTTGGCCGGGAACAGCAAGCAGGCAGTGGCTGCGGCCAGGAAGATAGGATACCCTGTCTCAGTCAAGGTGGCTTCAGTGGACATCGTGCACAAAACAGAGGCCGGAGGGCTTGCCCTCAACCTGAAGAGCGACAGGGAAGTGGAGAAGGCCTTCGGGAGGATAATGAAGTCCTGCAGGAAGAAGGCCAGGGTAGACGGCGTGCTGGTGCAGGAGCACCTGGAGGGCCAGGAAGTGATAATCGGGTCCAAGGTCGACGAGACATTCGGGCCCGTGGTCATGTTCGGCCTTGGCGGCATATTCGTGGAGGTCCTGAAGGACGTGTCTTTCAGGCTCGCGCCAATCACGAAGAAGGAGGCCAGGGAGATGATATCCGAGATAAAGGGCTATCCCCTCCTAAAGGGCGTCAGGGGGAGGAAGCCCGTGGACATGAAGGCCCTGGAGGACACCCTGGTGGCGGTGTCCAGGCTGGCCTCGAAGGAGAAGAGGGTGAAGGAGCTGGACATCAACCCCCTCTTTGCCACCGACAGGGCTGCAGTGGCCTCTGATGTGCGCATTCTGGTGTGACTGGACATGCTTATAAGTATTAAATAGCTATTAGTTATATCATTACCCAAGTGATATCCATGGTAAGGCGAGCGCTAAGGTCAAGAAGGGGCTTCAGGAGGGTGAAAAGGAACACCCCCGGAGGCAAGAAGGTGACCAGGTACGAGAGGCGGAAGCCGTCAGAGGCCAAGTGCGGCTCATGCGGCAGGAAGCTTGCAGGCGTGCCCAGGAAGAGGCCTATAGACATGAAGAGGCTCGGGAAGAGCATGAAGAGGCCTGAGAGGGCGTTCGGGGGCAACCTCTGCCCGGCTTGCCTGAAGGACAGGATTAAAGAGGAAAAAGTATATAAAACGGAGGCGTAATTAGATAATATGTTCGAGACAGGAAGGGTTTGCGTGAAGACCGCCGGAAGGGAAGCGGGGAAGTACTGCATAGTCCTCAAGAAGGAGGGCGAGATGTTCGTGCTGGTCACGGGGCCGAAGGAGCTCACTGGGGTCAGGAAGAGGAAGTGCAACATTGCGCACCTGGAGCCCCTGAACGAGAAGGTCAAGATATCGGCTACTGCCACTGATTCAGAGGTCGCCAAGGCGTTCGACGCTGCCAAGCTTCACGACAAGCTGAAGGTCAGGAAGCTCACGAAGGAAGAGCTTGCTGAACTGGCCAAGAAGCGGGAAGAGAAGAAGGAGAAAAAGGACAAGATAGCGAAGGCTGAGGCAGAGAGGAAGGCCAAAGAAGAGGCTGAGAGGAAGAAGGCCGAAGAGAAGAGGAAGGCTGAGGCAGAGAAGGCGGCGAAGGAGAAGGAGAAGAGGAAGGAAGCCGAAGCCAAGCACATGGCCAAGAAGCAGGTGAAGGAAACGCCCAAGACCGAGAAGAAGGCTGAGCCCAAAGCTGAAGAGAAGCCTGCTGAGCCAAAGAAAGAAGAGAAGAAGTGATTATCTGAACGCCTTTTCGCTTCTCATCAATTCCGTCTGGATGTTATCGTAACCAGTGCTGAGCATAAGCTGGACAACGTACTCCGTGGGTAGGGTGACGCTGGTCTGGCCCACCAGGTTCACTATCGCCCTGTTCTCTACCCTCAGGTCCTCCCTCTCGAGGGGGCCTGCTGACACGTGCCTGGAAAAGTCCTCTCCGGGTATTATGCCGCCCCTGAGGGCGTCCTGCATCCTCTTGAACTCGGTGTTCAGGGAATCGAGTGTGACATCGAGCGGCATGCCGGCCGCCAGGCTGCATATTAGCTCGTCGACCATCTTGGCCTTGTAGGCGCTGACGAACATGTCCACAGAACCCGCTTCCACAGCGTTTCTCATTGCTTCCCTGTAGTCACGTCCCAGGTGGAAGAGCCTGAGGTGCTGCCTCTCATGGCCCAGCCTCTCTTCCTGGTGTTCCCCTGTCTTGGCAGCGACCGACCTGCCTTCCATGTCCTCGTACAGGGGGGAGTTCTCCAGTATCATCCCCTCAACTTCACCTGTTACTGTCATGCCCTCTAGGGTTCCGATGTCCCCGAAGTCCTCGTCCCCCACCAGGAAGCCGATGGCCCAATCCTTGTAGTCCACCATGACAGGCCCTTTCGGCGCGATGCCGAAAACGCGCTCGAAGCCTTTCTCAGGGCCCAGCCCTTCAAGCTCCTGCCTGTATTTCCTGGCAGTCTCAATGCCCTTCACCATCCTGCCTATGTACCTCAGCACCCTTCCGCTCAACTCGTCGGGCTTGCTGCGTTCCCCCCTGGGGATGAGGGTCTGCTCTGCCATGGACTGTATGCTCTCATCACTGTACCCTGCCAGGGCCCGGTCTGCCCTGTGGAGGACAGCCGCCTCTGTGAGTGTCGTCCCGTAAGGGCCCCTTTCGGCCCCTTCCAGGCCTGCACGCCTGCACGCATTTGTTATGGTAGCACCGTGCCCTATTCCCCTGAAGAACTCATGCAGCCTTGACATAAGCAATCACAATACCCTTTCTTATGTTAAGGCTTTTTAAGGCTTTCTGGGCCCAGAAAAAAAGGCTTACAGGCTCCTGGTGGCCAGGACGAGCTCTATGTCCTTGACGCCTTCGACGCCCATCAGCTTGGCCTCGAACTCTTCCTGCTTGCCGCCCTCGTCAGGCACGACCTTCGTGAGCTTGATGTTCTTGACCCCGAAGCCTATCTCTTCCTCTTCCATCTTGTCGGGGGTGAGCAGTTCCAGCTTCTTCTTGACGTCCCCGAACTTCTCAGGGTCCTCCACGAACACCTTGTAAAGCAGTATCACGTCTCCCATAAAATCCCTCCTACGGTCCTGTGAACCCGCACTTCTCGCATTCGTACTGGTTCTCAAGTTTCTTGCACCTCTCGCATCTCAGTATCCTGGTCTTGCCGCAGCCGGGGCAGGGGAACTCGACCCAGTTCTTCTCTGATTCCACCTTCTTCCCGCAGCTTACGCACTTCATTTCCTGTTTCATAGCTATAGTTAGCCCGTTTATTTATAAATACGGATTGAAGCTTAGGGGGCAATCGGGCAGACTGGTAGAAATAAGGTAACTGTTGGCCAGGTGCGCCATTAATCTACCGATCTAATCGGTCCTTCAGTGTATAGATAGCCGACGTCATCGTTAGTGACGATGCAAGAAGCTCGGCGTCCCTGAGAGGAACCAAAATCGGTGACTCATACACTCTCTCGTCGTTGGTGCGGGCCTGATCGGCAGTATGGGGGCTTCCTTTCCTGTCGGCGCAGTATCGGATGCTTTCCTTCCCAGTCATTTAACTTCCTCCCTTAGGTCTATGTTTAATTCTTCGCGTTTTGAATTTAAATTAATTTTAATTCTCCTGGTGAACCCGGGCTCACTCCCAGAAGAACTCGAAGTCGCCCCCGAACCCGCTTGCCTTCCTCCTGCTTGCCTTGTACTTGTAGACCAGCATGAAGCCTATGCCCGCCACTATGCCTCCAAGGTGCCCGAAGTTGGCCACACCCTGCTCCAGGCCGAACACTCCCAGGAAGAGTTCCAGGCCCGCGAAAACGAACACTGCCGCTATGGCGGGCATGGGTATCCCCGGGAACATTATTATCCACCTCTTGGGGAACAGGAAGCCGTAGGCGGTCAGTATGCCGAAAACCGCCCCTGACGCGCCCAGCATTATGACATAGGACGGCCCTGTCAGGAGTATGTGAAGTGCTGCAGAGCCCAGGCCTGACACCAGGTACAGGACGAGCAGGTTCTTCCAGCCAAGCTGCCTCTCGACCTGCTGGCCGAAGACCATCAGAACGAACATGTTGATGAAGATGTGCATCGGGTCCCCGTGGAGGAACATGTACGTGAAGAACTGCCAGTACGCCCCGCTTACCGCCAGGTTAGGAGTCAGGGACAGCAATAACGTGAACCCAGGCACGGCCAGCTGCAGGACGAACGCTGCCAGGTTGGCCAGAAGCAACGCTAATGTGAGTGATATCCGCATAAGAATAATATCTCCGGGTAATTAATAAATCAGTAAACTTCGCCCTTCTTTTTCTTTGACCTTCTTCTCCAGAACCAGTAGCCAACCACCGCTACGACGATGATTACCGCCAAGTAGACGCCTGATGCGTCGCCTGCCGGCGCCTCGAAGTTGAGGACTATGTCCTTCACCAAAGTGTTCTTCTCCAGGCCCGGGCCTATGTAGCTGATGTCGAGGATCGCATCCCCGCTCGTGACGAGGGGGAACGTGAACGTGGCCTTCTTGTTGGCCTTGATGCTGCTCACGTACTCCACATCCACCAGCTCGCCGCCAACCGAAAGCCTGGCCTCGACAGACTTGGCCTCGGTCGTCCCCTTGTTGGACACCTCTATCTTCAGCTTCAGCCTGTCATAGTCGGGCTCTGTCTTTATCAGGTCCAGGAATATCGTGCCTGAAACTGGAAGCCCCACCTCGAACTCGTTGCTCTGCTCATCATTGCTCTCGTCAAGGTATGATGCGGTTATGGTGGAAGTGTAGGTCTTCTGCTCAGCCGAGCTGTCTATGGCTATAAGCATGGATACGGGCGCAGATTCCCCTGCAGGAAGGTCTCCGACATACACGTTACCGCCTGAAAGTATGGGTATGAGCTCGTCGGTCGACGCGAACTCTATGGTCAGGTGCCTGGCAGCGCCTGTTCCTATGTTCTTCACCACAGTGGTTAGGTTGGCCTGGCCGTTGGGCTCCAGTGTCCCGTCCATGTACATGTTTTCCATTACCAGCTCCGGGGTGCCCCTGACGTACAGGTCGATGTCCCTGGTTATGTAGGTGGTCCTCTGGCTGCCCTCGTATATCCTGAATTCCACCTCGTACGTGTTGGTGACGGCGCCTGTCGCCACGAAGATGTTGTAAGACGTCTTGACCGAGCTCCCGCTCTTGATGGAAGTGAAGGTCTTGCTCTCCTCCTCTCCTGGGAGCAGGCTGAAGGGCTCCCTCACGACCATTTCCAGCGTCATGTCCTTTGCCGTTGTGCCCTTGTTCTGCAGCTCGACCTCTATATTGACCGTCTTCCCTGGCTCGGCAGGGTACGGGGTCTGCGTGGTGAGCACCAGGTCCAGGAAAGGCGTGGTCTCAACCTCCCCTGCAACGGTCGTGGTCTGGGCCGCTGCACCAACCGGCAGCACAAGCAGCACGGCCAACATGGCGAAAAGAATCTTAGCGTTCATATCTTGACAACCCTATGATCGGTCTTCCTCAATTCTTTAATTATGGCACCGTCCTTTAAATAAACTATCCTCCTGCTGTACTTCGTGACTTCCGGGTCGTGCGTGACCACCACGAAGGTGTAGCCCTTCTCTATGTTGAGCCACTTCATCAGCTCGAGCACCATCTTGCTCGTCTTGGTGTCCAGGTTCCCTGTCGGCTCGTCAGCCAGTATTATCTTGGGGTCGTTGGCCAAAGCACGGGCTATGGCCACCCTCTGCTGCTCCCCGCCGGACAGGAGGGATGTCTTCTGCTTCATCCTGTGTTCCAGGCCGACCATCTTGAGCAGCTCCTCTGCCTTCTTCTCAGAGTCGTGCTTGGAATGGCCGCCTATCCTTAGGGCCAGGGAAACGTTCTCGGTCGCAGTGAATGTGTTTATCAGGTTGTACTGCTGGAAGACGAAGCCTATCTTGCCCCTCCTGACCCTGGCCCTGGTGCTCTGGCTCATCCTGCTAGTGTTGATGCCGTCCAGTATGACCTTGCCTGAGGTCGGCTTGAGCAGCGTTCCTATTATGTCCAGGAGGGTGGTCTTGCCCGAGCCCGAAGGCCCGACTATGGATATGAACTCGCAGGGGAGCACCTTCAGGCTTATCCCCCTGAGCGCCCGGACTTCATTGTGCTTCCCGGGGTTGTAGAACTTCTTGGCGTCCTCTATCTCCAGTATGTACTTGTGGCCCCTGTGGGCCCTTGCCCTGTGCTTTTCCTGCCACTTAAGGGCAGGGCCGTTCTTCTTGCCCGTGCAGGCGCCTCGCTTCCTGGCCCCTGCCCTTTTGGCTGCCTTCTTCTTACTCATACCTCAGTGCCTCCACAGGGTCGAGCCTTGCGGCCTTGATTGCGGGGTACAGCCCGCCAAAGAGCCCCAGCATAAGGGCGAAGACCATGGCCCCTATCACTATTTCAGGCGTGATGACAGGGGATGCTGCGAAACCGGACAGGACGCCTATGCCGATGGCCCCGGCAGCCCCCAATATGACCCCTATGGCCCCGCCTATCACCGACAGCATGGCCGATTCGGAGAGGAACTGCTTCAGCACCATCCTGTCGGTGGCGCCTATGGCCTTGAACACGCCTATCTCCCTCTTCCTCTCCAGGACAGCCATTATCATGGTGTTCATGACGCCCAGGCCTCCCACTATGGCGGCTATGGCGCCTATCCCAAGAGTGAACACCTTTATGTTGGTCATCAGCTCCCCGACCGTCCTTGCCATGTCCTTGGCGGTGATGACATCGAAATCCTCGAAGGAGTCCTTTATGTCCTCCGCTATCTGCTCTGACTCCTCTATGTCCTCAGGGACGACGAAGACGAACGGGTATGCCTCTATCTCTAGCAGGTCGGCAAGCTCCTCTAGGGGAATCAATATGGAGCTGTCTATGTCCATGTTGTCGCTCTTCTCCACCACCCCTACTATGTAGAAGTCCTCGTCCTCCACAGTGACGTAATCGCCGACCTCCAGGTCGTACTTTTCAGCATAATCGCTTCCCGTTATGGCCACTTCCGTGTCTCCGTCCTCCAGCTCCCTGCCCTCTGACATCCCGACCTTCTCCCCCTTGAAATAGTCCTGCTTCTCAGGCTCTATTCCTATGGCCATGTCGGGCTGGGCGAATTCGAAGCCGCCGCTCGTGCCCATTATATGGAACACCAGCGGGATGACATCCTTCACCCCCGGCAGGTCTTCCAGGTCGCTGACCTGCTCCATGGTTATCTCTGAGCCCGAGTATGCGGTCATCATGGAGGCGCCCTTCTCATGGACTATTATCTTGCCCACCAGGGTCTCCATCTGGGCCTCCACCATGTAGTTGAGGCCCTCTGATATGGAGCCCAGCGCCACTATGGCGGCTATGCCTATTATTATGCCGAGAATCGTCAGGATGCTCCTGGTCCTTTGCCTCCTGGTGTTCCTAAAAGCAATATCAAGCATATTCTATTTCTGTTTCCAGTCGTTAAAAAGATTCTCCCGGAATCAGAACAGCATGCCCATCTTAAGGGCGAAGTAGAACACATAGACCAGTATAAGTATGCCTGCCTTCTGCTTTCTGAGCTTGAATGTCTGGCCGAAGAATCCCAGCACCAGCAGGGACATAAGGAAAAGGGCAGGCAGGTCGAAATAGAGGACAGAAGGCTCGACCAGGAAGCCAGCGAAAACCGCCCCTGCCCCCAGGGAGAAGAGGATGTCTGTTATGTTGCTGCCTACCAGGTTGCCCACGGAAAGGCCGCACTCCCTCTTCCTTATGGCTGTCAGGGACACTGAAAGCTCGGGGAGGCCTGTGCCCAGGCCCACTATGAATATGCCTATCAGGATGCCGCTGGTGTGGAGCTGGCCCGCCAGGGACACGCCGCTGTCTATTATTATGGTGGAGGCGAACATCACCACAACAAGGCCCGCGACCAGGTCCAGCACGTCCCATATGACCTGCATCTCCGTCCTTCTCCTCCTTACCTTCTCCCTTAGCCTCTCGTCCTTGAAGAGGAATATCAGGTAAGCCAGGTATATGGCTATCAGGAACCAGCCCTCCAGGACCGATATGAACCCGTCCATCCCTGCCAGGAAGAATATGCCTATGGACGCCAGCAGCATGGCCCCGTCCCTCCTCCATTCCCTCTTGGTCATGCACAGCAGGCCGAACAGGCCCACTATGCCCATTATGAGGGTTATCTGGTTCATGCAGGAGCCTATCTTGTTGCCTATCACCAGCCCGCTGGTTTCCAGGCCCGCCAGCCTGTCCAGGCCTCCCGAAATGCTGACCGCTATCTCGGGTATGCTGGTCCCTATGGACATGATCGTCAGGCCTATGAACAGGCCGCCTATCCTAAGATACCTGGATATGCCTATGGCGCCTTTTACCGCCAGGTCTGCTCCAAGCCACAGGCCTGCAAGCCCGAGCACCAGAAACGCGAGTTCCGCCAACATCCCGTTAATAATTGCTCCCATTTCAATATCAAGGCGTTTACAGGTCAGACTTGGGAAAAACAATAAAACATGCCCCGACAATTAAGGATATGAAAGCCGTCATACTGGCCGGAGGGTTCGCCAAAAGGCTCTGGCCCCTCACTAAGGACAGGGCCAAGCCGCTGCTGGAGGTCGGGGGCAAGCCCATCATACAGCACATACTGGAGAAGCTCGATGGCCTGAACGGGATAGACACGATATACGTCTCAACCAACGAGAAGTTCAGCGGCCAGTTCCGGGACTTCCTGGAAGGCTACACTTCAGGGGTGCCTGTCAGGCTGATAGTCGAGCCCTCCGCAAAGGAGGGGGAGAAGCTTGGAGCGATAGGCGGCTGGAAGTACCTGATAGAGAAGGAGAGGCTTGACGACGACCTCCTTATAATAGCCGGCGACAACATGTTCGAGTTCAGCCTGAACGGCTTCCTGCTGTTCTACAGGAAGCACAAGTCCCCTGTGGTCGCTTTCTATGACATGGGCAGCAAGGACAGGGTAAGGCACAAGTACGGCATAGCTGTCCTGAGCAGGAAGGGGAAGGTCCTGGAGTTCCAGGAGAAGACGCCCACGCCCAAGTCCACCCTGGTGGCCACATGCTGCTACATCTTCCCCAAGGAGGTCGTGAGGCTGATACCAGAGTACCTGGAGGACAAGAACAACCCTGACGCCCCAGGGTATTTCCTCATCTGGCTGCACACCAGGCAGCCAGTCTACGGGTACGTGTCAAAGAAGAGATGGTTCGACATAGGCTCCTTCGAAGAATTGGAGAATGCCAGGAAATACTACGGCTAGACCAGCCACTCCGTGCCTTCCTTTCCTTCCTTTATCTTCTGCATCAGCTTCTCCATGTCTTTCGCGCTGATGTCCTTTCCGCCCAGGCCGGCTATGAAGCCTGACACCTTGGGCCTCTTCTCAAGCGAGTAAAGGGCCGCCCTAATCTCGTCATACAGGGCCCCGTTCGCCCCAAGTGAGATGTCCTTCTCAAGCACGCCTATGGACTCCATGCCTTCGCATGCTTTCCTTATGTCCTCTGTGGGGAAGGGCCTGAAAGACCTTATCCTTAGTATCCCCAGGCCCAGCTTCCCGGCCGCTTCCCTTGCTGTCCCTGTGACAGAGCCTATTGTTATCAGGGCATACTTCTTGCCCTCAAGGCCTATCTTCTCTATCAGTCCGTTGCCGTAGCCCCTGCCTGAAAGCCCTGCATACTCCTTGTTGACGGCCTTTATGGCCTCCGGGCTTGCCTCCATCGCGTCCTGCTGCTGCTTCTTGAAGCCCATGTAGTGCTTGGGCAGGCCCACCGGGCCTATTGTGACAGGCTTGGCCGGGTCCAGCTTCACCTCAGGCTTGTAGGGGGGCAGGAACTTGTCGGCCTGCTCCTGCGTTATGAAGCTCACCGGCTCGTAAGTGTGCGAGATGACGAAGCCGTCCAGGCACACCATCACAGGTATCCTGGTCTGCTCGGCTATCTTGAATGCCTGTATCTGGGTATCGTACGCCTCCTGGGCGTCCTCCACGTACAGCTGTATCCATCCCGAGTCCCTTGACGCGAAGGAGTCCTGGTGGTCGTTCCAGATGCTGAGAGGCCCTGAGAGCGACCTGTTGGCGACGGTCATAACGACGGGCAGCCTCGTGCCGGACGCTATGAACAGCATCTCGTGCATGAGGGCCAGGCCCTGGCTGGCGGTTGCGGTGTATGACCTCACCCCAGTTGCCTGGGCGCCTATACAGGCGGACATGGCGGAGTGCTCCGACTCCACCCTTATCATCTCCGCGTCCAGCTTGCCGTCCGCCACCATCTTGGCCAGGCCTTCCACTATATGGGTCTGGGGCGTTATCGGGTATACCGCAATCACCCCCGGCCTGCATATCCTGACGGCCTCTGCCACTGCTTCTGATCCAGATACGACCTTCTTCATGTTTTCACCTAGTGCTTGTAAATCGCCTTCTCCTTATAGTTCCTTATCATCTTCCCTGTGGGAGAGAATATGTTCTTAGGAAGCTCGTCCAGTCCGAACCACTTCCATTCCACTATCTCATCCGGCTCCATCACCCTGGGCTCGCCCTCGAACTCCCTGGCTATCAGCCCGACGGTCACGAAGTGGGCGTCATGAACCCTCTCATTGGTGACTGAGAACACCTCAAGCTCCTTCGCCTTTATGCCGGTCTCCTCCTCCAGCTCCCTGGCTGCGCCTCCCGGTATCGTGTCATGGAAGTCGAGCTTGCCTCCAGGGAACGTCCACTGGCCCTCCCCATGGAGCAGGCTGTCTGCCTTCTCTGGGTCGGAGTGCCTCCTTCCCAGCAGGACCTTCCCGTCCTTGAGCAACATGACCCCTATTCCTGCCCTCACAAGCTTTGGCTTCTCGCTCATTTGCTCATCTCCTTCTCGCTCTCTATCGCCTTGCTCGGGCACTGGCCCTTGCAGAGCAGGCATCCCTTGCAGTGCTCGTAGTCTATGACCGCCCTCTTCTTGCCGTCCTTCTCCTCTATCCTTATGCAGTTCTCGGGGCAGTACCAGACGCACATGCCGCAGCCTATGCACTTGTCCGTCACCTTGGGCCTGAAGGTCCTCCAGGACCCTGTCTTGTTCTTCCTGGAGCTTCCCGGCTCCGATATCGTCCCGGCCTCTGTAAGTTCGCTCATTTCTTGCCTCCTTCTGCCTTCTCGTATGCCTTGCTCACCAGCTCCCTGTTGGGCTCAAGTATCTTCGGGGGGAACACCTCCTCGAGCGCCTTCAGTATGGATTCCAGCTTAACGTGGCCCGTCACCTTGGCGAACACGCCCAGCATGGCTGTGTTGACTATGTCCCTCTTTAGGACGTCCAGCGCCAGGGCGGTCGCGTCGAAGTAATGCACCTCGTTGTCCAGTTCGAACCCCTCCTTCTTGCTGGAGTTGACTATGACGACTGAAGAGGGCTTCAGGCCCTCGGCTATCTCAGGGAGGAACAGCAGGGAAGGGTCCAGGACTATCACATAGTCGGGGCTGTTCACCTGTTCCCTTGTATGTATCTTCTCGTCGGATATCCTGCAGAACGCCTTTACCGGGGCGCCCCTTCTTTCAGGCCCGAACGCGGGGAAAGCCTGGCTGAACTTGTCCTCCACCCCCACAGCCTTTGCCAGAAGCGTGACGGCAGTGACGGCTCCCTGTCCGCCCCTTCCGTGTATCCTGACCTCAATCATACCTTAACTTAGAGCGAGCCTTTTAAATAGGTTGCCAGTTTCAGGTTCGACAAAAGGCTTAAGCTTTGCTTGCGGCCTTGGCTTCCACGGCCTTCACAACAGAAGGCCCGATGTCGTACAGAAGCTTTCCGTTCTGTGCGCAGATGGTAGAGGTTCCCGAGCCGTTTATCTCAAGCACGTGCCCCTGCCTGAAGTCCACGCAACCGTAGAACATGCCCGTCATCTCCATCGCCCTCATCGCTGTGCGCTCCTCCTCGGCTTCCCCTGAGGGCAGGGTTTCCATATGCCCCGGCCTCTCCTTTCCGGGCGGGCCCTCCCTCTCCATCATGCGCCTGACGATAAGCCTTCCGTCAAGGAATATGTACCTTCGTTCCACCATCTCGGGCATGAACCGCTCGAATGAATAGCCTCCTGTGTCGCCGGCAAAGGAAGAGAGGGCTTCTGGGCCTTCTAGGTACTCTATGCCGACCCCATAGAAGCCGATGTTCGGCTTTGCTATAATCCTCTCGCCTGATTCCAGAAGCTGCCTTATGTCATCCCTGACATCGACATCAAAGGAGGGGATGAAAGGCAGGCCAAGTGATTTCTGCTTGGGCTTGTATTCATAGCTTGTGCTTTCAGCATCGTTCAGCATCACTCCGACCTGCCGCTCTATCAGCGGGAGCGCATAGATGAACGACATGGAGCTGTCAGGGTCAGGGGAATCCTCTCCCAGGCCCCTCACAAGGAAGACGTCGGCGTCCATCTCGAAATCTTCACTGATAACAGACAGCTTCCTGTCCCCGATGGAGAGCAGTCGCCTGAAGCTTATCTTGTCCTCAAAAATCGTGGTCTCCGTGGGATGGACGATGTACACCTCGTGTCCTCTGTCTACGAAATGCTGGTAAAGGGTGAGGGATGACTCGTAGGAAACGCCGTTCCCGCCTTCCAGGTAGTCTGACACCTCTTCATTGACGCTTATTACCACTCTCATACAGCATCCCTGTACTTCCAGATTATATGGTTGACAATCAGCTCTACCCATTTCTCCTCGCCCTTGTCGTATCCCGGCGTGGGGTTGTTCTCTATCACGACAGGCCCCCTCTCCGTTATGTGGATGTCTGTCTCGTTCAGTATTGCGCCTATCGCGCTTGAGGCGGCGACGGCTATGCCTTTCTCCTCGTCTGTCGCGTCGTAATCGATTATCTCTGAGCCGTGGTTGCAGCTGCCCATCCAGGGCTCGCCTTCCCCCACCAGGGTCCTGCCGTAGCTTATCAGGGGCTGGCCGTCAATCACGCCGACCCTGACATCGAATTCCCTCAGCGGGCGGATGAACTCCTGTATCAGGTATTCCCTTCCCTTCTCATGGACAAGCTTCAGCGTAATGGCAAGCTCTTCTTCTGTGCTCACCTTCACGACCCCTATGCCCCTGCCTCCTGTGTTCCTCTTTATGACAACAGGCAGGCCGAATTCGTCAAGGTAGTCTTCCGGGGAGGTATCCGGCCTTATCTTTTCTGTCTTGGGTACAAGTATGCCCCTTCCCTCCATTATCTCGTAGGCGAAGAACTTGTCATAGTCAGCAGTGCATGCGGTGAGGGAATTGACCGTCGTGCACCCCCTTTCGTTCAGCCAGGGGGTCAGGCTCAGCACCTTCCTTATGTTGCTGAAGTCAGAGTCGCTGGGATAGACCCTGTTCAGCCATATCTTGCATCCCTCGTCCACGACTTTTGATATCCTGGGGAAATACACGTCCTGGGGCGATTCCACAGCCTCATTGCCGACCGTGTTTATGTCCAGCATGTATACCTGGACGCCCCTCTTCTCGAATTCCGAACCGAACGCCCTTATTGACCAGTCCTGGCCGTTCTTTCCGTCGTATACTATTCCCACCTTGTTCAGTGCCATGAGAACAGTTGAAAGAAAGCTTTAAATCAGCACCGTTCAAGGGTTTAGTTTTTTGCAATCCCTGTCCGAGGAACCCTTAAATCTTACCTCAACCAATAATTGCTATCGTGGCTTATGGATTACAGGGAAGTGGAGGAGGAAGTCCTGGACATAGCGCACTATGTCACAGGCAGGGAGCCCGGAAGCATAGTCCCAGGGCACTATTTCGTGAAGGACCTGGAATGGGAGGACTTCGACTGGAAACTTTTCCTGATAGAGGCAGAGCGCTCCTTCAGCGCCCCCGTCAACGAGCAGCTGAAAGATAAGCTGATGGAAGGCACGGTTGCCGATTTCGCCCTGTACATCCATGAGCTGATAGAGTGAGCTTAAATCTCTTCTCTCCAAGGGTGAATATGGCAGGAGTAAACTACGCAAGGGTCAGGCAGAGGATAGAGCGGCTTCTCGTGGGCCACGGGGTGGACATAACGGATCTGAACTCATACACCATGCTGCCCGCCTGGAAGAGGGAGTTTACACTCAACGAAGTCGAATTCAACGTGGACCTGGAGGCTGTCTTCGGCATAGACCTGCCTGCCGACGAGTTCGGCAGGGGAGAGCTCAGCGAGGTCGTGACCCTCTCGAATCTTTCCGCCTACATCGGGGACGAGATGGTCAGGCAGGGCTCAGAGATGCTGGAGAAGTACCTCCACACCTAACCCTTAAATTGTTTTCTTACAATACAGGCTCATGGAACCAGTTACAAGGAAATATGTGGAAGGGGTCGTCATAGATACGCTTAAGGAAGTGCCAGGCCTGCCGGTTGAGGAAGTCTCTCTGGACGCGTCATACGAGGGGGACATGGGCCTTGACAGCATAGACACAGTGGAAATAGCGGTAGAACTTGAGAACCATTTCAGGGATTATGGCTTCCCGGGATTCGATGACGATGATGTAGCAAGCCTGAGAACACCCAGGAAGACTGTCGATTATATCATGGAAAATGTCCGGAAAGCCTAGAACTTGTGCCCAGCCTGCTGGAACATCTTCTTCACCTTCAGGGCGTCCTTCTCCAGGAGGGGGCTCTCTGATATCATCGTGATGTCCTGCTTCCTCTTCATGAGCTCCTTGACCAGGGGCTTGTAGTCGGGCTTCTTGGTTGAGAGGGGTAGGTGGTTAAGCTCCCCCTTGGGCCCGAAGTTGATGCATGAGAAGTGGGAATGAATGTATTTCAGCTTCAGGGGCTTGAGCCTGTCAAGTATCCCCCTGAAGTCTATCTTGCCCTGGTCCTTGGCGTATATGTGGGCCCAGTCGATGACAGGGACGGTGCCGGGAACCTTCCTGTAAACCTTTATCGTCTCGTCCACGTCGCATATCTGGGAGACCTTGCCTGTGGTCTCTGGGCCCAATTTCACCTTCCAGCCCTTCTTCTTTATGTGCTCTGCCATCTTACGGCACGACTTTATGACCATCTCCAGGCACTTCTCCTTCTCGCCCCCATGGTACCCGGGATGGAAGACAACCACCTTGGCGCCCAGGTGGTGCGCCCTCTCGCAGGAGTCCAGTATCCTCTTCATGCTGGCCTTCTGCTTCTCGGGGTTGCAGAGGTTGATGTAGTACGGGGCATGGACCGACAGCTCCACGTCCAGTTTTTTGGCCAGCTCCCCCACCTTGGCTGCGGTGGCGTTGCTCATGTTGACCCCTCGCACGAACTCCACTTCCATCGCCTGGAGGCCGATGTCCTTTATCGTCTTCACCCCTCCGAGGGTGGAAGGGTCCTTGGAGCATATGGGAACCCCCCCTGAGCCGAGACGGACCTTCATAAAGAATATCTGTAAAACCAGCTAAAAATATTAATGGAACCCCTTAAAAGGGAGCTTGGTTTCTGGAGAGTGGCCCTTTCTGGGATTGGCATAATACTTGGGGCAGGAATATACGTCCTGGTGGGCAAGGCCGCCGGGATGGCGGGCAACGCTGTATGGCTTTCCTTCCTTATAGGCGCTGTGCTTGCCGCTCTCACAGGGCTCAGCTATGCGGAGCTTTCTGCCCTGATGCCAAGGGCGGGGGCCGAGTACACCTACGTCAGGAAGGCATTCGGGAGGTTCCCGTCCTTCGTCATAGGCTGGCTCATAGTGATTGGAGGCATGCTGTTCTGCTCAACTGTTTCACTGGGGTTCGGCGGATATTTCTCTGCCCTTTTCGGGGTTCATCCCATGGTTGCTGCAGCGGGCCTCATAGCCGCATGCATTGCGGTGGCTCTGATGGGCATAAAGCACTCGACCACAGCCATAGTGCTTATGACCCTCATAGAGGTGAGCGGGCTTTTCATAATAATAGCCGTGGGCGTGCCTTTCCTGGGAACCGTAAATTACCTTGAGATGCCGTCTTTTGCCGGGCTGATGGGCGCAGCAGCCCTCATATTTTTTGCCTTCATAGGATTCGAGCACATAACCAGGCTCTCAGAGGAAACCAAGAACCCGACAAAGACCATTCCAAAGGCCCTGGTTGCGGCTCTCTTGGCCAGCACCCTGATATACGTATTGGTCAGTGTTTCGGCCGTGGGCGTGATAAGCTGGGAGACGCTTGCATTGTCGGAGGCTCCCCTGGCAGCTGTAGGGATGGAAGCCATGGGAAGCGGCGGCCTTCTGCTGCTGTCTGTCATAGCCCTTTTTTCCACGGGAAATACCGCCCTGCTGCTGCTCATAGCTACTGCAAGGGTTGCATTCGATATGGGCCGTTCCGGTTCCCTGCCTCATGTGCTCGGAAAGGTGGACAAGAAGAGGGGAGCCCCCTGGGCATCTACCGTAATCCTTGGATTGCTGGCAGTGGCTTTTCTGGCTTTGGGCAACCTGGAGACAGTCGCAGGCACAACCAACTTCACCGTGTTCGTGACCTTCATAGCAGTGAATGCTTCCGTGATAAGCATGAGGTACAGATGGAAAGCCAGGAGGCCTTTCAGGGTCCCCCTGAGCATAGGAAGGTTTCCTGTCCTGTCTGCCCTCGGGCTTGCGTTCAGCGCAGCCCTTATGCTGAGCCTGGGCATTGACGCCATTGTTCTGGGCACGGCCGTAGTGCTGTCCGGCATAGTTGCGTATGCAGCGCTGAGAAAAAGGATCATCCCATCAGCCTGAGGGCCAGCACGAGGCCCATCACGACGGAGCAGGCGGCTATGACGTGCTCAGGCTTGAGCTTTACCGCTTCCTTTGATTCGTCGAAATAGCGTATCAGCCCGGCAGTCGACTGGGGCATCTGCACCTGGGGTTTCTTGGCCATGGTTATATTTCACACTGTAGGTTTAAAAGCATGAAGGGGCGTCCCGGGCATAGCCCGCTTTCTGTCATCTCCTGGCCTTTGACAGCCAAAGGAGGTGGTAGCATTTGACTGAGCGCAGACGAATCCTGCTTGCACCCCGCGTCACCGGACTGTTTCACCCTGCATCCCCTTCGCAGCTCGGCATCGCTGCCTCATGGCTCCAGGGTACGGGTCCATTTCTGTGCCCGCTGCATGCCTCTCGGCACCCCTCTTCTGAGGGCGCGTTAGCGAGTGAGCGGAACTTCCTCACCGCACAAGACGGCGAAGCTACCTGCCCGGCTCGCCCCGAAGAAGTGTTATCAGGCCGCCTTATAAAGGTTCTGTCAGCCTCGAAAGCCTTAAAAAATTACAGTCCAACAGAAGGCATGGAGCTCGACGCAGACACGATAAATCGCATCAGTCGCTACAGGAAGGGGCATCTGGAGCCCATGCTGGGTTCAGGCGACTACACGAACGGCCTGGTGATCGGGCTGTACAGGGAGCTGACAGGGGACGACGTCTCTTACATGCCTCTCGGCGATTTCCTGGAGGGCAAGAACAACGTGAACAAGAGGCTTCTGGGCGCCCTGACCGATGCGAACATACTGACAGTGGGCGATGCCATCGAGCTGTCAGAGGAGGAGCTGGCCAGGAAGGCCGGCATAGCCGAGATGGGCGTCGACATGGTCAAGGGCTGGCTCGAAAGCTACGGCCTGAGCCTGAGGGGAGACAACAGGGAGCCCTGGCACGAGAGCGGGGACATGAGCGAAAGGCGTGTGAATGAGGTCTTCAGGAACCCTGACGTGGTCGGCATCCTGAAAGGAGAGGGGGTAGATACCGTTGGCGAACTGAGAGAGATGGGAGAGAGGGGCCTTAGAGACATGGACGGCATGGGCAAGACCAGGATATTCTACGTGAAGGAGATACTCGGGAAGCTGGGGGTAACTCTGGAAGAGAACGGCGGCACTGCTCCAGAATAGCAGAAATTCCTGGCCCGATTCATTCTACGGCCATCTTCCAGCAGAACTCAGGAGTGAAGGGAGGGCCCTGCATTACAGGCCTCTTTTCCATGTATGTTTCGCTGCCCTTCCTGACATAGACTGTCACTGTCCTGGGGACGTTGCCTATGGATTCCCCGCTGAACACGTGGCCGCTTATGCTATCCAGGTAGTCCCTCATGAAGGCTTCCCTGTCTTGTGCCTGATTTGGATTGTCCATTACGTTTATTGTACGCAAGGTTTAAGTACTATTCGGTCACCCCGGCAACGGCGCAACCCGTTTATAGCACCCTATACAATATTATATCATGGCTGCTGAACTGATGGTCTGGATAGTGGTGTTCGTGGCCAGCATGGCCCTTCTCATCAAGTCCTCGGACTGGTTCACCGATTCTGCGGAGATTGTGGGGAAGGCCCTGGGCCTTCCCAGTTTCCTGATAGGCGTGACCATCGTCGCCCTGGGGACATCACTGCCCGAGCTGGCCAGCTCCGTCCTGGCCGTGATGGCGGGCGCATCGGAGATAGTGGCAGCAAACGTGATTGGCTCCAACATATTCAACATACTGGTGGTCCTGGGCGGCGCCGCGATAATAGGCAAGGAGATAGTAGTCTCCTGGGACACCATGCACATCGACATGCCCTTCCTGATAGGTTCGACCGTCATATTCGCAGTCACCGTGATGGACGGGGTGTTCGGCCTGTTCGACGCTGTCATATGCCTCGCAGGGATAGCGGTATACCTCCTCTTCACGGAATCGGAGAGGAAGAACCACCTGACGGAGATGATAGAGAAGAAGGTATCCAGGCCGGACCTCAAGATAAAGACCGTGCTGATACTGGCTGCCAGCATAGTCCTGGTGTACATAGGCGCCAGGTACCTAATAGAGTCCGTAATAGCGATATCAGGGATAATGGGGGTCGGGACAGAGATAATAGCCGTGACTGCCGTGGCCCTGGGCACATCACTGCCCGAGCTGGCAGTGTCAGCCATGGCGGCCAGGAAGGGCAAGCCCGAGATAGCGGTGGGCAATGTCCTGGGCTCCAACATATTCAACCTGTTCCTGATAATGGGGGCGGCGGGCCTGGTGGGGGCCCTGGCGGTCCCCAGCATGATGATTAAGATTGGCCTCCCGCTGCTTATAGGCGCGACCGTCATGTACTACTTCGTGACGCACGACAAGGAGATAACGAAGTGGGAGGGCTGGCTGCTTGTGATAATGTACGCCCTCTTCTTCAGCGTGTTCATCGGGATGTGATTACCAGCCCTCGTCAAGGGGGTGGGGCTCCCTTTCAGGCGGTGATTCGGGCCCTGTCTTTTGATTCAGCGAAGGGTCCATCTCCCCAGGCAGCACAAAGACTTTCTTGGGATTGAAACCCCTCTTTTCGCCTTCCATCATAAGGTAGTGGCTCACCCCGAACGGTATTTCGTCTATCGGTGTTTCCGGGTCCAGGTAATGCGAAAGCTGGCCCTCATTTATCACGCATTTACAGGTCGGGGGGACCCCCAGGCGGTCGCACTCCGACCTGCTGAGCCTTCTGCCATTGTCGCATGACCTGTAGTCCTTGGCGTTGGTCAGGTCGCTCACCCTGAACGCTCTTGTGCCCCTTCCGGGCTTGTACGCCCCGTCCCTGCTGCAGTCTATCATAACAAAGCTCCAATTCCTAATGTTGGGGCGCAAATCTTATAAAACGTGAGGGTCGCGGATTGGCGGAACCCAGCTCACGCTAAGCAAGCCAAAAATGAAAAATGGTGAGTTATAGGCAATTTCCTGAGATATAGAACTTTCGGGGGTTGGGGAACGTGGGCTGAACAATTCGCCGAAGCTCAGAGCTTACACCCCGTTTCCATTAAACCCGTCGTCTACGGGACCCTCTCGACCGCGCCGACAGTCGCCTGCCAGTTTGGACAGTGATTGACTCTTTTTAGGGACGGCTTCATGCTTAGTTAGACCGACAGCTTGAGCAGCTGTCAAACTGACGTATGCCTTCAGCACTTATCCGTGATGGCGTAGCTACCCTGCGTGCCACATGACAACAGGTCCACCAGAGGCCACGACTCATCGTTCCTTTCGTACTAGAAGAATCTTCCCCTCAGTCAATCTGCACTCTCAGTAGATATAGAACAAACTGTCTCGCAACGTTCTTAACCCAGCTAACGTGGCTCTTTGATGAGTGAACACCTCCACCCTTGGTCGCTGCTGCACGACCAGGAAGAGCCGAGCCGACGGCGGAGAAGCAATGCACGGGGTCTATATGGACTATCGCCCGCCACGACTCCATTATCCCCAAGGTAACTTTTCTGTCAGACCAGGCCCCCAATAAAGAGGGCACTGGGGATCGCTAGGCCGCACTTTCGTGTTAGGATCCCTTGTTTTCCAAAATCCTATCAGGCCAGCTTTTGCCCTTACACTCTTCTTCCGATTTCTGACCGGAATGAGCTGACCTTTGGGCGCCCCTGATATTGTGTCAGAGGCGTACCGCCCCAGCCAAACTACCCATCAGATGCTGTCCTCCGAAGAGTAAGCAATACAGTAACGGCAGGGTGGTGTTACAGGTTCGCCTTCCCCAGGGCTGACGCCCTGGGTGCAACGCTCCCACCTACGCTATACAACCATCACCGTATCACAACAGCTGAATGTAGTAAAGCTCTATGGGGTCTTCTCGTCCCACTGAGAGTCTCCTGAATATGCACAGGACAATTGGGTTCACTGGGTATCCGTTCGGGACAGTGGAGATCTCGTTAAAACATTCATGCAGGCCGACAATTAATCGGCAAGGGATTACGCTACCTGTTCCCAGGCGGTCGCATCATCTTGCGAATCAGATGACCACCTTTAAGACGGTCAGAGTTACCGCCGCCGTTTACCGGGGCTTCAGCCAGTTGAACCTGACATTAACACACCGGCACTGGACAGGCCTCAGGAGCTATACAAGTCGTTTCCAATTAGCAGCCCCCTACGTTTTTGGTAAACAGTCGGACCTCCCTGGTCACTGCGACCTGCCCTGCCTGGTCTACACCAGAGGGGCAGGCATGGCTTATACCGAAGATACGCCACTAACTTGCCGAATTCCCTGAACAGATTTAGCCCAACACGCCTTTGCCTTCTCAGCAAGGGGCACCAGTGACGGATCACTAGGTACGGATAGAAGGGATCCTTCCGGATTCCGTTTTCACGGGCTCAAGGATTCAGCCAAACTACTTGCGCAGCACGCTTGACTTCCCCTGCTTCTCACCATTACGGCACTCCGCAGGGTTATACAGCTGCCCACCTTCACGATGGTTGACCTATCCCAAAGCGTCTGGAAACCGGCTTGCGTCGCCGCTCGTACCCTTCCAGTACAGGAATATTAACCTGTTTCCCTTTCGGCCCACTCCAGTTAGGGTGGGTCTTAGGACCGACTAACCCTCAGCTGATCATCATTGCTGAGGAACCCGGGCCCTTAAGGCGGCTGGGATTCTCGCCCAGCTTTGCTGTTACTACCGGCAAGATTCTTGTTACTGCAAGGTCCACGCCAACTCACATTAACGCTTCTGCCCTAGCAGTACACCTTCCTACCAAATCTCTTCCGAGTTTCAAGGTATCGGTGGTCTCCTTAGTCCCGTCCATTATCAGGGCACACAACCTCGGTGGGTGAGCTATTACACACTCTTTAAAGGATGGCTACCTCTAAGCCAACCTTCCCACTGTCTGGGGTTGAGCACTCCTTTCCTCACTTAGAAGACACTTAAGGACCTTAACCTTGATCTGGATTCTTTCCCTCTCGGGTAGCGAGCTTACCCCGCTCCCTCACTCCCGACTTCTGCGACGACAATGACTTCGGAGTTTGACAGGGCAACTGGGGATTTCTCCCCTTGATTACCGAATCAGTATCTCTACACCATTGTCCGTCTCCATCGAGGCTGATCTAAGGATCATTTCGAAAGGAACCAGCTATCACCCATCTAGATTAGCTTTTCACCCCTAGCCCCAGGTCACCCCAGCGGTTTGAATCCCAACACGGGTAGCGAGCCTCCATCAGGGTTTCCCCTGACTTCACCCTACCAAGGGCTAGATCGACGGGCTTCTGGTCTCATCCCTGTAACTATGGGCACTTTCACACCCAGCCCCCTCGCCGAAGCTACGGGGCTTTCGCTTTCGCTATGGCTTCCTTTCGTTAACCTTGCTACAGAGATGAACTCCTTGCCGCGTGATTCAAAACGGACGATGCAACAAAAAGGTCTTTTCTCGTACACGGGTTTTGCAACCCTTTCCTTCGAAAAGACCGGTACATGCCGCATCTACCTATAACTGTATGGTTTGAGGTTCTTTTCAACTCCTGTTAAGGATACTTTTCAGCTTTCCGTCACCGTACTAGTTCGCTATCGGTCTCAGACTATATTTAGGATTGGAGGTTATTGTCCCCCACATTCTGACCCGATATCCGACGGGCCATACTCTGGATACTTGCCATGGGCCTTCTCCATTTCCCCTACGGGGCTATCACCCTTTATAGCGCTGCTTTCCAGCAGGCTTCAGGTCATGGAGCTGGGTCCGACACAAGTCCAAACCCCACATCCCTGCTCTCTTTCAAGGCAGGTTCGGTTTGTCCTGTTCCCCTTTCGATCGCCTTTACTAAGGGAATCCCAATTGGTTTCTTTTCCTGCGGGTACTGAGATGTTTCAGTTCCCCGCGTCCCTGTTCCCTTCCGGGAACGTCCGAAGACATGTAGTCACATTCAGGAATCCCGGGGTCGGAGGCTGCATGCGCCTCACCCGGGCTTATCGCAGCTTGCCACGCCCTTCTTCAGTGTCTGAGCCAAGCCGTCCACCATACAGCGTAACAGTCCTATGTCTCAGGAAATTGCCTATGAGTTATCATCTAGGGAACCTTGGCTTGGGCCAAGCTCAGTTGGTGTTCACCGTGGTCATCGACCTTGCGGTCTCAAGTGACAGTTTCCACTTCACAGCAGTTCCCTATCCAATCCATCCCATAGCCAGGCTATGGAATTTCACCACAGAGCCAAGCAGGCTTTGACGCCTGTTTTGGCTGTAACAGCTTCCGCAGCATTACCATAGGAAGCGTCAGCTCCCTTTCTGGATGAAGCCTCTTTTGGAAGAGGCTTCGAGTGGACCGACCGGGATATTCAACAGACTTGTGACAAGCCCGATTTCGAACCCGGAGCCTCTCGCTTGCAAAGCGAGCGATCTACCGTTGATCTATCGGCCCGTTAGATATTGGCCCTCTAAATGCACACAAAACGTCCCCGAAAGGTTACGGATATATATATAAGGAGGTGATCCAGCCGCACGTTCCCGTACGGCTACCTTGTTACGACTTAGCCCACCTT
>CAZKUD010000008.1:0-46593 GCA_964555875.1 uncultured archaeon
GTTGTACAATACCTTTATTGGATCATAGTATTCAGCTTCCGTCTCTCCATCATGGACGGCATCATTCACATATGATATTACATCATTCAGAAAATTGTATTTGGTTCCCTTTCCCCCGTTGCTCAGAAACCCAAATATACTAAGAAGGGCCGAAATGTTGCAAAAGATGTCTATATCATTGTCTGGTTTTTCACCGAAGTAGGTCATAATGCCCGAATGCCCGTTTCCCTGGATTTGCTTCATCATGTTTCCGAACTGGCTATAATTATTTTGAGTGTTTATCCAATTGCCTGGGATTTCTATGGGCTGGTGCTCTGCGCGCTGCATCACCATGAGGCACCTGGCTATGTTGTCGATGTCAGGCAATATCATCCTGCCGTTATTGTGGGGGACGTTGTAGTGCCTCCATTGCAGTGTCTTTGCGGGCTTGCCGTCTATCACCTGTGTGGTCACTATGGCCTCGTCCATTATGTGCTTTATGCCCCTCTCCATCACATGTCTGAACGAATCCTCCGAGGGGAAGTGGTTCCTCAGGTCCATCAGGATGTCCAGTATGAACGCATGGTCATACTTGGTGTCTATGAACCTGGCCTTGCTCTCGTCTATGTAGTCGTTCGGGCACGCCTCCCGGGAATAGTCCATCCTATATGTCTTGAACAGCCCGCCCGGTGTCTGGAACTGCCCGATGTTCTCCAGCGACCGGCGTATTATGTATTCTATCTTCTTCCTTTCCATCCCACACCTAAACCAGCAATATCCCCGCCATAGAGACAAGGGAAATCCCGCCCAGCTTGTGGGCGGGACTGGGTCTGTCAGCCACCAGCAGGGCCATTATCAGGAGGGAGAACGCAGACAGGGGCGCGAACATGTACAGTCCCGTGGCATGCATGGCCGCCAGAAAGGTCAGGAACAGGGCGCATGCAGTTGCCTTACCCCTGACGTACCCTATGGCCACGGGTATGGTCCTCACCCCGGCCTTTATGTCGCCTGCGTAATCCCTCAGGTCAGAAACGATGGTCCCCGCGAAGATGAACAGTGACAGCATGAAGTAATATCCCAGCACTGCCGTGCTGACGGATGACGCGCCTATAAGGAACACGAGGGTTGACCCGAAACCGCTGTAGAAGTTCTTGACGAGCAGATATTGCTTCAGCCTGTACCTTGAATAGGTCAGGCCGAGGAACACCATTGCCAGGTAGAGCAGGAGGGAAGCCACCGAAACAAGGGATGAAAGCAGGAACCCTAGGACGTATGATGATGCTATGATGGCAGGCCCGCCCCCGCTCCTTGTGAAGGGGTTCACTTTCCCCCTGTTTATCATGTCCTCCTTCATGTCCTTCATCTCATTGTAAGCGCACCCTGCCCCGCACGCAAGGAAGGATGAAATCGCCACAGGCACGGCCAGGTGGGAAAGTGGATTGAACAGGGCGAACCCCAGGACACCTACGAAGGAGGCAAAGAGCGAGAGGTCCAGCCTAAGGAACCCCAGCAGGTCCCTCGCCTTGGCAGGCTTCCTATGCAATGAGCACACCCCCAGAGAACAGGTAAGGAGTGACGAACTCGAGAAGAACCAGCCTTCCCCTGGTCCTCCTGGTAATCGTCCCCTTCCTTATCCCGTTGATGTTGAGGGCCTTGGATGCCAGGTTAAGCGCCCAGACCGGAAGGAGAACAGGGACCTGAAGGCATATGAGGAGAAGAGAAAGGGACGAGAGCGAACCGAAGGAAGCCACCACAATGGACGACCTCCTGAGGCCGTGCCCCAGGAACAGGTTCTTCCTGTCCTTCTTGTCAGTGGAGTCCTTCTGGCACAGTATGTACATGGCCTGCGTGAAGCAGAATGCGCTGAAGAGGGCAGAGAGCATGATGCCCTGGGGGAACGCGAAGAGGAAGGACATGGGCATGACGACGAAGACCGAAGAGAAGGCGGCATATCCCCTTATCCCTCCCTTCAGCCTGATGCCGGGGTGGGAATAGGCCAGAAGCAGCAGGGCATAATACAGGCCGACCGACAGCATCAGCGGCCCGGAGAATAGAAGCAGGAGCAATGAGAGGGACAGGAAGAGGAATGAAAGGTTCCTGGCCTGCAGAGGGGAAAGGAACCCCGCGGTCGTGATTTTGTCTTCCCTCCCGTTCTTTATGTCCTCTCCGTAGTCATGGTAGTCATTGTAGAGGTCACCGAACAGGTGCACCAGGAAAAAGCCTGCCGCTGCCAGTATGAGTTCCTGGCTGTAGCCCGCGAAGGCCCCGTACATCAGCACGAACCCCATCGGAAGCCCGATAGGTGGACGCACCCTCCTATATATCAGGTATCCCAGTCCTGCCATTCTCCACGCCCCTGAGTATCTTCATGACCTCTGACCTGCTGAGGGACCTCTTCTCAGCCTCGGAAATCCTCTTCACCCTGTCCATCACCCCGCTCACGTTCCCCTCGGTTATCTTTCCCTTGAACATGTGCCTCAATATGGCCTTTCCGTTGTGCTTCCCGAACACGAGCTTCCTCTCCATACCTATGTCCGACGGGTCGAACACCTCATATGTTTCCGTATCCTTCAGTATGGCGTCAACATGTATGCCTGACTCATGGGAGAAGGCGTTCTTCCCCACGAGGGGCTTGTGGGCCTGCATCCTCATGCCGGAGAACTTCTCCACCATCCTGCAGATGTCCCCTGTCATCCTGTACCTGAGCCCCAGGTCTATGTCATATATGTATTTCAGGGCGGCGCACACCTCCTCTATCGGCACGTTGCCTGCCCTCTCTCCTATGCCGCAGAAGGTGCCCGAGAAGGCGTCTGCCCCGGCATGCAGGCCCGCTATGGTGTTGGCTGTTGCCATCCCGAAGTCATTGTGCCCATGGAGCGCTATCTTGCACCTGCAGTGTTCCTTTATTTCCCTGATGAAGGAGTAAGTCTCGAACGGTGTCAGCGAGCCTAGGGTGTCGCAGGGGAGGAAATACTTTACCTTCCTTTCAATGGCCCTCATGAAATCCATGAGGTAGCCCCTGTCAGCCCTGGCTGCATCGCTTCCAGCGAAATTGACCTTCAGCCCCTGCTCCCTGCAGTAGTCCACCATTTCAGCAGACCTTGTGATGTTGGCTTCCCTTGAAATCCCTCCGGAGCATCTCATGTGCAGGTCTGATATGGGGGAGAACAGGGTCACGCTGTCCACCCCGCAGTCCAGCGCTATCTGGACATGGTCCTTTCTCATCATGGTGGACGCCGTTATCTCTGCGTTAAGCCCCATCTTGCATATCCTCCTGGTGACCCGCATCTCCGAGTCGGACACGGAAGGCATGAGCTCTATCGTGTCGCACCCGAAATCCGCTATCTTCTCCGCAAGCCTGACCTTCTCCCTCGGAGAAAAAACGACACCGGGCATCTGCTCCCCGTCCCGGAGGGTCGTGTCGCAAATGCCGATGCTTTTCTGCATGATTTAACTTTGTCCCCTTTTACATAAATAATTTACACATATGTTTAAACATTTTCGGTAAAAAATAAAAGGCTTTCCCACAATACTTAGTATGGGCGTAAAAACACTTCCATTGATTGTTATAGTGCTGGTCATCATAGTTATGGGATGCATGGGGGGATATTCCCTCTTCATAGAAGGTGATAACTTAGGGGGCGCCTCGGTTTCATCCAGCGTCATAGAATGCCAGAACATGCAGCTGGGAATAATAATGCTGATTCTTATGGTAATGGTGTTCGGCACCTGCAAGCTCAAGGACAGGATGTTCTGCTACAATTAATTCTTCCTGAACTCTGTCACCCTCAGGTAGACCTGGCCCGTCTTGGTTTCTTCCACCATCGCTATGACCTCTCCCTTGCCGAAGAACACGGCATGGTCGGTTGCAGGTATGCGTCCAGTCTCGTCCACGAACATGTGCCATTTCCTCCCGTCCATTATGTGCTGCCTGTGCGAGAAATGGAGCCTTCCGTGTATCCTGACCAACCTGTTCCTGTATTCCGAGGGGTTGAGCTGTATGGCCCTGACAGTGGCGTGCACAGGCTTCTGGAGTTCCGGTTTGGGTGGGGGGGTCACCTTGGCCGGGACAGGAGGCGCTTTGGCCTTTTCCTTCAGGGGCGGGACATGCTCTGAAACAGAGGCCAGCCTGGCCCTCTTCCTGGGCTTCGTGCCGGGGCGCCTCTTTATCAGGAACAGGCCCGCTCCCCCTATCATCATTACCAGCAGTATTCCGCCTATTATGTAAAGAGTCGGGTCGAACGCTTCGGCCTCTTCCCCTGCGGTTTCCTCTGGCCCGGATGTGGCAGGCGCCGCGGGCTCAGGGCTGCACGACAATGTGTTCCTGTCGCACCCGTATTCACATTCCTCCAGGACCTCCCAGGCGCTTCCGTCGCTCTTGCATGTCTGCAGGTTGTTCCCCACGCACCTCTTCTCCCCCGCTGTGCAGAAAGCCACCGGAGGCGCAGCGTCCTGGGTCTCGTTGGGCTGTGCGGGTGCCGGGGCTGCCGCCCCTCCGCCACCTCCTCCACCACCGTCACCGGGAGGAGTGGTGGACGTTTCGACGCTGCATGAGCTGCTGCATCCGTCACCGCTGTTGGTGTTGCCGTCATCGCATCCCTCCCCGGGGTCAAGCACCCCGTCTCCGCAGGAGAATGTTTCCGTTATCATGAATGCCGACAGGGAGGAGACATTGACTGTCGTGATGTTTGATGTTGTGTTTATGGTGCTGTTCCCTGTCACGTTGGTCCAGCCACCAGGGCACGATTGTGTGGTGAAGTTCCAGGTCGAGCACTTGTACACCGTGGCTCTGGAGGAATTGACGAAGAGGGACGAGTTGAAAGGCAGCTCTATGTGCACCCCGGTGAAGTTGAAGCTCGCTGACGTGGCTATGGTGTTGAGTATCGTGAGCACTCCCGAGGGGCTGGACAGGCCTGTTATGTTGGAGTCAATAGTCACGTTGCCTGTCAGGTTCCCTGTGGAGTTGACGTTCCTGAAAGTCACGTTGAAGTTACCGGCCTCTATGAAGATGTCCCAGTGCCCCCCTGCAACGGACGACCAGAACCCGGTCACGTTCTCTGATGACTGGTTGAGGTCGGATGACGTGCCGTTGTACCTTACCCTTATCCTGGTTGTGTTGGTGGAGTTGCTCCCCCTGTCAAGAACAGACACGTTTATGGTGGTCAGCTCGGAAATGGAGAGCGTCCCTGCCGAAACGCTCCTGTTAGTGTTTAGCGTATCATTGGCATACACCAGCACAAGGTAATTCCCTGCAGCCATCCCGCTGGTGTTCAGCGTGCCATTGTAAATGCTGCCTGACAGCAGGCCCATCCCACCCTTAACAGACCATGTGGAGTTGGATATGTTGTAGCTGACATAAGACACGCCCGTCAGGTCAGTGACAGAGGCGGATACGCTGGTGTTGTCCCCAGCCAGGACAGGGGACGGGAACACGCCGGGAGATGAGACAGACGGGGCGGTCGTGTCAACCCTGAAGTGGCTTATGGAGCTGTTGGAGGAGTTGGCCTGCCCGTCACCGGCAACCATGTGCCAGGTGTAATGACCGTCAGTGAAGTTTATCTCAGCGCTGTTTGATGACGTTGACGTGTTGAGGGTCCCGTTTATGTATATGTAATATGTCGGGCTGTCCCCGTCATCCTCACTCGAGCTGAAGGAGAAAGTCACGTTGGCGGTCGAGGCATTCGTGTCATTGGCAGGCGCGACCAGGCTTGGCGTCCCCGGGGGGGTGTTCAGTATGGAAAGCCCGGTGGAGTTGACCCAGGAGCTCCAGTTGTAACCGTCGAACACCCTGGCAGAGAATATCCAGGTGTCATCCTTCGAGGTATTGCCCGAGTGGATCCATGTGGCATTCTCAAGTGAAGCCTGCTCGCTTCCGTTCAGGTACCACTTGGTCTCATTATTGGTCTCGTTGTCCCCCGTGTCGCTGTCTGTGAACGCCCAGCTCCCGGTCAGGTTCCCGGAAGTCCTGTTAAGGAAGCCGTCATCGGGCGTTATGTTGATGCTTGTGGGCACAGGCATCTGGTTGTCAACGATGAACTCCTGCTGGCCTGACATGTTCAGGTTGCCTGCAGAGTCATTGGCGTACCAGTAGTAGGTGGTGTTCTCATGGGGCGTCAGGTTGCCAACAGATATTGTGAGGCAGTATTCAGAGCCCGAGCACGATTGCACGGTGTAGTTGGCGGTACCGTTCCACTCCAGCGTCACATCGCTTATGCCGGAGAGCTGGTCGCCCACGGTCACGTTGGCCTCCACTCCCTGGTCCTCATTGGGAAGGGAGGGCGACCTCTGGTGGCCCTGGAAGTACGGGGGAGCGGTGTCCACAGTGAACCAGACCGTTCTGGAGCCCGAAGACCCTGTGCTGTCATTGGCATAGAACGTCACGTTGTGCTGTCCAGAGGAGACTGTCGGGTATGAAAGGTTGTAGAAGTGGTAAAGTGTGTCGTTCAGCATGGAATTGTTGACGCCCCCGTCCACGGAGAAGGTCGCATTATCTAGCGGCATGTTGACGGTTATGTTGAAATAGACGAAACCGGATCCGTACGACTGGTTCTGCGGGGACTCCAGCGTGATAGTGGGAGGCGCGCTGACAGTTACTGTGATGTTACCCGAGGAGTTCAGGTTATTGTAGGTGTCGTTGGCATACACAGTGAAGGAATGGTTCGCGTTGACCAGGCCAGTCTTGTTCTTGTGCCAGCCTGTGCCCGACCCGTCCAGAGTCTCGTTCACCCCGTCCCACTCCAGGACTGCCGAATCAGCAGACTCTGTGAGGGTCACGTTGACATATACATAGTCCACAGAAACCGTGCTGCCGTTCGATGGCGTGGGGCCTGCAAGCACTATGCTGGGGGGCAGCGCATCCACAGTGAAGGACACTGACTGGCTCTCGTTCATTACGTTGCTGGTGCTGTTGCAGTGGAACACAACGGAATGCTGGCCGTCTGTCATGCTGGTGTTTATGCCCCAGAAATGTGTCGCGGTGTCATTCGTGGTGGTCACGTTTGCAGAACCGTCAAGCGAATACCCGCACCAGCTCCCTGCCTCGCTCATGGTCAGGTTGAAGTAGACCGCAGGCCCGTATGTGGTGCTCTGCGGGGACTCCAGGGAGAGGTCAGGCACGGTAAGTGAACCCCCAGGCCCCCAGTCAACCACGTTAAGGCCCACATTGGCACCGTTCGCTGAGCTGTACGGATACTGGGAGCCTGAATCCCCGAACCCGTCACCGTCAGTGTCGTATACCGCCAGGGCCATTATGTCCTCCCAGTAGTTTCCCTGGGCGACGCCGCTGACCGTGGCGTTGAAATGGTTGCCCGCGATTGACTCGGCGTTGAACACAATGTTCCCTGCCAGGGTGTTCCAGTAGAACACGTTCCCTGTGGAGCCTCCTGTTACGTTTACCCCGTCAAGCGCATTGCCCGTTATCGTGTTGTTCCAGACCGTATTGGATGCGCTGATTGACCAAAGCCTTATCCCCGTATTCACGCTTCCTCCCGCATGACCTGATATGACGTTGTCATGGACCCTGGAGAGGCTGGTGTTGTACAGGTCCACTCCCCCTTCGGTGTTCGAGACGATTTCGTTTCCCCCTATCACGTTGCCGACAGAGTATGACACCGAGATCCCGTAGTCATTGAGGCTCATGTTGCAGGACGTCATGTTGTTCCTGCCGCCGTATGTCACGTACAGCCCCACGCCCAGGCTTCCGACATCGTTGGACACGAGGGAGGAGTTCCTTACCGCATTGTCCCAGGAGTAGTTGAGCCATATGCCCCCTGTAGAGCTGTTCCTGGCAGTCACGTTTATCACCTGGCTGCTGTTGGTCTCCTGGAAGAGTACGTCTGCCGAGAAGTTGGTGATTGTGCAGTTCTGGACCGTCACGTTGTCCCTTCCCAGTGCATGGACTCCGTAGCCTGACCCCAGGCCTGTTATGACGTGTCCGGCGCAGTCGAGCGTTATGTCGTCTGCCCCGAAGGTCACGCATGCCGTGCCCGACGAGGACTGTGTCATGTTGCTTATGAGGGTCTCGCTTGACGTGATTGTGACGGGGCATAACAGGGGAACCGTCAGGATTCTCCCCTCGGAGACGTTCATCCTTCCCACGCTGTCATTGGCGTATACCGCATAGGTGTAGTTCCCCCTGGAGACGCCCGTCTTGGTCACGTACCAGGCCGTCCCGGAGCCGGACATGCTCTCGTTGGTCCCGTCCCATTCCAGTATTGCAGAGTCCGGTGGCTTGGAGAGCGTGACGTTGACGGTGACAGTTGCTGACGATGCCACGCTGTTGTTGGCCGGGGTGGGCGAGGCGAACGATATGTCAGGGGCTGTAGTGTCCACGGTAAAGAACACGGTTTCCGTCGTGTTCAGCACAGTGTCGCTGTCATTGGCATAGAACGTCACGTTGTGCTGCCCGTCAGGGAGCTCCCCATAGGTATCGTTGAAGAAATGTGTGGATGTGTCATTGTCCATCGTCGTATTATATGCGTCATCGACCGAGAACCAGGTCTCGTTTGGCGCCCTGCTCAGCGTCACGTTGAAGGCAGTGGTGTTCATGTCATACGTCCTGTTTGCCGGGGATTCCGCCACTATCAGCATCCTCTCGGCCATGTACACCGTCCTCCATCCGGTGGAGTTCCAGTTGTTGGCAGAATCATTGGCCCACACCCTGTATTTGTACGTCCCGTCATTGAGGCCGGTCATGTTCCTCGACCAGTTCTTTGCCGAGCCGCTCATGCTCAGGTTGCTGACGGTCCCATTGTCCCACTCCAGGAGGGCGGTGCTCGCGTTCTCGTCCAGGCTGGCGTTTATGAATGTGTAGTTCACGTAGACGAACGTCAGGTTGGCCTCGGTCGGGGACGGCAGGGTTATCGACGGCGGCGTCATGTCATTGAAGGATGCGGTCATGTTGGTGCCGTTCGCGCTGACATATGTCATGCTGAAGCCGCTCTTGCTCCCGTTCTTTGCTTTGCTGTTGGGCGCAGTGCATGCGCTGAATCCCGTCACCGTGCTTGAGAACGGGTCAGTTGCCTCGCCCAGGGGGTTTCCTATAGCAGCATAGAAATAAAGCTCGTTGTTGTTGTCGGCCTCCTCGAGCTTGACCCACGGGTCGTCCCTGTTGGCATTGTTGCTCTTGGAGTCGTCCACGTGCCAGACCAGTATCCCGTCCCCCGGTATGTAGGAATCGAAGCCTATCTTCTGCCTGTTCTCCACCAGGAAGTATTCAGTGGAGCTGATGTTGTGCATGTACAGGCTGCTGTAGTTGTGCTCCTCTATGTTGGCAACTGTCTGGTTCATAGTCTCCGTGCCAGTGACATCCACCGGGTCTATCCACCCCAGCTTGTACTTGCTCCAGCCTGTGAAGTGCGCAGGGGACGTCCCCGTGTTGCTGGGAAGCCAGGAGCCGAAGCTCATTATGCCCCATTTCCCTATCCCGTCCGAACTGTAGCTGGTGTCATACAGGTCTGGCAGGCCCAGGTCATGCCCGAACTCGTGCGCGAAGGTCCCCAGGGGCGAGTTCTCCGCCAGTATCGAGCCTCCCGTTATGTCCACGCCGTCCCATGGCGCGCCCGAACAGACCCCGGACATCCCGCTCCATTTGACTGACCATATGTCAGTGGATGTGCCAGAGGATGACTGGTCGTTCCCCGCGTGCACGACTATGAGATGGTCCACGTACCCGTCAGAGTCCTTGTCATAGCTGGAGAAGTCCACCGAAGCGTCGGCAAGGTCCATTGCCTCGCATATGAGCCTGTATGTGCAGTTGTCTATGGAGCCGCATATTGGGGTGGCCCAGGGGTCATTGTCCCCGCCGTAGAAAGACATCGAATAGGAGCTGTCCATCCAGCCTGTGCCTATGGTCCCGCTCAGGTTGTACTGGTTGTATGACGTCTCATTGTAGTAAGATGCCATGCTGCCGCTGTTGGACTGGTTGAACAGGAGGTTCTCGTACCACTGCTCATTGTACTGCGAGCCGACCTTTGGGTTGCCGGTGAAGTTCACCAGCAGGACAACCACATCATCGTCCCCCAGCCAGGGGGCAGAAGCGTACTGGGGCAGCATAGGGGACATGCTCGGTCCTCCAGAGCCCGGGGAATACTGCGGCGAAGGCCCCCCTGAAGGCATCTCATCCTCCTGCCTCGGCGCCTTCTTCGGGCCTGTCAAGGGCAAGGCCTCGGGCTCGGGTGCAGCATGCCTGATGAGAAGTCCCTTTGCGGCCCTGGCCTTCCCCACCTCATGGGATGTCGCTATGAGCTGGGTGCCCAGCTTGGTGGCATAGTTCCACCTGCCGCTGCTGTTCACGACAGCATAACCGTCCAAGGTCTCTATCCATGCCCCTCTCTCGTCCCCCCTCTGGACAGCCTTGAAAGTGAAGCCGTCGGGCTGGGATATCTCATGGACTGCCTGGGACGCAGGGACAGCCCGGGCAGACCCTGGCAGCAGAAATACGGCTATTATTATTGTCGCTACTATGCCTGCTACGGCCATGCTTCTCATTCAGGTACCCTCGGCACTCCTCTTGGTATCATGACGCACTTGTTCGCTTCCGTGTTGCACGTGCAGTCACTCTCAGGCACGAATCCCGGACCCTCGTAAAGCCCCTCGCCCACGCACGCGACCAGGACGTTCCTGCCCAGGTTCACCGTCCTGACAGCGTACCTTTCCAGGGCAGAGCCCTCCCCTACAGAGGTGAACGTGCACTTGACGCTCTCGTTGCAGTAATCCAGGCTCCCTGCCTCCATGGGCCCTGTTTCCAGCGGGGAGAAGGCAACCAATGCCATGAAAAGCACCACCCCTGCAAGCAGGACTGCCCCCGCACCCAAACCCATGCTTTTATTTGGCCTCCTGATTAAAATCTCTTATGGTGAAAGGGGAAACAGTCGATATAAAATCCAAGGAATTCACCATCAGCTGCGTCAAGCCCTGCGGCACAGAGGAAGGCAAGGTGATGGCAGAGGCCAGGCTCAAAATACCCAGGGTCGGCCACGGGAGAATGTTCCAGCTTCTGAGAAAGCGCTTCCCGAGGGTAAGGCAATCCTCTGACATAAGGGCCGCCAGGCTGGAATGGAAAGGGAGGGTGGCGATAGTGTTCGATTCCGGAGAGGTCTACATCCGGAAGGCAGAGGACCGGGATGACGCTGTAAGGATAGTCAGGCTGCTTTACAGCATCCTCAAGCCACGTCCATGAAGAAGGCCCCGGCCGCATTTGTGATTGCAGTCGCCTGCCTGGCAGCGACCCAGGCATCAGGAATCCTCACGCCCGTCCAGGACGCTTATTATGTATCCAGGGTGATTGACGGGGACACCCTGGAGCTCGAGGGGGGAGAAAGGGTCCGCCTCCTAGGGATAGACACCCCGGAGAAGGGGCAGTACCTGTACCAGGAGGCCAAGGACTGGCTTTCCCTGAGGGTGATGAACAGGGAGGTTACGCTTGAAAGGGGCAGGGAGGACAGGGACAAGTACGGCAGGCTCCTGCGGTATGTCAGGCTCGACCCCCATACACTGGCAAACCTGGAGCTGGTGAAGCTGGGCTATGCCAGCACTTACATGCTGCAGGAAGGAGACCCTTATTGCAGCGACCTTCTCAGGGCAGAGGGGGAGGCCAGGGAGAAAGGACTGGGCATCTGGCAGCACACGACAAAAAACGTCTTCTGTATAGGCATACACTACATGCACTACAACGCAAGGGGGGACGACAACGACAACCTGAACGACGAGTACATTGAGCTCAGGAACAAGTGCGAGCACCCTGTAGAGCTCACCCGGCACATCATAAGGGACCATGCCAACAACACCTTCATGTTTTCCCAGTTCACCCTGGACGCCAAGTCAGTCGTGGCCGTACACACCGGCCAGGGAGAGAACAACCAGACAGACATGTACTGGCAGGCCAGGAGGGCAATCTGGAACAACGCCGGCGACACCTTCAGGATGTGGAACCCGGACGGGGAGCTGCTGCTGGAATACACATATAAATAACAAAACCCAAGCGATTGTATGGAAAAGGGAGACTTCGTGAGGGTCGATTTCACGGGAACTGTTAAGGCCACGGGCGACGTGTTCGACACCACCAGCGAGGAAGAGGCCAAGAGGCTAGGCATAAGTAACAAGGACCATAAGTACGGCCCCGTCCTGGTTATAGTCGGCGCACACATGGTGCCCCATGGGGTGGAGGACCAGCTGAAGGAGATGAAGGTCGGCGAGGAGAGGGAGTTCGACCTCTCCCCTGAGAAGGCATTCGGCCCCAGGAGCCCCAAGCTGGTAAAGATAGTGTCAATCTCCAAGTTCAGGCAGAAGAACATAAGCCCAGTCCCCGGCATATTCGTGGACATAGACAACATGCAGGCCAAGGTGCGCTCAGTGTCCGGGGGAAGGGTGGTGGTTGACTTCAACCATCCCCTTGCGGGAAGGGACCTGCACTACAAGCTGAAGGTCGTTGAGCAGGTGAAAGACCCCCTGGAGAAGGCCAGGTCCTTCATCAAGTATTATCATATAGGAGGGGAGGCCTCCCTGAAGGAGGGGACCCTCACCCTCAGGATGGAAAAGCCTGTCCAGCAGGACTCATTCAGGGAATTCCTGGAGAAGAGCATAAAGGAATGGATACCTGAGGTCAAGGAGCTCAAGATAGAAGGCGGGCCCGACAAGGCAAAGCAGGCGATGCCCAGGGCCCAAGGGACGCAATAAACCTTTTAAGATTTTGTCCGGGTCACAAAAGGTTTAAAAATCTAACTATGATTATTTCTTTACGAAGAATTTCTTTGAAGAGAGGAGGAAAAGAATGACAGCAACCGAACAGATGCCTGGTACGGAATTCAAGAAGCACACGGAAATGGACGACGAGCTGAGGAAGATTCTGGAATCAAGGAAGGCGGAGATAAAGGTTTGCGGTGTCGGCGGCGCAGGCGGCAACACCATCTCGAGGCTGATGCAGGTCGGGATAGTGGGTGCCGAGACCATATCAATCAACACCGACGCGCAGGACCTGCTCTACACGGACTCTGACAACAAGATACTGATAGGCCGTGACGTGACCGGAGGCCTTGGTTCAGGGGCTGACCCAAAGGTGGGCGGCGAAGCAGCCAAGGAATCAAAGGACGAGATAAAGAAGTCGCTCGAGGGCGCTGACATGGTATTCGTCAACTGCGGCCTTGGCGGCGGAACAGGAACCGGAGCAAGCCCGATAGTGGCTGACATCGCCAAGAAGCTCGGGGCCCTGACAGTGGGGATAGTGACCCTCCCTTTCACGATGGAAGGGAAGCAGAGGTCCAGGAACGCCCAGGAAGGCCTGGAGAGCTTGGAGTCTGTCGTGGACACCCTGATAGTCATACCCAACGACAAGCTTCTTGAGATAGTGCCTGACGTCTCTGTGACCACTGCCTTCAAGGTGGCTGATGAGATACTGGTCAACGCAGTGAAGGGCATAGCAGAGCTCATCACCAAGCCCGGTCTCGTCAACCTGGACTTCGCTGACATAAGGTCAGTGATGGGCTCAGGCGGCCTGGCCATGATAGGCATGGGAGAATCGGACACAGAGAACAGGGCCATAGAATCAGTCGAGAAGGCCCTGAGCAACCCGTTGCTTGACGTCGACATAGAGGGTGCAGGCGGTGCTCTGATAAACGTATCCGGCGGCTCCGACATTACCATAAAGGAATGCCAGGAGATAGTCGAGGGAGTGAGCACCAAGATAAACCCGGACGCCAAGATAATCTGGGGCGCGCAGATAATAAAGGAGCTTGGCGACACTATCAGGTCGATGCTGATAGTGACAGGAGTCAAGTCAACGCAGATCTACGGCCCGGAGAAGACATACACCACCGAGAAGACCAAGGAAATAGAGCGGGTTCTGGGCATCGATTTTGTGGGGTAAACCGCCCCACTTCCCTTTATTTTCTTTGTAATTTTAGCCTCTGGTAGAGGCTAATCTTTGTTATATTATTGTTTATTTATCTGTTAGTATGTAAAATAATAATAAATGCCAGGTGAAAGGCGGAGGAAGGGGTTCGTCGACATAGTGTCTGTCATTGCCATCACTCTAATTCTGGCAATTTCGGGCGGCGTCCTCACATCGCCGCCGAGCCTGACCGGGGCTGCAACATACGGCCCTGGCGACTGCGGCAAGAACGTTTACGAGAACACTGTGCTTTCCGGCGACCTGGCAGGCTGCCCTGGGGACGGCCTCACTTTCAACACCAGCCACATAACCCTGGACTGCCAGGGCCACAGCATATTGGGCACTGGCATAGGAACGGGAATAAACGCCAGCTATGTCACAGACATCACCATAAAGAACTGCCAGGTCGCCGGCTTCCTGACAGGGCTCGTGCTGAACAGCACCACAGACAGCTTCGTCTACAACAGCGCCTTCACCGGCAGCTTTGGTGACGGGATAGCGCTCTATGACTCTGACAACAATGACATAAACTGGACCAATTCGACCGGCAGCGGCGACGACGGGATAGAGGCCTACCATTCCGACAGCAACACGTTCGCCTTCGACATACTGCTCAGCAACTTCAACAACGGCTTCCACACAAAGGGCTCCAACAGCAACCTGGTCATGAACTGCACCATAAACTCGACCACAGGGACCCCGATATCGACCGGCATATACATAGCCACAGGCTCCGGCTCCTCCGGCAACATGATATACGACAACTACCTCTACGACTTCTACTACGGGGTTGCCCAGGAGTCCGACACCTTCTCCGGAGAGGACACCGAGAGCACCAAGGTGTTCGGCAACACGTTCCTCTGCAACCCTGCCCTGAGCGTGGGCGCCATAGACGGCTGGGGAGCGGTAAACAGCGAGATAGGCCAGGACGGCTGGGGCAACGACATATCGGGGGGCTGCTCGTACGGTGTCCGGCTCCAGACAGACTCGACGGGCTGCAAGATAGAGGGCAACACAATAACCGAAGCCTCCAAGGCAGTCTATCTCCTCTCAGGCTCTATAGGCAACCAGGTCAACTACAACGTGTTCGAGGGCAACATAGAAGACGTCGACACTATTCCCGGCAACACCTTCTACAACAACTGGTGGAAGGACTCGGGCCTGGAGGTGTGCGACCTGGACTACCCGATGGACAACGTCTGCGATGACGGGGGCGACTGCCCGTATTCGTTCACCAACGGCGAGGACACAGGGCCATACGCGGAGGGCTGCTGCACAGGCTACACCGCCTGTTCCGGAGGCTCTGAGGTGACGTGCGCAGGGGAGACCTGGGGCACCCCGACGGCCTGCGTGAGCGCAGGTGACCCGCTCGACCAGACCCAGACAGCCTCCAACCACCAGGGAGACAGCTTCGGGTGCGACGGCGCGAGCACAAGCGAAACCTGCGTCCCGGGATACTATGAGAACATCCCCAGCCCCGGATGCCAGGGCGATTACGGCACCTACGGGTGCATAAACGGTGTTATATTCAGGGAAGGCGTCGGCTGCGGGACGGTGTTCGAGGACTGCGACATGGGCTGCGGCGCGACGAGGGACATAGACAGCCCGTACTCATACGACCCTGCCACCGGCGAGTGCCAGTGGGGCACAGGATGCTTCCTGACGGAATCTGACATAGACCCCTCAGGATGCAGGGGAGACCCAACGGGAGAGAACTGCGTGGAGAGGGACTGGGGCACTACCCAGACATGGTACACCAGCCTGGACTGCACAGCAAGCGGCCCTGTTTACCAGTCCCAGTACGTGGAGAGGGCGGATTATTGTGACTACCAGACCCAGGAGGGGGAGTACGCCGGGATAGACCCCACATGCACGGACTGCCAGGAAAGCGGAACCAGGAGATACCAGGACCCTGACGCCCCCGGCAGGTGCACCGGAACCTCGGCCAACACACTGATAGAGCAGTACGCTCCCGGTGACGCCTGCCTGTACGAGAACCAGCCCTGCGTGTGCGACGACACCCAGTGCGCAGCAGACATATCCGGAGGCACCTGCCAGGCAATGGACGGCGACACAGTCTGCATGGTTGGGGGAGAGGTCTGCGGCGACGGCGTCTGCGAGGGAGGGGAGACCTGCAGCAACTGCCCTGCCGATTGCGGAGTATGCCCGGTAGAGGAGCCCGCCCCGGCAGCCCCCGTGGATACCGGAGGCGGAGGGGGCACAATCATCACAGAGCCGCCGGCAGTGACCGAGCCGACAGAGCCCACTGAGCCTACCGTGCCCCAGCCGCCTGTAGTGGAGCCGCCCACCCTTGAGAGGGACAACCAGCTGACCGTCAGGCTAGTGGGCGACCTGGCATCCCACACGGTATCAGAGCTGGACAACGTCCCCTTCGACACGAGCCAGGTGGCAGTCAGTTTCGTGGTGGAAGGGGCATATGACCCTTACACTATGGGCCATTACGATGATTACAGCCTCTCTGAACTGGTTACAGACATTGCCAACACCATAGACGGGCTGGCGACCGGGAGCATCCCCACCCCATGGGAGATATACGCCATAACCAACCTGAAGGCAGGGGACACTCCCGGGGCCGGGCAGACAGGAGAGGGGTATTTCGAGATAGGCGGCGATGCGTATGAAGGGGAGGATCCCCTGAATCCCGTGGGCAGCATGGAGATGCCCGCTGGCTCGGGCTTCTTCGAGGGCGCCCAGCTGCCGCTTGACGTGATATACGACAACGGCGTGACTGAAGTGGACGGGCCCCTGACAGCAATAATATACCCTGAAATCAACACCAACACCATCCACATAGTGACCGCTGTAGGCGAAGGTAGGTACAGCATAGAGTTTGGCATAAGGTTGGATGGCATACTCCTCTACTCAGACTACTGGGAGATGACAGGCCCGCTCCTGACCAACGACCCTCTCAGGTATGACCCGACCCTCTGGGGAGGGGGCGAATACACGTTCTACTACAGGGTGTATGACGGGTCCGGGCAGCTGGTAAGCCAGGTGGATATGGACGTTGACATCCCCCTTCCAGGCGTGATGCCCGAGGGCCCCCAGGTCACAGAGACCGTCTGCCAGGACACCATCACGCCCATACAGGGTTCCAGCGTCTTCGAGTTCCAGGGCCATGACTCGGACTGCAACCCCCTGCCCCCGGAGATAATCTCATGCGGGGACGCGGAGGCAATGGGCTACGACGGCGCCACCGGGTATTTCCAGGGGTGCAATGAGATACATTCGGGCTTCGTCGACTTCGGGGAGGGCATACAGGAGAGCGATGGCACCTGGCACGTCAACACGGATGACGGCCTGGTAGGCGTCAGCATAGACAATGGGGTTGTCACCGTGACAGACCCTGACGGCACGGTCAACGTAAGGGATGACGGCCACTTCGGCTTCACAGACGGCACCATCAACACGGACATAAACAACGGCATAATAACGATAACAGACGGTGATGACTCTGTCATAGTGGACTGGGCCGGGCCCTCCGTGACTTTAGACGGGGACGCGAGCATAGTCCCTGGCGACGGGATAACCTACACGACAGGGAACGGCAATGACATATTCGTGAACCCTGACGGAAGCATAACCGTCACAGGGACTGACGGAGGCATATTCACAATATGGCCCACTGACGGAGGGCCTGAGGTGGAGGACGATGACGGCACCCTGGACATCTATTACGGGGTGGATTATGACGGCGGCTTCGAGGTCGGAGACGGTAACAATTATTTCTACACAGGGATAGACGGGGGCGGGCCCATACCCATAACGATAATAAAGATAATACCCACAACCACCTGGTTTCCCTTCCCGATTCCGTTTCCCATAGAGTGCCCCTTTTGCCCGGGGGTGTGCAAGAAGCCCAAGTTCAGCAACCTGGCTGACCAGGAAGGCCCGCCCCCAGAGGAGCCGCCTGGCAACACCCCAGGGGATGTCTCAAGGGGCAACCCGTCAGGCGGCGGCATAGGCGACCCCTGCGGCCCGGGAGCGGCATCGACTGGGATGGTTCCGGCCAGGCCCTCAGGCGGAGGGGCAGGGAAGCTGGAATCCTCTGTCATGGGTGCCGGCAGCGCAGGAAACATGGGCCAGAGGATGGGCCAGGTGGCGGAAGGCGTCGGGATGGCCATGCAGAGCCTAGGCAATATCATGGGCGGAGGAGGAGGAGCCGAGATGATGGGCAAGACAGGATACCTGGCATACTACAGCCCCTTCAACACCGGCCTGACAGGCCTTGTAACGGGCATGCAGTACGGGGCGCAGTTCGGCCTGCCACAGCCGGCAGAGAGCCTTTCCGGGGGTTCCGCTGCCAGCAGGGGAGGCTCCAGCATGCCGAGCAGCACCAGTGTCCCAAGCCCCTCCGAATCCCTGACCAATAGCTTGGAGGGCTCGACAAACCGGGAGAAGGCAGATGTACAGTGTGAGCCACCCGGCATCTGCAGCATGGGCCAGTGCATGGAGGTATGCGACTTCCACACGGTCTGGTCAGAGCTCTTCTTCGGTGTGCCGATGGGCGCCTTCACCCGTTCAGGGGCCTACATGGCAGTCCACAACCCGACGCCTGACACAGTGAAGCTCCATGACCATTACGTATCATACCTGTCAAGCCCGGGCAAGATAGAGCTTGACGGAGGGAAGGGCGCAGAGTTCAGGCTGAAGTTCCCCGAGGGCGCAGAGATAGAGGAAGGGGAGGAACTCGTGATAGCGTTCAACGGCAGGGACTTCGAGAGGATGACAAGTGAAAAGGCCGACTTCGAGGTCATACCAACGGACCCTGACGTTCCTGACATGACATTGGTCATGCTGGGAGGCATATCCATGGAAACCGACAACGTTGACGTGGTGCCGGAGGAGGAAGAGGGGTATGTCAACCCGGATGAGGTGCCGGAATACGGCTTCGAGGAATTCGAAAACATACTGATACCTTCGGTTTCTGCCCAGGAGGATGACCTGCTGCTGGGAGGGGATGAGGCAGGCACGGAGGAGGAGACCGGACCCCCCTCCCCGGACGCTGTCCTGGACCTCTATGGGGAGATTTTCGAGCGGCCCCTAGACCCGGAGAAGGGCGTGCTGGTCCTGTCCCTTGTCATAGAGGACGGGGAAGAAAGGACAGAGGAATACGTGGACGTGGTTGCCTGGGGGATAGGCAGCCTCGAAATAGACCTCGAGCCCAGCAGCACGCCAGCCAAGCAGAGGGACTTCATACCCGTCAGGTACAGGGAGGAGAAGGAAGGCCTGGCCACCATAATAATGGCCAAGTCAGGAGACAACGACGCGATAAGGTTGATGAACTTCGGGAAGGAAACGGCCGCGCTGGACCAGAAGAACGTCATAAGCGTCTTCACAGGAGACAAATACTATTATGGTGCATTTGCAGGGAAGGTGTCAGTGCCTTCAGGCGGGACCCTTGACATAAACTTCGGTGAGGCCATCCTTCCGGGCAGCGCTTCAGTCCCTGAAGGCCAGGTCGACCTGCCGCTTGACATAACGGGCTCGTTCATCGCCTCGGCCCAGGAAGAGGACGATGCCCCGGAAGATGATGCCCCTGTAGCGGAAACGACAGACGTCCCGGGGGACGAACTGAAGGCGCATCAGTCGCTGGACTTCTCGGACTTCCTTGAGACCGAGGAATACGAGTTCGGCCACAGGGACCTCAGCCCGATGGAGGTCATACTCCTGGAGGAGACAGAGGATGACGAGCTGGATATAATAGACATAGTCACGTACAATGAGCTCCTCCCTGAGGAAGGCGACGTCTTCGTCCAGATGCCTGGTGCCATACTGGGCCTGGCATCTCCCAGGGAGGAGAGGGAGGAGGACTTCATCCAGTCAGTGACAATCATACCTCCGGTGCCCCTGGAGAAGCCCAGGCTGGAAGAGGATGACCAGGAGGTGTCAGACAAGATTTTGGAGGCCATGCTGAGCATGGACGAGGCCAACACAGGACCCCTGGTTTACAGCTACCACAGGATAGGCCTCGATGAGCTGGAAGACGAGGCAGGGGCCCTTTCCGGGGAACATTACAGCACAAGGGGCCATGACGAGCTGAGCGAGCCATTCAGCGTCACATGGGCCATGGTCCCGGTATCCCCAGGAAGCAGCAACCCGGCCAATTTCTTCACCAGGAACGGAAGGACTCCGTTGACTGTAACAGAGGCCACCGGCATAGGCGAGGTAGGGGATGTCACCCCCATGACCGAGGCCCCGTACCTGCCGCCTGACCTGGTGTCAGAAGATGAGCCTTCTGCTGGCGGCTGCACAGGCCCGGACTGCCCGACCCAGATGGTCTGCCTGGACGACTTCTGCGAGGAGACAGAGTCATATGATTACGTCCCATATGAGGCAAGCATCTGGCTGGCAGCCATCCTGCTGCTGCCCACCCTCTTCGGGCTGACCAGGCGCAGGGGCCTGGCCCTTCTGGCAGTGGTGGCCCTGATTTTGGTGCCGTTACCTGCAATGGCCCAGGAGGCGAACATCCTGTCATCCCCGGAGCCATTGAGCGAGGAGGCCTACCTGTACACGAGCTCCATAGTGGAAGATGCCGTGAATGAGGTCATAACCCCGGAGGGATACGAGTCAGGCTTCGACATCTACCTCATGGAGTCAATAGAGCGGGAGAACCTCCTGCTGATGCAGGCATATACCGATAAACTGGCAGAGGCTGCCTCTGACGATGCTTACATACCCGAGGAGGAGCAGGAAGAGCTGCTGGACGAATACGGCTTCTCTGTCCCTGATTATGACATAAGGTTCGACCTGGACTGGAGGGGGGATATACTCCTCCAGGAATGGCACGACTACCTGATTGCGACAGAGGAGCAGCTGGCTGACGAGCTTGATAACTTCGGGATAGTGGTGCCCTACGATAGACCTGAGGGAGAGGCAGGGGAAGTCCCGTACTTCGAGGCCCTCCACCTGATAGGGGGCGCAGGAGACACCATAACGGAAGAGCTGGTGGAGGCCAACTTCAACTTCTTCCCATACATGGAGAACGTGGTTTGGGACGAGGAGGAAGAGAGGGTTGCATGCGTCAAGACAGAGACCAGCAGCGGAGCAGGCCAGGCAGGCGCCGGCAGGGAGACGATGGGCGCAAGGGTATCGGAGGCCGGTATGGATGATTACCTGGGCGAGCTGGCCAGGAACAGGGGAAGCGCGACAGAGCCGGCAGAGGACGACTACATGCTGGGGTGGCATTCCCACATGGTGGACAGCGGAGAATACATAAGGTACATGTACGATTACGCCCGTGACGTGTCCCAGAGCGCAAGCGAAATCATAAGGAACCAGCAGGCTTTCATAGGAGACCCTGACAACCAGGTCAACCCCATCCTGGGGGGCTTCGAGGGCCTGAGCAGCAGCCTTCCGGTCAAGTATTTCTCCAGCACGGTAGACGGCCAGGACAACCCCAACAGCATACCCAACATGATGGCGGACGCCCTGAACTCCATGTACCAGCTGGGCGGCCTCTACAAGGGCCTGGTGGACGTGATGGGCGCAGGCCTGGGCGCAGGCTACGAGGGCACTGCTTCATACTGGAGCTTCAAGAACATAGGCAGCAACTACTGGTCAAGCCTGTCCAGGCAAGACAATCTCTGGGGAGAGCTTGACGCGGCAGAGAGCGAGCTCGAGCAGACAAAGGCCCTGTTAGACTCGGTCAGGAAGAACGACCCCAGCAACAAGGAAAGGATAGCTTCCCTGGGCAGGAGGGTAGGCGAGCTCAATGGCCAGGTATCAATCCTAAGTGGACAGACGAGCTCAGGCACCCTGGCGGGCCTTGGAGCGGAAAGGCTGAGCGAGCTGATAGAGGACCAGGAGAAGGAAGTAGAAGACCTGAAACGGACACATGGAAGGCTCGCCGAACAAGACTCTGGGTCCCCGGAGGAAGTTGCTGCAGGAAAGGCATTGCTGGACGCCCAAAAACGGCTGAACAACCTCCGTAACGGACTGGATGACGCCCGGAATGGCTACACATCAGAGGAAACAAGCAACGAGCTGCTGAGGTCCATGTACCTTGAGAACAAAGCCCAGATACAGCATTGGAAGGCGGAGGAGATAAGGGCCAAGGGCCAGCAGGAGCAGTACGAGGAGCAGTCCAAGGACCTGGCAAAGCAGATAGAGAAGGAGAAGAACAAGGGTGAGCCAGACAAGGAGAAGATAAAGGAGCTCGAGGAGGCCAAGAAAGAGGCGGACAAGAAGGCGCAGGATGCCAGGAACGATTTGACATCAGCAAAATCCGAGGTCATCAGGCTCGAGAGGCAGGCCAGCACACCTGAGATGGTGCTTGCCCAACAGCTTCAGTTCCAGGCAGAAGAGGAAGAGAGGAACGACCCCAACTGGTGGGGAGAGGAGGGCCTAGGCCTGAGCAAGCCGCCTGGTAGGGAAAGCTACCTGAACTGGAAGGAGATGGAGGGCAACATCAAGACCACCCAGAATTACATAAGCCACACCTGGATCCAGGCCATAGGAGTCTCTGACCTGCTGAACCAGGCCAGCGAGGTGGCCAGCCAGCTTGCTGCTGACGGCTTCATAACGTCCGAGCAGCTCAATCAGATACAGTCCCAGATAGAGGAAGGAAAATCCGCTGTCACTGAGGGCATGAATGACCTCTCTGTGGCGACAGAGGCAGTGGACAGGGCAGAGCAGGCTGCAAGGGAGGACTTCGAGGATGACGGGAGGTTCAGCGAGAATGACAGGAACAACAACGCCAGGAACCTGGCAGGCGCCGCAGGACAGGCAGCAGAGGCGATAGAGAAGATAATGAAGGCAGGGAAGGAGGGCATAAAGGCCCTCTACTATGCCATAGTGAGCATACTCAATACGTTTTTCGACAAGGTGGCAGAGGCCAACACAGTGTCAATTGCTTGCGAGCTAAACCCTGAAGAGGAAGACTGTTCAGTGAAGTGCCAACCAGACCCCTCCTGGTGGGCCCCGTGCGAGAAGCTTGATTTCCCGGGCAGCGAGGAAGGGGAAGGTGGCGGAGAGGGAACAGCCCAGGGCGGAGAAGGCGGTGAGGCAGCCCAGGGCGGAGAAGGCGGTGAGGCAGCCCAAGGAGGAGGCGATGCAAGTCCGCCTGCTGGACAAGGCGGGGGGTCAGCTGCAGTGGTCGCCTATTACCCGGGCTTCAGCATAACAGGTGCCGTGCAGTTCGGTCCCACAGGGGATCCCTTGGGAGGCTCGGGGCCAGTCCCCGGCCCTTCAGAGCTGCCGCCCTCAGCCGGAGGCGGTGTAGCGGCCGGTGAAGGGGAAAACGGGGATGCGGTGGAGGTACCGCCTGCACTGCCCACACCTTCCGGGCTCCCTTCAGACACGCAGGAGGCAGTGGATGCGATGGTGAAGGCGGCCCAGGAGGCGATAAACAAGGCACTGGAAGCAATAGGCGTATACGCAAGCTGTTGTGATGACGAGGCACAGGCTGAATCCTCGGTCAACAACTGCCCCAAGTTCCCCAAGCTCCAGAAGTTCGCCACAGACGTCCAGAAGGCGTTCGAGCCGCCCGACCCCTCAGAGCCGCCTTCAACTGCAGGAGGCAGGAGAAGGGCCGCGAGCGAGAGCGAGAGGGTGGCAGAGGCCCACGTCAACCACAACAAGAGGAGCACCTCAAGGGGCCTGGCGACCTCCAGCGCAGGCGGAGGCAAGTACACCCCCAGCGGCGACATAACCTCCACGGGCAAGCCGGACAATACCCAGTCCAGGATAAGGCCCAATGACGAGAAGATACTCTACATAAACGGCCAGAGGGTCACCGACATGCAGGTGGACGAGGACGGGTTCCAGATAGTGGGCAAGTTCTCAGGCGGCGGCCAGCCCACCCAGTGGAAGACGGTCTTCAGGCCCACCACGACCGATGACGAGGGCAGGCCCAAGTACCTGACGCCCGAAGACTGCAAGGAGGCAGAGGAGAAGGCAAAGGAGCTCAAGAAGGACCAGGCAGAGATGAACAAGGAAATGGAAGAGGCCCAGAAGGAGCTGGAGGAACTGGAGAGGCAGCTTCAGGACCTGAATGACAGGCTGGCAGACATAAATGACATGGACGACGTGAACGAAGCCCTGGGCAAGGGAGAGTTCCAGATGTCTGACGAGACCAAGGGCAAGCTTGAGGGCCTTACAGCCGAGAAGTCGGCCCTGGACAAGAAGGCGTCAGACATCCAGGGCCAGCTGGACAAGGTTCCTGGGGAGAGGGACGCAGCCAAGGAGGCCGCAGGCGACAAATTCGACCAGGAGTCGGGGCTCGCTGAAAAGATAGAGACATATGATAAGTTTTCAGATTCCTACCACAGCATACTAGACCCGCTGGGAGAGAGGATAAAGGGCCGCAACAGCGAGATAGAGAGTATAGGAACCGAGCTCGGGGAAGTGCGCCAGAGGCTGGAAGAGATAAGCGGGATCTATTCGTCTGACATACCCGACGAACTCGACAGAGCACTCAATAGTGAGAGGGATGCCCTCCGAAAAAGGGAAAAATCCCTGGAAGGTGAGAGAGCCAAGCTGGAAAAGGACAACGAGGAAGACAAGAAGGAGTTCAGCGAATGGGAGCAGAAGCAGAACGAAGCCCTGGAGCCGCTGGAGCAGGAGATAGAGCAGCTGGAAGGCAAGAAGAAGGAAGCCCTGGACGAAGTGGACAGGGAGTATGATGCAAAGGAGAGGGACCTCGAGCAGCAGAAGGCCGACACAGAGAAGGCGGCGGACGAGAAGCAGGCAGAGTTCGACGAAACCTTGGACGACTGGAAGGATGAGCAGAGGAAGCCGCTCGAGTTGCAGATAGCAGGCATAAAGAAGGGCCTGGAAGACTACAAGAAGGCGTTTGACGACCAGGCCGCCCCGATACTCAGGATACTGGAGAAGTGCGACCTGGAACGGGTGCTCAAGAACATAATAGAGTGCAACCTGAAGGGCAACGGGATAGTGGCAGTCCCTGTCGGCCCAGTGGCAGACGTGCCGGGCAAGCCCGGGGTGGTCGGCCCGGTCAATGTGGACCCGAAAACAGGAGATGTGACGGTCCAGGACCCGACCACAGGCAAGTCATTCCCCCTCTGCGGCCCCCAGGAGGGCAGTGAGGGCGGCGCTGAAGCGACAGGGCAGGTGACGGGCATGACGGTCGCGCCGGAGGTGCCAGGGTCCCCTGAAGAGGGCGTATGCACCCCGCCCGAGGCGCCCCTTTCCCTGACCCCCAAGGAGCTGGAGGAGTACAAGGACTCCAAGAAGAGGGAGACTGAGGCCCTCATAAGGCTCCAGTGCGAGAGGCTCAAGAACAGGAAGGAGGCAGGGGAGCTCCTGACATACAACGAGGAGGAATACCTGAAGAAGTGCACTACCCACCTGACCACATCTACCCTCAGGAGGTCAGAACAGGAGTGCCACGGAAAGGGCTTCACCCGGGACGAATACAACAAGGTACTGGAGGAAATCAACACGCGGTTCAGGGAGGGCGTGGCCAGGCTCCCTGAACACATATTCAGGTGCGACTCGTCAGGCTCCTTTGACAGGTGCATGGGCACACATGGCCATGGGGAAGATGATGACGGCCCCCTTGACGAGTACAACAGGCTGGTGGAGGAGAAGAATAATGCCATCAGGAAGCTCAACGAGGACTACAACGCTTTCAAGGACATGAACAACAAGGGATGCCAGGAGAGCAAGTATGCCGCCTACACCGACGTCATAACAGACCCTGAGGGCAAGAAGAGCCACACCAGGGTGAACGAGATAATCAGGAACGAGAAGGTGGAGCTGGAAGAGAAGCTCACGCAGACGATAGAGGCCTTCTTCGGTTCGACCCAGCTGATAGACCTGAACATCCTGGTGGGCAAGCAGAAGGAAACCCAGGACGAGATAGCAGCAGCCAAGGCAAGGATTGAGGCCCTGGAAGAAGAGAACAAGAGGATGCAGGAGACCATAGAGGAAAGCGAAAAGGAGATAGCAAGGCTCAAGAACGAGTTCTGGGCCAGGATCATTGGGACAACAGCGAGCCAGCTGGGAGGCGTCGCTGGGGGGGCCTTGCCTTCGGATATCTTCGTCGGCGAACTCACCACAGAAAAGCTTACTGATTCGGTGAACAGCATAGGGATACCCGTAATCGGCTCTGTGAGCAATGCGATAGAGAACATTGGCAAGCTGAGGTCAATCCACAGCAGGATACAGGAACTGGAGGAAAGGAACGGGGACATGAAGGGCGCAATCGAGAAGAACGCCAAGGAGATATCGGACACCAAGGGCAAGAAGATTCCCGAGCTGGAGAGCGAGCTCAAGGACCTGAGCAAGCAGAAGCAGGAAATGCTGGACGGGGAGGGCTCCGAAGGCAAGAGCCTCAGGCAGAAGATTGACGAAACCCAGAAGAAGATAGACGAGCTCACCGCAGAGTTCAACAAGGTGATAGACGAGGCCAGGAAGAACGCAAAGGACGCCATGAGCCATGTGCCGGAGAGCCTGAGGGGCCATTACGAGCAGGTGATAGAGTACCTCCTGTCACAGAACAGGAACGAATTCAACAGCAGGATAGTCATCGCGGTCAACAACAACATCAACAAGATGGTCAAGTTCAACTTCCCCTTCGCCCAGGACAGGCAGTTCGACCCCAAGACAGGAAAGGTGACTTACGGCCCCAAGTACCTCTCCCCGACGTACATGGCCTGGCTCAAGACCCTTTTCTTCGGGGGCAGTTACCAGGGAAGGGAGTACACGGGCATACTGCCCAAGATGAACAGCGGCTACACGAAGGACCAGTGCAAGGACATAGAGACCCAGGCCAAGGCCAAGAAGAAGGAGCTTGAGGCCGAGCAGAGGAGGCTCATAAGGAAGATAAGCGACACCAACCAGAAGATAGAGGATTACTGCCAGGAAGACGCAACAGTGAGGGCGGCCCTGGAGAAGTATAGTGAGTCAGAGGGCACGCCCGACGCCAGCAAGAACCAGGAGGCATACGACAAGGCCTGGAAGGACTGCAAGTCAAGGGCCTCCAGCGAGATGGGTGGGCCTGAATACATAGAGCAGAAGGACAGGCTCGAACTGATAGACTCAAGGCTGAAGGCCCTGGCCAAGATAATAAAGGAGGCAGAGGAGTGCCCGACAGTGGACCTGGTTTCTGCGGGCGCAAAGCTCTCCCTGCTGGGCTACGTGAACAGCTTCCAGGCCCACAGGTCCATAAAGGACGAAGAGTACGCCAAGCTGCTGGTCAGCATGGACAAGAAGCACAGGGACCTGGCGGCCCTGACGCAGACTTACGTGAGAGCGAAGGACGCCCTGAGGGGCCTGAAGGCGGACAGCTCCAACGTCCTGGGAAGGAAATGGGCAAAGTACAAGAACCTGATGTGGAACATCATCGGTCCGACCGGGACGATAGTGTCAGAGCTTACCAGGGGAGAGTCAGAGGGAGGCTGGGATGACCTGGCATCAGAAATAATGGGGGAGAGATCACAGGAGGACATAGACCTGGACAGGATAATAGAGAGGACACAGGCGCTCCTGGATTCCACGAGGGCGAACCTGACAGAGAAGAAGTCGCACGCCAACCAGCAGGCAAGCTACTATGACGATGACAGCGTCAGGAAGCTCTACATCAAGCTGCTGGCATCGTTCGAGGTAGACCCGAACGACAGGGCCAGCCTGGACAGAGAATACGAGCAGATAAGGGACGCCCTGATGATGGCGATAAGGCAGGAGCTCGGTGAGGACAGCGACCCGAACGACCCCGACGCCCCTGAGCCCCCGGAGCCGGAAAGGGATAAGGAACTGAATGACATCAGGGACATTGTGCTGAGGATGGACAGCGCTGCGACCCAGTCGGTCATCAGCATCCAGCTTTACCAGTACGGCCTAAAGCTGGAGGATGCCAAATATGCCTCAAGGACAGAGTACGTTGACGACTATGTTCTGGAGTTCCTGCAGGGCATATTCGAGCCCTCCGAGAAGCTCCATTACGAGGCGGTGGATGAGCTGGTGTCCGAGAAGGACATGCAGTATGCCCAGATTGGAGCCAGGGCAAACGACTTCATAGACCACATAATAAACTACCAGTGCAACTCCAGATGCATGCAGGACATATCAGAGCTGCATAATGCAGTGGACGGGGCATTCACGCCAGCGGCCCAGGATGCAGCCATAAAGGGCCTGCTCGACAAGTACGGGATACCCTACACGAACCAGCAGGTAAGGGACCTCATCCTGTTCTGGGACAGGGGAGGCAGCCTCAGGGTCAAGAGGCTGGCAGGGACCGCAAGGAACACGGACTTCGTCTACACGTACGAGCAGATATCGAATGACAAGATGTACTACGGCACAGTAAACGGCGTGAGCGTGGGCAACAAGGGAGAGGCAGGCTACTACAGGAGCCTTGCAGCGGCCTATGCCACAGGGAGCCTGGCAAAGGTGCTCAGCAGGGAAGCCGAGGATCTCACGAGGGAGGAGGAGAGGAGCACCAAATTCAGGAACTTCATCATGTTCTTCGACCTGACTGACGTCTTCACCCTGTCAGGAGGACTGATACTCAAGATATTCTCGTCAGAGATAAAGGCCGCCTTCAAGGCCGCCTTCAGGAGCCTGAAGATAGCCGAGAAGTTCGGCAGGGCAGGGGCGGCCGGGGAGGAGCTGCTGAAGGTCGTCGCCAGGCTGAAGATAGCCAGGGCAGCAGACGCCAAGTTCCTGGGCAGGCTTGGGATGACAGCCGAACAGGCCCAAAGCCTGCTGAAATCACTGAGGGGCATGGAATCCCTTGAAGACCTGAGGGCGTTCCTGAAGATGGGAGGCAGCCTGGAGAAGGGAGGCGACGTAAGCGAGGATGTAATCCTGATGCTCAGGGCGGCGCAGGATGCCTCAGAGGCCAGGGGCCTGGTGAGGTCGGGCAAGCTGCTCGGCTCGTTCCCCGATGCCGAGTCCTTCATAAAGGCACTCTCAGCAATGAGTGACGCGGACTTGGACGCCTTCATAAGGGCCATAAAGTCAGCTGATTCGGCAGCCGACGCTGCAGGCTCCCTGAAGGCGACAGCAGGCATAAAGAACCTGGACACACTGGAGGACTGGGTCCTGGACTCTGTCATGACTGCCAGGTCAACGGAACTGGCCAACCAGGAGAAGCTCCTGAAGGCAGAGATAACGGGAAGGAAATACACCAACATATTCTCCAGGCCGCTGGAAGGCTTCTTCGCTGCCTCCCACATACAGGACATGATGTCCCAGATAAGGGCCTCCTACAGGGCGATGGGCCAGGCGACCACTGCGGCCGAGAAGCTGTCCCACGCGGACAACATACTCAAGCTGGCCAAGAGGATAAACAGCATGGGTGTGGCTGAAAAGGTTGCCCTGCTTGCAGCCAAGGAACTTGCCAAGGAGGCCCTGAAGATAGACGAGCTGGACCCAGTGCTTCACGCGGGAATAATAAGGGCGGCAGACGACCTGGACGATGCGATAGCCATCTTCAAGGTCGCCCGCGACGAATACGCCAAGGCCCCGACAAAGGCCGCAGGGGAATTTCTGGACGAGGCCATTGACGTGATGATGTTCACCAAGAGGAGGCTTGACGGGGCAATAACAGCAGAGATAGCAGTGCAGTTCAGGTATGCCAATGGAGGCATCCCGAAGGCCGCGATAAGGAAGGGGGTAGACGAGAAGCTCCTGGAATACAGGGCAAGGGAGAGCGATTCTGTGAGAAGCGACCTCGCCCAGGAAGTGAGCGACGGAAAGATGTCCAAGGGAGACGTGGATTCCATCAGGGCGAACGCCCGCCAGATGGCTTCAGGCGATGCGGACGTGTCAGAGTTCGCGGGAATGGAGCCTGATGACGGAGTCCATTTCACCTCTGAGGCCCAGGAGAGCCTGGAGCAGGCCATTATAGAAAAGATATACAGGGGCAACCCTGACAGCCTGACAAAGGACGCCAGGAAGGCCCTCAGGGAGATGGTAGTGAGAAGGAGGATGAACAGGCTGAGGGTACTCCTTAACATGGAGAGGAGGCAGATAGGCTCATTCTCCACCGCATTCGGTGACCTGAGCATAGCCGGCAGGAACAAGCCCCTGGAGGCGATAGGGGGGGACTACAACCTCGTACTCAGGACAGACGATGGCGAGTACATGATAATGGTCCACGGAGACGCCAGGAGCCACGGAGAAGGTGCAGCTCACCTGAAGGCCATATTCGACATGCACATGAACGAGGTAGGGGGCAGGCTTGACGCCATCCTGCCCATAATAATCCACTTAGACAGCGCTGAAGACGTGAGTGCGGACATCCTGAAGTTCCTCAGGGGAGTGGACAAGGTGGATGACGACCTGCTGGCAATCATACGGAGCGGGCAGCTGGCAGACTCATTCCCTGACGCAGGGAACTTCATCAGGGCCCTGGGCGGCCTCAGCGACGGAGAGCTGAAGGCCTTCGTAAACTCCGTCAGGTCAGGAGAGTCCGCTGACTGGGCAGCTGACATGATAAGGGCGGGCAAGAACACGGGCGCTACGGGTTTCAAGGCACTTTTCGCCCTCGACCCCCAGAGCGTGCTCGCTTCAGTGGAGAGGCTGTACACGGCCTCGGCACCCAAGGGGCAGTTCATGACAGTTTCCGCGGCAGTTGTTAGGAGGGGCAACGAAGTCACCCTCGTGCAGGCAGGCGAGCCCCTGGTCATACTCAGGGCATCTGAAGGTTATGCCCCTGACTTACAGAGGGGTATGGGAGGCATAGCGTTCGGAGGGGCACCGTCTGCCATGAGGTACAGGCTGCCCACCGGCGGCTTCAAGGTCACCACACTGACCCTGGGAGAAGGCGACATAATATTCCACTTCAGCGACGGCCTCAGCGAGGCGGGCGTATTAAGCGTGGATTTGGAGAACATCCTCATCAGAAACGAGGTCCTGTCAGCAATCAGGTCTGCCAGCAGCGCTGACGAGGCAGTCGGCATGCTAAGGTCAGGCTCGGTTGCCGGGCTTTCAGCAGACGAGATTGCCGGGGCCGCAGGCAAGCTGAGCGGGAACGAGATCGAGTCATTCATAAGGTATGTCAGGGGATTCGACAACATGGATGACCTGACGGCAGCACTGAAGCGTTCAAGGAAGACAGAGACCGGGATAAGTATCCCGCTGGACTTCTCAAGCTCAGGCAGGTTCTTCGAGTCCCTGCAGAGGGCGGCCAGCGAGGGCCTGACCCCGCAGGAGTTCATTGCAAGGATGCTTGCCGACGCTTCGGCTTACGCCAAGGCCAACGGGGTGGCCTTCTTCGACGACATCAGCATGATTGTCATAAGGGCAGAAAAGGGTCCTGTATACAATTTAGATGACGTGATAAGCAGCGTTGACAGGATAGACGAGTTGCTCCCGAGCAAGAGCTCTACCGTAAGGGTCTGGATGACCATAGAAGAGACAGGCGAAAGGGTTCCCATGACAATCGACAGGCGCCACGCCCTCATATTCGAGGCTTACAACAGGAACCTTCCGCCTTCAGAGGGCTTTGCACCAGGCATATTTGAGGGAGGAGACGTCAGAAGGATGGGGTCCCCACAGGAGCACCTGATGTCAAGGCCAGAAGAGGGTATAACGGTGAGGGATTCCAGTGATGTTGATTTCCATACGCCCCAGGAGGTGAAAAACACAGCTCAATATTCATCATTCCGATGGGACGTCATGGACATACTGGATGACCATGACCACTTCATAGAGATGGGCAGGGAACTGGATGATTTCGATGTGACCACCTTCAGGGACAGGATAGACGGGGTAAGCTCCATGACCATATCCAGGCTCCAGATAACCACCGACGGAAGGATATTGGGACCTGCGGACTGGTTCAATGATTTCACGAGGGCAGACGGAAGGCCTTACCTGAGGGCACTGGAAGTGGAGGGAGGAGACATAGTGGTCGGATCTAAGAAATTCCATTTCGAGAATGACATATTCAGGGTCCTCAGGTTCTACGGTGAGCATACCGCAGAGATAGACCCCGACACTCTGAGCGCCCTCAGGGTATGGCTCGGGGAGGGGGAAATCTCTAACATACTGACTTTGACGGATATCGAGGAAATAAGGCGGTTCGAGCAGTCCCTGTTCATTCAGACGGCTCTGCAGAAGCAGGTGATAAAGATGTTCAGCCACGCGGGAGGCGCCAGGACACTGGAGGGCCTCAGGAACTTCTTCCCGGAGCTCCATGATTTCCTCAGGAAGGCAGGATATGACCTGGAAGCCCTCGCAAGGGGCGACATTGAGGGGGGCCTCAGGGGCCTCAGCAGGTACAGAATGGCCAAGCCCATAAGCTCCCCTGGGGACATATCAAATATCTTCAAGAACATCTTCGATAACATCGGCGCAGCTCCCACTCCGGAGGAGGCGAATGTCATATACTTGTTGGAGTTCGGCGGGGATGAATACAGGTCACTGACCCTCGTAGAAAGGGCAAAGCTGGTGGAAACCTTCCAGGCCAGGATGTGGGGGGCGAGATTGTCAGGAACCGGTGAAGGCTGGTTCAGAAAGTACATGAATTACAAGCTGGTGTCCATGAATAATCTGGACTATCAGGACCTAATGAAACTCATAAAGAGAGGAGAGGTGGAGCTGCCTGCTGACATCCTGGAAGACATACTGAACAGGGCCAGGAGGGAAGCCATACCCGGGTGGCAGGGCCTGCTGTCAGTGACCGGCCGCTCAGTGGCGGTGATACCTGAAACTTCGGACATGTCACAGGTTCTGGAATCCCTTGCTGGCATGAAGGAACGCAGGGAAACGGCCTCAATCTCGATAATAAGGGAGAAGCTGAGGCTATTGAGGGAATGCAGGGACTACCCGTCACATAGCCTTAACCAGAGGATAAAGATGCTGACGGAACTCTGGTACAATGTGGAATTTGAATTAAGCGAGATAGACCTGCTGGCAATAGACGTAGAAACCCTCATTAAGACAGGAAGCTCGACGAGTACTTTGGAGGGGATTCTGGGAACAGGAAGCCAACGGGCAGCAGCCGAGTCCCTCAAACCTCTATGATAACGGGTCTTGTCCTGGCCGGGTGGAAGCTTACTTCATGGCAGTCTATGTGGCCATTCCTGACTTTCCTGTTCCTGTGTACATGGCCGCAGATTACCGTGCCTGCCTTCTCGTAGTTCAGCAGCAGTTCTCCTGTTTCCCTGCTGCCCATAAAGGCGTTGTTGAAATCCCAGGTGGTCTCCCCCTTCCTGTAAACAAGGCTCTCGAAAGGCACATGATGGGTAACCACGACAACCTTGGAGACATCATCATATACGCTCTCTATGTCGGCCCTGAGCCTTTCATTCAGCATTTTTGTCATCTCCTTGTCAGAATATTTCCACCTTATGTGGATTCCATCCCCCCAGCCTATGCGGGATTCCCTGCCGCCGGAAACATATGTTATCATCTTCTTTGAGAGGACCCCGTCATCTATGCCCTCCCAGCCTATCTCTCCCTTCTCGTCATCGATGAACTTGCGCGGCCCCCTGGGAGGGCACTTCTTGGGAAAGAAGGAATAGTCGTACCATCCCACGTTCCCCACGAATGCGACGTCCCCCACCACGAGAGGGCCGTCCGTGTCAAGGAGATGGAAGCCGTGTTCATGGTAAATCCCTTTCATCTCCCCTATTCTGTCAGCAGAGTTTTTCCTGGAGGCAGGCGGAACCCAGATATCATGGTTGCCAAGGGCGGCAACCTTCCTGCCTCTGATATGGTCGAACCTGCTGAGGCAGTTGTATGCAGTTCCGCCTACATCATCCAGCCTGTATCCCAGGTCGATAAGGTCTCCTGCAAACGCAAAAACGTCCGCATCAATGCCTTCCACGTTTTCCGCAAACCTCTCTATTCCGTCTCTCCAGTCAAGGCTGCGAGGATAATGCAAGTCCGACACTGCTGCAATTCTCATGTCTACACCTTATTCACTATTATACAGTGATACATTGGTATTGGGGTATTTAAAGGTTTTCAGCCACCTGCATGATGCCGGTTTTGGGTGACCGAAACCCTTAAATACCCTCAAATGTCACTAATAATTGGTGACAATATGGGCAGACTTAGGAATTACATCAGAAGCTGGAGCCAGGGCTCCAGGAGGGGCAGGATGAGCGAGCCGGAGGAACCCAGGGAGGAGCCGTTCTACAGGAGGATGATGGAGGCCAGGTTCGGGGAAGGCGCAATGCCCGAGGGGCTTGAGATAGGCTACCTCCTTCCGGAGGCCACAATAGAGGGCTGGGACGGCGAGATATACATGCACCCCACGGACGCCGGCGATTTCGCAATCAGCAGGAGCGTTCACGAGATGCTGTTGGATGACAGCCTTGGCCACCCCGAGATACAGAGGCTCAGGGACTACGGGATATCGGTCAAGAGGGGCGCCAAGTCCCTGGAAGGGATGGGCATAGAGAGCGAAGATGCGGCCGCCTTCGGCAACATGGTATATGCCCTGGCGTGCGCCAAGTCCCTTACGAAATACGGGGACCCGATGTCCTCGAGCGAAGGGAACACCGAGGCCATGATGAGGAAGGCCCTGGAGATAGGGATAGTGCCGGAAGACCTCCAGCCAATGCTGTCTGAAGCCATACTCATTCTTGAGAAGAGGAATAGGCAAGGCGGCTGATAGCGTCCTTCAGGCTGCCCTCGCAGTTGGAGAGATGGGCTGATATCCTGGTCAGGTGGAGCGCGCTGAAGTCGTTCCTGAGGTAGCTGCACACCATGCTCTTGCCGGTCAGGAGCTCCCTCATGGCTTCCGATTCTGCCGGGTCCACCTCCAGGATGGTCTTCCTGAGCAGGCAGTCCTTGGTCTCGTAAAGGACAGTCATGGTGGATATCTTGTTGACGTAAGAGGCGGTTCCGCAGAAGTTGGCATAGGACATGAAGCATTCCGCGTCAGGGCAGGAAGGGAACCTGTAGGCGGAAACAATGAAGACCGCGGCGACGACAGAGACCACCAGGACGAAGAAGACATACCTGTGCCGCCTGTCCATCCTCACCAACCAGTTAGATGCCCGCCCCCCTGCCATGTATAAATAAAGGGGATACTGGTTAAAAAATGGCTTTTAAAGGGCCGGGAACAATAATAAAACATGCTGATATTCGGGGCAGAAATACCTCTCGTGGAGCTGTTCGCCGTGTTCTCCATAACGAGCGTCATAATACTGTCCGCCGCGGTCGCCATGATGATAGTCCTCTACAAGCAGCTCAAGCAGGCCAGGGAGATAGTCGAGGCGGTCAGCGAAGTCACGCCGCCCCCTCCGGGAAGGCCGATGATGCCCTCGAGGGGCCCTGAGCCAGGAAAGGACATAACCTTCATCAAGAAGTCCAGGTAAGCCCTCATTTTTTCACTTTGACGCCTTCCACTCCGAGCTCTGTCTCCCAGGGCTCGAATCCGGCGCCCTTTATGGCCTTCTTCAGCTCATTTGTGTCCTCGTGCCAGCACAGTACCATCCCGCCTCCGCCTGCCCCGCACAATTTGGCTGCGCCCCCCGCCTCCTGGACAGATGAAACCAGGCCGTCTATCTCCGGGGTGGACACGCCAAGCTCCTTCAGGCTCTCCTGTGCCATGTTGATTATCTCCTTCATCTTCCCGAAGTCCTTCATCTTCAGGACGTCCAGCATGAGGCCGGCCAGCTTGCCCAGGTCGTTCACCCTCTGCTCCCTGTATTTGGGCTCCAGGTTCCTGACGTGCTGCACGAGCTCTCCTGTGGACTTTCCGGGTTTGCCTGTGTTCACGAGCATGAAGCCCTCCAGCCTATAAGGTATCTCCTTGTCGAGTATCCAGGGCTCTGCCCCCTTCTCGAACCAGACAAGCCCCCCATGGCAGCACGTCGTGTTGTCCCCTCCTGAGGGGGTGCCTCCGTGCAGGTACATCTCTATGGAGAACGCTATCTCGTTTATCTTCTCCCTGTCCAGGCCTATCCCGTGCTCGGCCGCCATGGCAGCCGGGAAGGCGACAGCCAGCGCTGCCGAGGACCCGAGACCTGAACCAAAGGGGATGTCGCTGTTTACCCTTATGTCCATCCCTGACTTCAGCCTGAGGGCCTCCATGGACTTGGCCACTATCAGCTTCTGGCCTTTCTCGACAGGCTTCAGCAGGGCGTTAAGCTCGGACCAGTCGTTCCTGTCCCTCCCCTCATTCCAGAGCCTCGAGCATTCGTCCAGGAACTTCATCGCCTCTGTCACATTGAATGTTATGTCGGGGTGGCCCTTCCTGATGACCTTTATCATGTCATCCTTCCTCTTCTTCACCTCGACATGGCATCTCATGCCTATGGCTGCCAGTATGGCCGGCTTCCCGTAGACCACAGAATGCTCTCCTATCAGGTGTATCTTTCCCGGCGCGCTTGCGCTTGCCATATAGTTTAAGTTGAACTCCGGCGTTTTAAAGCTGACATCCCGACCTCGGCAATAGCCAGAATGGGCTGAAACAAGCTTTTTAAGCGCCCATCCCAGCCTTTATTATAGGTGTTTTGATGGGACTCGCCAGTTTCATAGGCCAGCTAGAGAAGGCAGGCAGGCTGAAGAGGGTAAAGGAAGAGGTTTCAACAGACCAGGAGATGGCCGCAATAATGGCCAGGCATGGAGGCACGCCGCTCCTCTTCGAGAAGGTGAAGGGCTCTGGATACCCTGTGGCAGCCAACCTGTGCTCCAGCAGGGAGCTCGTATCCATAGGGCTGGGAATGCCTGCGGAGAAGATGGTTAAGGCCATGGCAGAGGCAATAGACAGCCCGAAGGGGCCTGAAACAAGGGAGGCAGACCACAGGGAGATTGAGCCTGACCTGGAGAAGCTGCCCATACTCTTCCATTACCCGAAGGACGGGGGCAGGTACATGAGCTCGTCTATCATAATAGCGAATGACAAGGAGCACGGCCTGAACGCCTCCTACCACAGGATAATGGTCCTGGGAAAGGACAGGGCCGTCCTCAGGATACTTCCAAGGCATTTCGATGAATACATAAAGAGGGGCCTGAAGGAGTTCGCAGTCTGCATAGGCTCTGACCCGCAGGTGCAGGCAACGGCAGGAATATCATGCGAGATAGGCAAGTCAGAGCTCTCCATAGCCAACAGCCTGAAGAAGACAGGGCTGGTGAAGCTTGCGGGCCACATGGTGCCGGACTCTGACTTTGTCATAATAATGGAGTTCACAGGGGAAGAGGCTGATGAAGGCCCCTTCGTCGACCTGACAGGGACTTATGATATAGTCAGGAAGCAGAGGGTGGCCAGGGTCAAGAAGGTATTCGCCAAGCCCAACGCAGTCTACCATGCGCTCCTCCCGGGCGGCCTTGAGCACAAGGTCCTTATGGGCATGCCCAAGGAGCCCACCATGTACAGGGAGGTCTCCAAGGCATGCGACTGCAGGGACGTCCTGCTGACACCTGGCGGGTGCTCCTGGCTCCACGGCGCGGTCAAGATATCCAAGAAGGGCCCAGAAGACGGGAAGAAGGCGATAGAAGCCGCCTTCAGGGGCCACAAGTCCATGAAGCACGTCATAGTGGTGGACGACGACATAGACATAAGCGACCCGCTGGACCTGGAATGGGCAGTCGCCACAAGGGTCCAGGCGGACAAGGATGTCATCATGAGGCCCAACGAGAAGGGCTCCTCCCTTGACCCTTCCTCGAACCTGGAAACCAGGGAGACCGCCAAAGTAGGCATAGACGCGACCATACCATCAGACAGGAAAGAGTCAGACTTCAAGAGGGCCGAATTCTCACTCAAAACAGACAAGGAGCTGTAGCATGTTCTTGACAGAAGGCCAGCAGGGAATGCTGGACGGGAAGGAAGGGGAAGTGGTGCAGCGATGCATGCGCTTGCTGGTAAGGCTGGGCGAGATATACGGCGCCGGTGAGATGATATCCATAAAGTCAGCCCAGGTGGCAGGCGTCTCCTACAAGACGGTGGGGGACCCTGGCCTCGAGTTCCTGCAAGACTTCGCAGGAAAGGGCGCCAAGGTGGTTATTCCCACCTTCCTCAACCCTGCAGGGATGGACCTGGTGGACTGGGAGGAGCTGGGATTCCCGAAGGATTTCGCAGAGAAGCAGAACCAGGTCATAGACGCCTTCAGGAGGATGGGCATATCGATATCAGCCACTTGCACCCCCTACCTGGCGGGCAACCGTCCCCTGAAGGGGGAGCACCTGGCCTGGTCAGAGTCGAGCGCTGTCAGCTTCGCCAACTCCGTGATAGGAGCCAGGACCAACAGGGAAGGCGGGCCGTCAAGCCTGGCAGCTGCCATATGCGGCTTCACCCCCAAGTACGGCCTCCACCTGGACGAGAACAGGAAGCCCCAACTGGTGATAGACGTTCCAGCCAGGATGGAGAAGAACTCCGACTTCGGCGCCCTGGGCAACTGGGCAGGAAAGAAGGCAGGCAAAAAAATACCATATTTCACCGGCATAAAGTCAGCGACAGAGGACCAGCTCAAGCTCCTTGGAGCGGCGATGGCAGCCTCAGGCGCAGTGGCCATGTACCATGTCCGTGGCATAACCCCGGAGGCAGGCAACCACGACACATCCGGCCTGGAAAGGATGGAGTTCACGGACAAGGACAAGGAAGACGTTTACAGCGCACTCAGCACAACAGAGCACCCCCAGCTCATCGTCTTCGGGTGCCCGCACGCCTCCCTGGACGAGATAAGGGAGATAGCGAAAAGGCTGAAGGGCAAGGAAGTGAAGAAGCAGCTTTGGGTCTGCACATCCAGGGCAGTGAAGGAGAAGGCAGGGAAGGAAGGCCTGGTCAATATCATAAGGGAAGCTGGCGGCCATGTGGTGGCTGACACCTGCATGGTGGTCGCCCCCATAGAGCAGATGGGCTTCACCTCGACAGGCGTCAACTCCGGCAAGGCTGCAGCCTACCTGCCCGGCTTCTGCAAGCAGAAGGTCATGTTCAGGGACATAGGCAAGCTGATAGAGGAGGCGCTGTCATGAAAGGGAGGATAATAAACCCGGGAAAAGCAGAGGGAGAGGCGCTCGTTTCTTCTGAGCCGATAGGCTTCCTGGGCGGTGTCGACCCCAAGACAGGGGAAGTGATAGAGAAGGGCCACCCCCTTGAAGGCAGGAACGTGAAAGGGAGGGTGCTGGTCTTCCCGACAGGCAAGGGCTCGACTGTCGGCTCTTATGTCATCTACGGCCTCAAGAAGAACGGTGCCGCTCCGGCAGCGATAGTCAACCGGGAGACAGAGACCATAGTGGCGACGGGCGCTATACTGGCAGACATCCCCTGCGTCGACGGGATAGATGTGGAAAAGATAAGGACAGGGGACACCGTGAAGGTTGACGGCGACACAGTGGAGGTCAGCCCATGAGGATAGTTGTAGGCGTCTCAGGGGCATCAGGGATAGCGCTTGCAGAGAGGCTTCTGGAAGCCCTTAAAAAGGCTAAAGCGGAGACGCACCTTGTGGTCTCAGAAACGGCAGAGGAGATAAGGAAGCACGAAGGAGTGGGCAATCTGAAGGCCGACCATGTGTATAATAATAAAGACTTCTTCGGCAGGATAGCTTCAGGCTCCTTCAGGTCAGACGGAATGATAGTCATACCCTGCTCCATGAAGACGCTCGCCGGCATAGCGTCAGGCTACACTGACAACCTGCTGCTGAGGGCGGCCGATGTCTGCCTCAAGGAGAGGAGAAAGCTCGTCCTGGTCGCCAGGGAGACCCCACTGAGCGCCATACACCTGGAGAACATGCTCAGGGCCTCCAGGGCAGGCGCGGTGATAATGCCCCCTGTGATGGGATTCTACTACAGGCCAAAAGGCATAGGTGACATGGTGGACCACACGGTCGGAAAGGCGCTTGATTTATTTGGGATTGAAAACAAACTGATAAAGAGATGGGAAGGAAAAGGCAACAGGAGGGAAAGGCATGGTTGAGGAAACGCTGACGCTGGTAAAGCTTGGTGGCTCCCTGATAACGGACAAGTCCAGGCCCTTCACCGAGAGGAAGGAAGTCATAGACCGGCTGGCCAGGGAGATACATTCCGCCAGGGAGAGGTCAGGCATCAGGATCATACTGGGCCACGGCGGAGGCTCGTACCCCCACAGGCCGGCCAAGAAATACAGGACAGCGGACGGGATGGTGAATGAGGACAGCGCCAGGGGAATAGCCGAGGTCCAGGACGCCGCAGCCAGGCTGAACAGGACAGTGGTAAGGTCCCTGATGGACGCGGGAGAGGACGCAGTCTCGATGCAGCCCTCTGCCTCCTGCATATCGGAAAGGGGCAAGGTGAAGGAATGGTACACCGCTCCCATAGAGATGCTGCTCGAGAAGGGCATGCTTCCTGTGGTCTACGGGGACGTGTCGCTTGACACCAGGAAGGGCTGCTGCATACTCTCCACTGAGGAGCTGTTCGATTACCTGACCATGAAGATGCAGGCAGCCAGGGTCATAATGGTGGGCAAGGTGGAGGGCGTTATGACGGGCGACCCTTCCAGGGACAGGGACGCAGAGATAGTGAAGAAGATAACGCCCCAGAACTTCCGGTACGTCAGGAAGCACCTGCAGGGCTCTGACGCCACCGATGTCACGGGCGGGATGGTGCACAAGGTGGAGAAGGCCCTGAAGCTGGCAGAGGCGGGCGCAGAGGTCCACATCATAAGCGGCATGGCCCCCGGCAGGCTGGAGAAGGCCCTGTTGGGCCAGAAGGTGACAGGCACTGTCATACGCGCCTAATTACCAGACTAGGCGAAGCCTAGTCCAAGCCTTATGGGGCCGACGAGAATCGAACTCGCAGTGGCCGGTTTCCTCATCTTGGAATCAGAGCTCCAATCCGGAAACTGGAGCCGGCCGGGTTACCATTACCCCACAGCCCCATACCCATTTCTTATGCATACTGGCTTAAAAGCCTCGGGCGGGACTTGAACCCGTGACCTCTGCATTACCAATGCAGTGCTCTCTACTGGAAGAGTTGATTACTCAACACTCCTACCAACTGAGCTACCGAGGCTTATAGAATAAGATAGGCCGTGAGCTTAAAATGCTTTACAGCTCGAACTCGAGCATCTTGTACTTTATTATTATCTTGTAGCCCAGCTTCTTCAGGCCTTCCAGCCTCTTGGAGCTGAAGTCCATATCCCCCTTCCTGGCCATCATCTGGTCCAGCCCGGCCTCTATTGCCAGCATTGGGTTCTTTATGTCTATTATAATCTTGGAATCCTCGAATATGACCTCTAGGGCGGGCTTGTTGCCTACCGTGACATAGATGTGCACCTTACCGAATACCCTTTCCAGAATCTCCTCCAGCATATCTGCACCGGCTTATTTCTTCTTCCCGTAGGGAAGGAAGCTGACCTCGACCTTTCCGCCGAGCTTCACCTTGGACTGGCCCAGCATGAACTCGACGCCTTCCAGGTTGATTGAAGCCTTGGCTTCCCTTCCTTCCAGGACATCCAGTATCTTTATCAGAAAGTCTTCCTTGTTCTTCATAAGCTCCTCGATAACGTCTCCCATAGTTACCTCCGCTCTTTATTTATTATCAGCCTAATATATAAAACAGATGTCAAAGAGGGAGGTGTCGGAACCGGCTTAGTGCCGGTCTGCAGGTTCTGGCATGCCGGTTGAAAACATAGTCGTCGGGAGGGACAGGCCTGACCTTAAGAAATACGGCGACAGGGGGACTGCCTACATAGGCAAGCACGTTGTCGGCAAGGGGGAGGACTCCCACCTCACCAACCCCATAAAGATGGACGTCACGAGGCCCCATGTCATGCTGGTCTGCGGGAAGAGGGGGACCGGGAAATCTTACTCCGCGGGGATAGTGGCGGAGGAGATGGCCCTCCTGCCCAAGGAGGTCGGGCAGAACCTGGCCGCCCTCATGATAGACACGATGGGCATATACTGGTCCATGAAGAACCCCAACGAGAGGGCCAGGAACCTTCTGAAGGGGTGGGGCATGAAGCCGATGGGCTTCGACACGCAGCTCTTCGTGCCCAGGAAATTCGTGGAGGAGTACGCGAAGGTGGGGATAAGGGCGATACCATTCACCCTCCCCTGCGGGGAGATGACCTCGGCGGACTGGATAATAACCTTCGGCTTCAGCCCGATAGACGAGTACGGGATAGCCACTGAGAGGGCGATAGCCTCTGTCCAGGAGAAGTACGGATTCAGCTACTCGATAAGGGACATAATCAAGGCAGTGGAGTCTGACAAGAGGACGGAGAAGAGGGTGAAGGACGCCCTTGTGAACAGGTTCCTGAACGCCAAGGACTGGCAGCTGTTCGAGAAGATCGGCACCCCGGTGAAGGACATATTCACTGCCGGAAAGATATCCATACTTGACGTTTCCCACTACATGAGGGTAGGTGGCGTCTGGTCCATAAGGGGCGCCCTCGTGGGGCTCCTCGCCAGGAAGATATTCCAGGAGAGGCTGATGGCCAGGAAGGCGGAAGAGTTCGAGGTCATGACAGGCGAGGCCAGGAAGACCATACCTATGGTCTGGATGATGATAGACGAGGCGCACCAGTTCATCCCCAACGAGGGCATGACGGCAGCCACGGAACCCCTCCTGACCCTGATAAAGGAGGGCAGGGAGCCCGGCATATCGCTCCTGATGATAACCCAGAGGCCGGGCAGGCTGCACGCGGACGCCCTGGCGCAGTCCGACCTGATAATATCCCACAGGCTGACAGCCAGGGTCGACATAGAGGCCCTGAGGGGCATAATGCAGACCTATGTCCTGGAGGACATACAGGAGCTACTGAACTCCCTCCCCAGGACGAAGGGCAGCGCCATAGTGCTGGACGACAACTCGGAGAGGCTCTACAGCATGCAGGTCAGGCCCAGGCTCAGCTGGCACGCAGGCGGAAGCCCGACAGCCATAAAGCCGAAGGGCATATTCGAATGAGCCTTTAGCTGCCCGCATGGGCAACAGTTTTTAAAGTTAAACCCCAATATAATCAATATGGCAGAAGTTTCGAGGCAAGTAGTGGCCAGCCTTCTCGTGCTGTTCATCGTAGTTTCCATCGTAGGCACATGGTCGACCCTTAGCTACCTGACATCCATGCCTGCACAGGCTCCTGTTGAGGTGCCGGTGCCCGAGGGAAGGGTTTCGACATACGTCCAGGGAGAAGTGCAGCCAGTAAGCACAGGAGGCATGGTAAGCGTCTTCGTGCCATAACAAGGGAGGGGAAATGACTAACAATAATATACTGGCAGTGTTGGTGGCAGCCGCGATAGTGGTGTCACTGGTGGGCATAGCAGCGGTCAACAACTCGATAACATCCATAACAGGCGCAGCCACAGGCATAACCAACGTGACCATAGCAACAACGGTCACGGTCTCGCTCACAGTGAACAACGTGGACTTCGGGGTCATGCAGGTGAACGAGAACAACGACACATGGGACAACAGCCCGCCCCCGTTCGAGCTGCAGAATGACGGCAACACCATAGTCAACGTGTCCGTGTACGCCACAGACCTCTGGACGCAGTCAGGCTACGGCAACCCGACGCCGAATTACTTGGCGGCGGCGAACCAGTCAGGCGGCAACGCAGGCGCAGGCTCCATATTCACGTACACCCAGATGCCCGACACCGGCAACACGACTTGGTACCCGATAAGGATGCTTCCGTACGCCTCTGGCAGCGACAACGCATACCTGGATATCAATGTGACGGTCCCCCCTGAGGAGACCCCGGGCGTGAAGACATCCACTGTAACGTTTACAGGAAGCCAGGCATAAGCCTGTTCAATAAAGGAGGGAAAGATGGTTAGCAACAACCTATTGACCAGTTTGGTGGTGCTTGCGATAATAGTGTCTGTCGCAGGGATATACTCCATACTGGGCGCAGTAAGTGTTATGCAGGTGCCTTTCGTGCCCGGCACGGGGGTAACAGGCGCAGCCACAGGGACGACCCAGGCCAACGTGGGCCAGGTCGCGGCGATATCGCTCATAGTGAACACCGTGGATTTCCTGACAATGAACGTCAATGAGAACAATGACACGGTGGACGACAGCCCAGGGCCCTTCACAGTGCAGAATGACGGGAACCTGGACGTCAACGTCACGATAAACGCGACTGCCCTTTGGGACCAGGACGGCTACAACGAGACCAACCAGAGCTACCAGTTCAAGTGCGGCAACAGCACTGAGTGGGACTGCCCGCTTGGTTCTGTGGAGACAGCTTTCGTTGACATGCCGGTAGACTCGGCTGCGGTGCTTGTCATAGCCGACATGCCGTTCCAGAACCCGAGGGACCTGTTAGAGGTGGAGATAAACGTGACAGTGCCGCCGGCAGAGCCGACCGGTGCCAAGAGCTCTACCGTTACGTTCACGGGCTTCCAGGCATAAGAAATTCCCTTTATTTTTTATACCCGTTTTCTTAATTATATCATTATGAAGAAGGTTCTGGCAGCGCTCTCGCTGGCGCTTGTGTTGGTCTCCCTCACGGCAGGCAGCGCCCACGCGCTGGGCATAGGCCCGGGCAGGATAGAACTGGATTTCGAGCCCGGGATGTCCCAGACCTTTGAATATTTCATCCTCAACAATGAGAGGAAGGCAGTGGACGTCGAGATATATGTAAGCGGTCCCCTGGCCCAGTACATCACCTGCAGTGAAAGCACGTTCTCATTCGCGCCCCAGGACGTCACGAAGACGTTCTCCTGTGACATGAGCCTCCCGGAAAGCCTGGATACTCCAGGTCTGATTGACAACAGGATAGGTGCAGTGGAGTCCATGGAGGCGGCCGGAGGCGGCGGGGCCACCATGGGAGGCAGGGTTGGTGTGGAGTCCCAGCTCTGGATAACAGTCCCGTACCCGGGATATTATGCTGTCGTTGGCCTGGACGCCCCTAACACGGCTTCGGGAAGCGACGTGGTTTTCAAGGTATCCGTCAACAACAAGGGAACAAACACGTTCACGGCCTCAGGGACCATAAAGGTCTTTGACGGCGACCTGGAACTGGATTCCCTTGACCTGGGCCAGCGAACCCTCAAGCCCACTCAGAGCGGCACCCTTACCGTATCATGGCCCACAGGCGGGATAAGCGCTGGCCAGTACAGGGCGGTCGCCACAGTGAATTACGGCGACAAGTCCGAAGAGGCGGAAAAGACATTCAGCATAGGAGAGCTCAGGGCAGAGATAACAGGGATCGACAAGGCAAAGGTGCCCCTCGGAAACATAGCCAAGTTCACAGCCGGCGTTGAGAGCGTCTGGAATGAGCCCATAGAAGGCATGCATGTCACCATAGATGTCATGAAGATAGGCGGCGGCACCCTGGTATCCGGAAAGAGCGAGACCTTCTCCCTGGCAGGGTGGGAAAAGAAGGACATCCTGGTGTATGTCGACGCGTCCGGCCTTGATTCAGGGGTGTATGATGTCAGGGCGACCCTCCACTACCTGAACGTCACGTCCTCAAAAGACGTCCTCGGGGGGCTCGAAGTGACATCATTCATCATTGACGCCCCGACGGCCCTGGTAATCATAATAATCCTGCTGGCAGTTACGGCAGTCTTTGTCTACATCAAGAGGCGCAAGGTCAGGAGAAGATGAAATACCATATAGGCACAAGGGAAGCCGCTGCCATGGCGGCCCTGGTTCTGGTGGCGGCCTTCGGCACATCTGTCATATTCGCCCTTTCCAACCCGGCTGAGGTCAGGGAGGTGCGCATGCACGTGAAGGTGGCCAACTACACTGGCTTCAACCTTGACACTGATGCCCTTTATTTCGGGGCAATTGCCCCCACGGGCTCGGGCTCAAGGGACATAGTCCTTGTCAATGAGGAGCCCAGGGACAAGCTGGTCAGGGTGGTCATGTATGGCAGCCTGGCCCCATGGGTGCAGCCCGCTGACAACAACATCATCCTTCCCGGCAACAGCAACATGTCCCTGAATTTCGCGGTGCACATACCCCAGGATGCAGAGCCTGGTGAGTACGAGGGCACGATAAGGCTGGTTTTCACCCCCGCCTGAAAAGCAGCATCAATCAAGCCTAAATAGATTTGTGCGATAACCAATCCATAGCCCACTTTATAAGCCTTTTTGCATAACTATATATTGGATAGCTATCCAAAAGAGGGGGGATAGCCTCAGGCATTCCTGTGCGATTCTGATGCACAAGAAATACATAAAGAAAAGAGGCAAGAAATTCGGCCCGTACTTTTACACCACGGTCAGGGATAGGAACGGAGTTGCCAGGAGTTATTATTTATCCCAGGATCATAAGGAGGCCCTCAGGAAGGAGGAGGAACTGAAAAGCAGGCTCCTGAAGGAAAGGGAGAGGGCATTCCCGGTTATACCACAGAAGCTTTACGCTGCCGCTTTCCTGGCCATGGCATGCCTGTTCCTATTCCTCGGCGCCAACTTCACCGGGCTTTTCGTGTCCGGCGAGACTGTGCAGTACTCCCAGGACCTTGGGGTGGGCTTCACCCAGAGCACCGCCCACACCATAACACTCCAGTCCCATCCGGACCAGTTCTACGTCAATTCCCTCAGGCTCTCCGGGAGGGTCATCGGCAACGGCACAGCCAAGGTATACATTGAAGGCCCGGACGGGGAGCGCCATCTGGTAATAGACCATTCCCCCTCGCAGGAATCCCTGATAATGGTGACAGGATTCGTCCCGGCCTCAGGCAACCAGTCCATAAAAATCGAGAACGAGACTGGAGTCATGGACAACGAGACCAATGAGACCATTCCTGAAGAAGAACTTAACATAACGGAAGACCTCAACGAAACCCTCAACATCACAGCCAACCTGACCGCTGGGAACGAAACTATAAACGCCACAGAAGACCTGAACATAACCGCCAACCTGACCGCTGGGAACGAAACCATGAACATAACCGCCAACATAACAGAAG
>CAZKUD010000009.1:0-19394 GCA_964555875.1 uncultured archaeon
CCAAGAAGAAGGAAGACAAGAAGCCCGAAGCGAAGGAATCCAAGAAGAAGGAAGACAAGAAGCCCGAAGCGAAGGAAGAGAAACCGGAACCAGAAGAGCCCAAGAAAGAAGAGTAATCCATATTTATTTAAATAAAACAATTATAGGATAGAGATGGCCGTTCTAAAGATGAAGGACATAAAGAAGCTTGGCGAAAAGGAGTTGAGCGAGAAGCTTAACGAACTCAAGCTGGAGCTTGCCAAGGAAAGAGCCAACATAGCCATAGGGGCCACAGTCACTTCTCCCGGAAGGATAAAGGAGATAAGAAGGGGCATAGCCCGGATAGAGACAGAGAAGACGGAAAGGAAGGCAGGCGCCCCTGCACAGGAGAAGCGGGCAAAGGGGCCCGCGCCATCAGGCTCACCGGATAACAGGAGTAAAGAAGCCCGCGGCAAGCCCGCGGCATCAGGTTCTGAACCTAAAGGAGTGAAAAAGAAGCAATGAACGATATCTGCCCGAAGTGCGGATTACCAAAAGAGCTTTGCATCTGTGAGACCCTGGCAAAGGAGAAGGAAGTCATAAAGGTGCTGAACGTCAGGCGGCGCTACGGCAAGATGACTACCGTCATCCAGGGCCTTTCGAAGGACGTGGACTCCAAGAAGGTGCTGAAGGAGCTCAAGACCAAGCTGGCATGCGGCGGCACGGTCAAGGACGACGTGATAGAGCTCCAGGGAAACCACAAGTCCAAGGTGAAAGCGATACTGGTGAAGCTCGGATTCCCGGAAGACCAGATAGAGGTAGGCTGACTGGCCCTGACAGCCAGGGACAGGAAAGCCTATCCGTCAGCATAAAGGCTGCCGGCAGCCTGGATATCGGCATCTATGAGGCCTTTCATTATAGAGAACTCGTTGTACTGGGCGTCTCCGTCCAGGTCCAGCTCTTCACAGAAGGCCCTAAGATATTCCCTGATGAACCTTCTCTTGCCGTGGAACGAGGACAAATCCGCTCCATTTGTCACTGATGAGTTGTCTGCCATGATTATATTTGTCCCTGAACCTTTTTATAGGTTAACCACCTCCAAATAGTTAAAAACATGGCAAAAACGGGCCATTTTTGGCACAAAAACGCTATCAAGAGACCCACCATAACCTTTAAATACCCCTAATACACCTAATATATATGTCACTACACAATAGTGACAAAGGTGATAATATGGGAATGCCAGAGACGAACTACAGGGTCATCGGCCTTGTGACTGAAGAAGGGGACCTTTACACCATCGTAAGGGATTCTGACAGCGGCGGCTCGGTCGTCCTAAAGAACCTGATCGAGAAGGAGAGGGTGAAGGCCCTGGGACTGACAGACCTGGTCACAGGTGCCTACGCCAAGATGGCAAGGGTAGACGAGTCTGACATAGAGGGAAGCGAGAGCGTCGACCCGACATATTCGGGGGTCCCTGTGATATCAGAGGACACTGACTGGGACGACCTGCCTGACGCAGGCGGGAGGACGGTCATATTCACAAGCGAATTCAGCACAGAGAAATACAGTGTGCCCAAGGTGAAGAAGCTCTTCTCTTATGACGTCAACAGCGTAAGCTTCAACCAGGTCCTGGACGACCTGCGCGAAAGGTTCTCGAACGACGCCTATAGGGAGCTGAACATGAGCGTCGACAGGATGGTGGACAAGTCATATCCCTCCCTGGAGAGGGGAAGGAAGCCCAGGCTCAACACCACGCCAAGGGCGCCTGACGGCAGCCTGCCGCCCAGGGAAGTGGTCAGGACTGCCAGGGCAGCCGAGGCTCCGGGAGAAGTGATAGCCAAGTCCAGGATAGTCAGGCTCGGAACCAGGGAAGGCGCCGCAAGGTGGCAGAAGTTCTGGAAAGAGATGGAGAACATAGAGGACAGGGGCCAGTGAAGCGAACATCTTTTTAGCCAACAAAACAAGATTAGACCATGGTATCCCCAAAGGACCTGGTAAGGCATGAGCTGATAGGGCTGGAGGCGGAGGTCGCAGCATCCACCAGCCAGGACTCGGTCGGCATCAGGGGGAAGGTGGTGGACGAGAGCAGGAACACCCTTTCCATAGAGACGGCAGGCGGCAAAACCAGGACCCTGGTGAAGGAGCAGTGCACATTCCTCTTCAGCCTCCCTTCCGGGGAGAGGGTGAAGGTCGACGGAAAGCTCCTGGTGGCCAGGCCCGAAGACAGGGTCAAGAAAAGGCACAGAAAATGGTAGGCTCCGGGGCGATGCCCGCTCTGAACGCTTTTAAATATCAGAAACCCAATTACCTTATTATCGTATAATTAACCAAGTGTATAAGCATGAAAAAGTCGATAGGCATTGACGTGAAGGCTCCGGAAAAGGAGTGTGACGACCCGAACTGTGCTTGGCACGGCAGAATAGCAGTCAGGGGAAGGGTCTTCAGGGGAACAGTCAAGTCCTCCAAGGGCATGAGGACAGCGGTCGTGCAGTGGGCGCACCCCAGGTACCTCACGAAATACGAGAGGTACGAGAGGAGGAAGTCGAGCACGATTGCCCACAACCCTCCCTGCATAAGGGCGAAGGACGGCGACAATGTCGTCATCGCGGAATGCAGGCCAATATCCAAGACAAAGTGCTTCATAATAGTCGGAAAGGAAGGAGGGACCGGCAAGTGACCGGTTTTCTTGCATGAAAGCCCTGGCATCCAGCATCACACGGGGACTGTCGGTCGGCAGCTACCTCACCTGCGCCGACAACTCCGGCGCCAAGGAGCTCCAGATAATATCCGTCAGGGGATACAAGGGAAAGAGAAGGACAAAGCCCAGGGCGGGCGTCGCAGGGGCGGTGAAGTGCAGGGTCTCGAAGGGCAACGAGAAGGTCAGGCACGAGATGTTCCTCGCTGTCATAATAAGGCAGAGGAAGGAGTTCAGGAGGCAGGACGGGATGAGGATATCCTTCGAGGACAATGCAGCGGTGCTTGTTGATGAAAAGTTCATGCCGAGGGGGACCATCATAAAGGGCCCTGTGGCGAGGGAAGTCGTCAGCAGGTTCCAGTCAATAGGTAAGGTGGCAAGCCAGGTGGTGTAGATGAAGAAGGAATGGTCATCAAGGTGGCTGGCCAGCAGCCAGCCAAGGAAGCAGAGGAAATACGTGCACAATGCGCCGCTTCATGTCAGGCGGAAGTTCCTTTCAGCCCACCTCTCCCCTGTCCTGAGGAAGAGGTACAACAGGCGTTCCCTCCCCGTGAGGAAGGGGGACGAAGTGATGGTCACGACAGGCTCCATGAAGGGAAGGAAAGGCATGGTGGAGAAAGTCAGCGTGAAGGAAGGAAAGGTATACATAGAGAACATGAAAGCCAAGAAATCTGACGGCTCAGAGGTCATGAGGCCCGTCCAGCCTTCAAACCTGCTCATAATGAACGTCAAGATGGAAGACAAGAAGAGGGGCAAGGCGATTGACAGGTCGGCCCCGAAGGAGGCAGGCAAATGAAGGCAATGAAGAGGTACACGATGCCCAAGCAGTGGGGAATCTCAAGGAAGACACACACCTGGGTCGTCTCCTCCATACCGGGCCCCCACGCCAAGAAGAACTGCCTGCCGCTGCAGATAGTGATAAGGGACGTGCTCAAGCTGGCCGACAATGCCAAGGAGGCCAGGAAGGCAATATTCCAGGGCAGGGTCCTGGTCGACAAGAAGCCCAGGAAGGAGCCGGGGCACCCGGTCGGCCTGATGGACATGATAGAGATACCCGAGACCAAGAAATTCTACAGGGTACTGGCCAGCAGGAAGGGAGTGGAGCTGAAGAGCGTTGCAGCCGAGGCAGCAGGGCACAAGCTCTGCAGGATAGAGGACAAGAGGAACATAAAGGGCGGCATGGTCCAGCTCAGCCTGCACGACGGCAGGAACCTGGTGGTTAAAGGCGGGAAGGACTACGGCAGGGGTGACGCCCTGGTGCTGAACCTGGCTGACCAGAAGGTGATAAAGCACATAAAGTTCGCCAAGGGGGCCGAGGCCCTGATAATAGCAGGAAGGAACAGGGGAGAAAGGGGCAAGATAAAGGACATAAAAGTCAGGAAGAACATGCTGGAGAAGAGCACGGTCACCATCCAGGGCAAGGAGAAGGAAACCAAGACGCCCCTGGATTACGTCATGATAATAGACGGGCCTGCCCACAGGGGGTCCAAGAAATGAGCGGGAAAGAGAACCCCATGAGGGAGGTGCTCCTTGAGAAGGTCACGCTCAACATAGGCGCGGGGGAGTCCGGCCCCAAGCTGGAGAAGTCCAAGTCCATACTTGAGAAGATATCAGGCAAGAAGGCAGTCACCACCAATACCAGGAAGAGGTCCACATTCGGGGTGGCCAAGGGAAAGGCCATAGGCGCCAAGATAACGATTAGGGGAAAGGAAGCTGAGGAGATACTGGGGAGGCTGCTCCAGGCGAGGGACAACAAGCTCAAGCCCTCCTTCTTCGACAGCTCTGGAAGCTTCTCCTTCGGTATAGCGGAATATATTAATATACCGGGCATCAAATATGACCCAGACATCGGCATACTGGGGATGGACGTCTGCGTCACCCTGACAAGGAGGGGCTACAGGGTAAAGAAGAGGAAGCTGAGGCCCTCCAAAGTGGGAAAGTCCCACAGGATATCCCCGGAGGAGGCCATGGAGTTCATGAAGGAGAAGTTCGGAGTGGAACTGGTAGAGAAGGAGGACAGGTATGTCCTTTGAGAAGCTCAGGAAGCAGGTGGAGAGCAAGCCGGAGAGGCTGGCCAGGTTCCTGAAGTTCTGTTCCCCCGCCAGCAGGAAGTTCGGGAAGAACTCCCGCAAGTGCAGGAAATGCGGCAGGACTGGGGGGATAATAAGGAGCTACGGCCTCCTTTACTGCAGGCAGTGCTTCAGGGAGGAGGCAGAGAAGCTGGGCTTCAAGAAGTACAACTGAGGTTGATATGAATCACGACATGCTATCTGACGTTTTCAGCACGATAAAAAACTCCGAGTCGGTCGGGAGGAGCGAATGCACGGTCAAGGCCTCCAACCTGATAAGGTCGGTCCTAAAGATAATGCAGAAGCACAAGTACATAGGCGCGACCACGATAATAGAGGACGGCAGGAGCGGGATGGTGAAGGTCAAGCTCCTGGGGAAGATAAACGAATGCAAGGTAATCAGGCCCAGGTTCTCCTCAGGCAAGGGGGAGTTCACCAAGTTCGAGAAGAGGTTCCTGCCCTCATCCAACGTGGGGATAATAATAGTCAGCACTTCTAAGGGCGTGATGGACCACAACCAGGCCAACAAGGAAGGCATCGGAGGGAAGCTTCTTGGCTTCGTGTATTGATATGAAGGCTGCGGAAAAGGAGATGAAGGACGCCATAAAGGCGGGCAAGCTCGTGATGGGAAAGAGGACCGTCATGAGGGGGCTGAAGAACGGCACCCTCTCTTCGGTGGTGTGCGCTTCCAACTGCCCGGAAGGGACAAGGAAGGACATGGAGCACTATGCCTCTGTTTCAGGGGTCACCGTGAAGGGCTTCGACGGAAACTCGGTAAAGCTGGGCGAAACCTGCGGAAAGCCGTTCAATGTGCTCATGGTGGGCATCAGGAAATGATCCTGCCACATCAAGTCATATTTAAAAATGATTCGGTAAAATAAAACCAGGAACATGATAAAATGTCAATAAAGCTGGAGACTGACGCCATAAGGACCATAGCACTGTTCGAAAGCATGACGAAGGTCCATGCAAGGGACTGCCTGATAACCGACAACTGCGTCTATTTCCTGGTGGACCAGCCGAAGGTGGGCCTTGCTATAGGCAAGAGCGGGGCAGTGATAAAGAACGTCAAGAGGGCCCTAAACAAGAACGTAAAGATATTCGGCTATGCCGACAGCCCTGAAGGGATGATAAAGGGCATGATACAGGACCCCAAGGCAGTGATCATGGACAACGGCTCAATGGTGGTTTCCATATCTCCGCAGGACAGGGTCACCGTGATAGGAAGGAACGGGGAGAACATAAAGGCCATAAGGGAGATAATGAAGAGGCACTTCTCCATAGAGAACCTCAAGCTTAGGATGTGAATTTATATTGAAGGATGGGATAAGAGATATTATGAAAATAAAGATATTGCGCAAAAAGGACCCGCATCTTGAGTTCATGATCGAGGGGGTCACCCCGGCGTTCGTGAACGCCCTCAGGAGGATAATGGTATCCGAGGTCCCCACGCTCGCAGTGGAGTGGGCGGACATAGAGGAGAACAACTCCGTCATATTCGACGAGATGCTGGCCCACAGGCTGGGCATGCTGCCTCTCGTGTTCGACCCCAAGAAGCTCAACTTCACCGAGAACTGCAAGTGCGACGGTAAGGGCTGTGCCCTGTGCCAGGCTGTTCTGGTCCTGGAAAAGGAGGGCCCCTGTGTGGTGCATTCAGGAGACCTCAAGTCATCAAACAGGGAAGTCAAGCCCACTGACCCCAGGTTCCCCCTGGTGGAGCTCCTGAAGGGCCAGTCAGTAAAGCTGAGCGCAGTGGCCAGGCTGGGAACGGGCAGGCAGCACGCCAAGTGGCAGGCAGCCAACGCCTCGTACCAGTACTACCCCGAGCTGAAGGAATCCAAGGCGACCGGAGCTCCCAGGTGTCCCAGGGACTGCCTGAAGAAAGTAGGCTCCAAGGTGTCCTTCAAGGACCCAACCAAGTGCGACCTCTGCGGGGCATGCGCCGAGGCCGGGGTCAAGATAGTCGGGAACCCCAACAAGTTCATATTCCGGGTGGAGTCTGTGTCCGGCCTTAAGCCTGAATACATAGTCTCCAAGGCGGTTGAGATACTGGCCGGGAAGGCAAGCGAGCTCAAGAGCGGTCTCGGCAAGCTTTAGGACAAGGTGCAAGATGAGCACGAAGCTCATAGCTGTCTGGGTAATGGGCGCCCTGCTGCTTTTCGGCGGCGTCTGGATAGTGGAAAACCTGGAGCTGACTCTAGGGGTCCCGATGGCATCATACGGGATGGGAATGATAGTTTCCGTGATAATGTTCCTCCTGGCCGGCCTCTGCTGGATATCCGTTGCGGTTGGCACCAGGCGCAGGTTCTTGTAAGCCCTTCCACTTGAAGCGCTTTTAAATACCCAAGTCCATTATAATAATCCATACCGGGAGATACGAATGGGAGAGTTTGGCGGAAGAGGACTGAAGAAGAACAGGAAAAAGTTCAGGGGAAGCGCTCTTGCCAAGAAGAGGAAGATGAAGAAGCTCTGGAAGCTCGACCCCTTCAAGGGGGCATCCCAGGCAAAGGCAATCGTCCTCAAGAAGAAGGGCGTGGAGCAGAAGCAGCCCCACTCCGGGATAATAAAGGTCGTCAGGTGCCAGCTGGTCAAGAACGGCATACAGGTGACCGCTTTCGTGCCCGGAACCAACGCGATAAAGTTCATAGACGAGCACGACACCGTCACCCTTGAGGGTGTGGGCGGCTCCCAGAGGGGACCGATAGGCTCCATGCACGGCATCACATACAAGGTGGTGGCCGTCAACAACGTGTCCCTGAATGAGCTGCTTAAGGGCAAGAAGGAGAAGCCTAAGGGCGCATGATTGTTATGGCTGACAAGAAGGCCGAGAAGGAGACCAAGCCTGAAAAGAAGCAGGAAAAGGCAGTGAACATGCCCGCAAAGAAGCGGGAAGGACCCAAGCCTGCCGTGAAGCCAAAAGCAGAAGTTCCCAAGGAAGAGAAGAGGCCTGAGCCCAAGAGGCCCGAAGCGAGGGGAGAGAGGCCTGCCCCCAGGCCAAGGCCCAAATACAAGGCACTGCTTTTCAACAGGTGGGACGTGTCAGACGTCAAGGTGAATGACCTTGGCCTGCAGAAATACCTCAACCTGGACCCTGTCATAGTTCCCAGGACAGGCGGCAGGAACACCACCAACCCCATACACAAGAAGAAGATACCCCTTGTGGAAAGGTTCATGAACAGGCTTATGGTGCCTGGGCACAGGGGCAAGAAGCACAAGCTGACGTCAGGCCACTGTTCAGGCAACACTCAGCTCATATACATGGCGACCAAGAGGGCCTTCGAGAGGATAGAACAGAAATCCAAGAAGAACCCGCTCCAGGTCCTTGTGGAGGCAGTGGAGAACGCGGCCCTGCTTGAAGAAATAGCGGCATACAGGATGGGCGGAATGATAGCCAGGAAGGCAGTGACGGTCTCCCCGCAGAGGAGATACGACCTGGCCCTCAGGCACCTCACCCAGGGCATCTACAAGGTGAACTTCAAGAGCAAGAGGCCCCTGGAGAACGTCATAGCCGACGAGCTCATGCTTGCAGCCAACAACGACCCGAAGAGCTTCTCTATACAGGAGAAGCAGAGGATAGAGAAGGAAGCCGAAGGCGCAAGGTAAACTGATTGTAAAAGGCCCAGTGGCCTGTTCCTGGACCGGTCACGTCACATAGCCACTATTCTTGTGGGCTCGTTCCTCGACTTGTCCCTCTCCAGCCTGTAGAAATTGTCAAGGCTGTCGCATATCTTCTCTTCGTGTGTTATCAGGAACACCTGCTCAGCGAAGGCAGACATCCTTTCCTTCAGGGTCCTGGACAGCTGTTCTATGGAGGCGGAATCCAGGTTGTGCGTCGGCTCGTCCAGTATGAGCCACCTCAGGTTGGGTATGAACGCATGCGAGAACGCTATCCTCAGCGCCAGGCAGGCCATGCTCCTCTCGCCCCCGGAAGCCACCCCCTCAACAGGCACCCACCCGTCAGAACTCTTCAGCTGCAGCACATAGTCGTTGTCGACCGCGAGCCTCACGCTCTCGTAATCCCCGTAGGGGTATATCTCATCCCACACCCTCTCCATTATGCTGTTGACAGTACTCACGAACTCTGACCTCAGCTGCTCCTGGGTGGACCTGAGCGCCTGCACGAAGCCTTCCAGTCCCCTGGCCACCTCCTCATCGCTCCTCATCTCCTCCCGATAGGCCTTGAGCCTTTTCAGCCGCTCCTCCAGGCTGTACAGTATCTCCTCCTTCTCCCCTATCTTCTCCTTCAGGCTGTCCATCCTGGTGAAAAGTTCTGTCTCCTCGACCCTCTTCCTCTGGACCTTCTCCCTGGCCTCCTTCAGCCTTTCCTCTGAGAATGCCTTCTCCAGCGTTCCCCGTTTCTTCTCCAGTGACTCCTTCCTTTTCCTGTATTCTTCCCTCCTCTTGGACAGCAGCCTGAGCTCCTCGGCGTCATTGAGGCTCGACTTCAACCTTTCCCTCTCCAGCTCCTTCTCCCTGAGCCTCTTCTCGAGCTCCTCTCCTTCCTGCCTTATCTTCTCCAGGTTCTTCGCGACAGAGGACACCTTCTCCCTGAGCCCGGCCTCCTCTTCCTTCCGCTTTTCAACAAGCTCCTGCTTCTTTTCACCGTCTATCTGGTTATCGCACACCGGGCATCTCGCCCCCAGGCCGTCCAGTTTTGCCTGGCTGTCAACGGAAACCTTTATCTTGGCATTGAGGGAGGCCACTTGTTCCCTCCCACCTTCAGCCTCCTTCCTCTTGTCTTCCAGCTGGCGCTTGAGGACCTGTATGTTGCTGTCAATCCTGGACATCTCCTTCCTGACCTCGTCAGGGTCCCTGGCCCTTTCCCTCTTTTCCGAGAGGGTGTTTTCCATCTCATCCAGGGAAGCCTTCACGCCCTCCAGTATGGCTATCAGGTCATGGAGCTCCTTCTGCATGCCCTCCTGGCCCTCCAGGGTGCCCTGCAGTCTGGCCCTTTCCTTCACGACCTCCCTGCTCTCCTGCTTGAGCTTCTCAAGGCCTGCCTTTATGTCTGCTATCTTCCTCTTTTCCTCCACGGACCTCTCTTCCAGGCCCTCCTTCTCCAGGTCGTCCACTATCCTTCCCTTCTCCTCCTTGCCTGCGAGCAGCCTGTTCCTTATGGCGACCGCGCCTTCCCTGGCCTTCTCGAACCTGTCGACCTTCAGCATCCTGTCTATGTGCTCAGTCCTCTTGCCCTTCTGTATCCTGAGGAAATAGTCGAGCTCGTTCTGCTCGGAGTAAACCGCCCTTGAGAAAAGCTCATAGTCCATCTGGAGGACCTGCTCCACTATCCTGGTCACGTTCCTGGCGTTCACGTCCAGCAGCTTCCCGCCTTCCCTTATCTCCGCCTCTGACGTGCCCTTCCCCGCCTTTATGGACCTGCTTACAATGTAATCCTTGCCGTTTGCCCTGAAGGCCAGCTCCACCCTTGCCTCCTTCTTGGGCTGGGGCCTTTTCATTATCATGTCCTGCAGGCCCATCCTCCTGGACTGGACTGCTGGCAGGTTCCCGAAAAGCGCGAAGGATATGGCCTGCATCACGGAGCTCTTGCCGCTCCCCACTATCCCCACCAGGGCATTGACCCCTGGGGAGAAGCCCATCTCAGAGTCAATGTGCGATTTCCAGTTCTTAAGGCGCATGCTTGTTATCATGATTCCTCCAAATAGCGGCAGTTTGAATGTTATGCGCAAGCTATAAAAGCCTTTCTGCCAATACAAGGTATGCCAAGGATAGAAACTGGTGCATTCCAGAGGGAAAGGAAGAGGACGAAGTCATACCTCAGGATGGAAGGGCAGATAGGTATGTACGTCCAGGATGGTACAGAAGCCATACTCACGATGAATGTCGTCGGGGGGCACTACAAAGGAGAGGAAGTGGAGATAGACGCAAGCCCCTTCATAGGCGACATAGACGATGGTGTCGAAGGCAAGGATGCAGTCGTCCTGGCGAGCGATAACGGGAACGGGAAGCTCCTCGGAAGGTACATCTCTGTGGAAAGGAAGCGTGGCAGAGAGGAGTGCTTTGAGGGTGCCGGAATCATAATCTCCCCTGACCCCTAGATCTTCCTTATCTTCCCGGGGGTGGGCTCATAGCATATGCCTTCAGACAGCAGCTCGTTTATCACTGATTCGAGCTCCTCCTCAGGGGCCTTTACGTTCTGCATGACGTCAGTGAAGCCCACGCCGTCCTTCCCTGACTCTATGAACTCCAGGACCTTCTTCCTCAGGCCTTCCTTGTCGTCCTTCTTCTCGCCGGCTTTTGCATCCTCCTTGCCTCCTGCCGGCTTGGGGGACCCGAGCCTGGCGACTATCTCAGCCCTCCTGAGAAGCTCCATGTTTGGGTCGGCCACCTTGACGACTGCCTCCGGTATGACGTACAGCTCGTCGTTCCATTCCCTGACCTTGCCTATCAGGTCGACCCTGTCCCCGACCTCGACCTTGTCAAGGGGTTTGACTGTCTTGAACGTCTTGGCCCTTATGGTGTCAGTCGAGTCGTCCAGCGTGACTGAAGCGAACATGCCGTCGTCGGCCACGAACTTGCCGACTATGCTGGCCATTATCCTGGCCCTGGAAACCATCTCCCCGCTCGGTGTCTTCACGAAGCTGGGGTCCATGGGCCCCTCCCCCTTGAGCCACTGGCCCTTGGTTATCTCCAGGACCTTCACCTTCTTTGCAGTCTGCCTCTGTATGGCCATGCTATAGAATTGTATATGAAATTTATAAATCACCGCCTCCTGGCAGGATTAACGGCAATAACGCCCGGCCTTTAGGTAAAGCTTAAAAAGGTGGTCTGCCTATAGATAACATTTGAATTTTCGGTGTGTTTATGGCCTGCCATGACTGCAAGAGCGAGAACCGGGTGGTTACGTGCATGGTGCACAACCCCACGCACGCAAAGGTATGCAGGGACTGCTGTATCACCAAATTCAAGGGCCACAAGTGCCCCTGGTGGGCGATTTGCTGGTATTAGGGGATGGGTGAATGGAGTTTTGCCTGGTCTGCAAGGAGATAATCGGGAGAAGGTACAGGGTCAGGGTCACCGATACCGAGCAGGACAACAGGGTGGATGGGTACATCTGCAGGGACTGTTGGATGTCGTTCATCTCCAGCCACAGTAATGAGAGGCCATTCAGGATAATGAAATGGCGCTCCTGGATAAAGGGAGACAAGGACGGAAAGAGGATGTAATCACTTCTTTTCCTCTGCCTTCTTCTCTTCAGGCTTCTTCGCCTCTTCTTTGGGTTCCTCTTCCTTCTTCTCTTCAGGCTTCTTGTCTTCCTTTGGCGCTTCGGCGGGCTTGGGCTCTTCCTTCTTCTCCTCAGGCTTTTCCTTCGGTGCCTCAGAAGGCTTCTCGGGTGCTGCCTTCTCTTCCTTCTTTCCCTCGGCCTTCTCTTCAGGCTTCGCCTCTTCCTTCTTTCCGAGGAGCTGGTCTATCGGCTTTGCCCCGGCCTTCACGACGACGGCATTTATCTGGGCCGTGTCAGCTGAAATGGTGTTGCCCCTGACGCTCTTCCTTCGCCTCTGTCCCTTCATCTTGGGGTGGAAGCCCACTCCGCCTGAAAGCACGATCTTCTTCCTTCCTGGGCCTTCCACGTCCCCCCTCATGGGGAAACCGTTCCTGTCAGAACCGCCGGTTATCTTCACCTCATAGCCTGCAAGCCCGAGGGAATCGGCCTTTACGGTATCGCCTATCTTCTTCCCGACGAGCCCTGAAGCCCCCTGGTCGACTTCCTTCTGGTAAGCCTTCCTGGATTTTGGCTCAGAAACCACTATCTTGAAGTTTGCCATATGTTTTACCTCCCCAGTTCAACCAAAGCCGCTTGGCGGCCAATCCCGGGTTGGGATAAGAATACTTGCACATCGTGCTATTTAAGCTTTAGAAGAGCAGTATGAGGAAATTGAATATGATCAGCAGGAAGGTTATGTAAGACAGGACCTTCATCACAGGCTTCCCATAGTTCCTGCTTATCCTGCGCAGGAGTATGTCCCACATCCTTCCCCCGTCCAGGGGCTTTATTGGGAGCAGGTTGAAAGCGCCAACGCCCAGGTTTATCAGGAACATCCAGAAGAGCAGCCCGACTATGAAGTTCATCGCGCCCTCGACAGGCTCCATGCCGGAAACTATCACCATCCTTGTCGACACGTCCGCTATGCCGATGAACCCCCCGGGCGGGTGCCCAGCCAGTTCTGCCTCTATCCTGGATATCTCTGCTGCCGACCTGTCGGAAAGCCCGGGGTAGGCTTTCCCCAGGAACTCCCAGAAGCCCCTCTCCAGCTGCAGCTCGCTCCAGCCCTTCTCCTGGCTGGCCCCGAAGATTGAATAGAAGCCCATAAAGGCTGACTCCATGGAGCCGGATATGCCCGGCATGACATGCTCAAGGGAGCCCAGGACAAGCGTGTCGAACGACGGGCTGAACACGGGAGCCGGCTCCTCCTTGGTCATGATGCTGTACGTGTTCCTCTCCCCGTTGTAGTCAGTGACTATCTCGACCGTCCTGCCTGCTCCTATCCTGTCCAGGACGGCGCTCAGGTCCGTGACGTCCCTTATCTCCTCCCCGTCTATCGATATTATGGCCCCCTTCATGCCAGCCTTAACTGCCTGGTAATCCTCGAAGACTGGTATGTCCGCGCCTGCCTCCAGCTGTCTCCCCACCACCGTTGCATTGGCATAGTAGGACTTCCCCCCTGCCTCTATCTCCACCAGGCCTTCCGTGGCCCCGAGCATCCCTGTCAGGTCCCCTGAAACAGGCATGCCTGCTATGTGCGTTATGCTGCTGGCCTTTATCATGTCCCCCGGGTATCCCCTGTAGGCGGCCCCGGCGCCCGTGAAAAGGGCCGAAGAGAGCAGTATCATGATGCCTATTGATGCCGCAGCCAGTATGAAATTGGCGAACGACCCCGCCGCGAAAACCCTTAGCTGGGGCCAGTCGCCCTTCCTCTCCAGCTGCTTCTCGTCAGGCTCGACGAAGGCCAGGGGTATGGCGACCAGCAGGCCCCATCCAATAGACTTTATCCTGACCTTCTCCCTGGCTGCCATTATGCCATGGAAGCTTTCGTGCACGAGCGCAAGCAGGCCTATGGCTATTATCCAGTACCAGAAGGGGACGGCATAGAACCCGGGCCCTATCGTCGCCGTCGGATAGGGCGATGGGAGCAGCACCCCCACGCTCGGGATGGGCTCGACCAGTATGTTCTGGACAGTTATCGATATGAACTGGTACATTATCCAGACGGATACCAGGAAGCCCAGGACGACCCCGGTGACCCCCATCCACTTCCAGAAGGTGGGATGGCCCTTTCCTGTCCTCTCCAGGAACCCCCTGCCCCTCTGCGTCTTCCTGACGAGCAGTATGAAATCCCGCCTGAAGTTCTTCCTGTCCCTGTACACGATAAGCGCTATGATGACAAGGAACAATATAACGGAGGCCCAGTATGCCAGGTTCCAATCCATGTAGATAATAAGGGCTTCTGCGTAAAAAGCTTTCAAATCTTTTTAATACAGGATACAATAGATTATCACCAAAAGGTGAACTATGATAGAAGAGGAAAAGAAACTGGAAGAGGAAAACAAGCAGGAAGAGGAACCAAAGGAAGAGCCGGCACAGGAGAACGACTCCGAGGAGAAAGAGAACAACGACGACATGTCCGAGGAGGAGCAGGTGAAGCTCAAGCTTCCTTTCCCGATGGCTGCCGTTGTCAGGCTGATGAAGGCCAACATGGACAACGACAAGATGATAAAGAAGGAAGTGAAGGTGGCCATGAACAAGTGGCTCGGGACCCTGTGCAAGAAGGTGTCAAAGGAGATGAACAAGTTCCCGTACACCACCATGCACCTCAACGAGTTCAACCAGGCCAGGAAGGTATACGAGAGCCTGGAGGAGTTCGCACAGGAGAAGGAAAGGATACTTGCTCACTTCGGAGCCATAAAGAAGGACATAGACAAGCTCGAAAGGGACCTCGGAAAGCTTCAGGAAGAGGTAATAGCTTAAGATATGCCAAACTACAAGGTCCACCAGGCCTTCGGCATAGGCCTGGTAGTTCTGACTTTGCTGGTCAACCAGACCCTGCATTTCTTCAGGTATTTCTCCTTCGGGATAGTGGAGATGATACTGATAGCTATAATAACGATGTTCTATGCGATATTCCCTGACATAGACATAGGCACGAGCAAGTCCAGGAAGCTCGTCCTGGGCGGCGGCCTGGGGGGCATCATATACTGCTTCGTCACCAGCCAGCCCCTGATAGGCATAGTGATAGCGGTCCTTCTCCTACTGATGATATTCATGCTGAACCACAGGGGGAAGACCCACACCACCCTGGCGGCGGTCATATTCTCTGTCCCCCTCCTGTACATGCACTGGGTCTACATGGCGGTGGGATGCATCGCCTACCTCAGCCACCTCCTCCTCGACGGCGAGCTCAAGTGGAGATAGTCAGTAAACATTCTGGACAAATCTCTTTCTAAGATGTTTCTATGCAGGGGACGAGGTTCGAACTCGCGTAGGCACTAAGCCACAGGGCCCTCAACCCTGCCTGTTTGACCACTCCAGCACCCCTGCGCTTTGTTGTTATTTGCTGTCTTGGATTAAATAGTTTTATATGGCGCTAAAAGGCTTGCTTTGCTAGCCTGAGGGCAGAATAAGCCCCTGTCATGCAGATGCCGAACTTCCCCAATGCGTCCCATGCCCTGCTGTCTGACATTACGAACCTCCTGAGAAGCGCAAGCGACACAGACTTCTTTGGCTGCCAGTACCTGTTCGCATGGCAGGCAGCTTCCATGTAGGAGCCTATGAACCTCTGCCTCGCCCACCTGACCGCAAGCCCTGAAGGGGTGCACCTGCCCTCTATCCCGACCCTGCCTTTCCTTATCTCCTTCAGGACAGAGTCCATGCTGTCCGCTTCTATCCTGTTCCTGACAAGACCTATGGTCTCGAGCATGTGGGAGTCAGACCCCCCGACGACGGGTTTCCCCAGCCCTCCGGCCTTCCACCTGCAGAACATGTTGGACAGCCTGTCCATGTTGAGGCCGTTGAAAGCCTCTATCGCATCGCACTTCCCCATCTCGTGCATTATGCCGTCGCCCTTCACGTCGAACGGATGTGCTGCGACGGACAGGCCTCCCTGCCCCCTTATCCTGTCTATAGTCTCCTCCACTGAAAGCCCGGGCCTTATCCTCTCGTTCAGCCCCAGGCCTATAACGTGCCCGCTCCTGGTCGACACCTCCAGCCCGGGGATGAAAACCATCCCGAGCCTCCTGGCCTCTGCCTCTGCCTGTCTCCACCCCCTAACCGTGTCATGGTCAGTCAGGGCTATCCCCATCAGGCCGGCCCTGTCCGCCTGCCTGACTATTTCCCTCGGGCTTCCCCCGGACTCGAAGGGCAGCTTCCTTCCCTTAGAACAGCTGGAGTGGCAGTGGAGTTCGTAAAACATGTCACCACGATAAAAGGAATTGGGTAAAACTTTATATAACATGCTACTACCTTTAACTAATTAATAAACGGTGATTTGAGGACCTATGGAAGGCATACCAGACCACATCGGCATCATCCCTGACGGCAACAGGAGGTTCGCCAAGAAGCTCCTGGAGAAGCCCTGGAAAGGCCATGAATGGGGGACAGACAGGATAAAGCGAGTTTTCGAATGGTGCAAGGAAAGCGGAATAAAGATAATGACATTCTATGCGCTCTCCCTGGAGAACCTCACAAGCAGGCCCCAGGAAGAGCTGGGCTTTCTCTTCGCGCTTGCCAAGAGGGAGCTGAAGGACATACTTAACGACAAGGGCAACTTCGTCCATGAGAACAACGTCAGGATGCGCTTCTTCGGCAGGATAGACCTCCTGCCCGGCAGTGTCCAGGAACTGATAAAGAAGGTCCACAGGTCCACCAAGGACTACAAGAATTACCACATGAACGTGGCCATGGCATACGGCGGCAGGCAGGAGATAGTGGATGCCTGCAGGAAGATATGCTCCAAGATAGCCAAGGGCACCATGAAGCCCGGTGACATAGACGAGGCCGCCATGAGGCAGCACTTCTGGACCAACGGGCACCCGGACCCGGACCTGATAATCAGGACAGGCAACGAGAAGAGGATGTCAAACTTCCTCACCTTCCAGTCAGCCTATTCAGAGCTCATGTTCGTAAACAAGTTCTGGCCCGACTTCAAGAGAGAGGACTTCAAGAAGGCCATAAGGGAATACGCAATAAGGGAAAGAAGGTTCGGCAAGTGAGCCCCTTGACACCGTTCTTACGTGAATCGGCTCCAGTCGCACGCTTCCAGGGCGCCTGAAAGTATTTAAATAACAATCTTTAATGATTATCATTGATATAGGAGGGTAACGAATATGGCAGAAAAACCCCACATGAACATAATAACGGCAGGTCACGTAGACCACGGGAAGTCAACGCTAATCGGAAGGCTGTTCTACGACTCCGGCGCCCTCAGCGACCAGGAAATGAGGAAGCTGAAAGAGAAGGCAAAGGAGCTGAAGAAGGAGTCGTTCGAGTTCGCTTTCGTGATGGACTCCCTGAAAGAGGAGCGAGAGCGAGGCGTGACGATAGACCTGATGTACAAGGGCTTCAACACGGACAAGTACTACTTCACTGTGATTGACTGCCCCGGGCACAGGGACTTCATCAAGAACATGATAACTGGCGCAAGCCAGGCAGACGCAGCTATCCTCGTGGTTTCTGCAAAGGACGGCATACAGGAGCAGACAAAGGAGCACCTCTACCTGTCCAAGGTTCTCGGCATCAACCAGCTGGTTGTGGCTGTGAACAAGATGGACGAGGTCGAGTACAAGGAAGACACCTTCAACAAGGTGAAGGACGACATCGGCAAGCTCCTTGCGACCCTGGGATACAAGTCCGACGAGGTGCCTTTCGTTCCGGTGTCAGCCTTCGTTGGCGACAACGTCGTAAAGGCAACAGACAAGATGCCCTGGTACAAGGGCAGCACGCTGATAAAGACGCTGGACGAGAAGATAACACCCCCGGAGAAGCAGGTCGACAAGCCCCTCAGGATGCCTGTCCAGGACGTGTACAGCATAACCGGAGTGGGAACCGTTCCTGTCGGAAGGATCGAGTCAGGCGTGATGAAGCCTGGGGACAAGATTGTCTTCATGCCTTCAGGCGCCCAGGGCGAGGTCAAGTCTATCGAGATGCACCACAAGCAGCTTGAGAAGGCCGAGCCTGGCGACAACGTCGGTCTGAACGTCAGGGGGATTAGCAAGACTGATGTCAAGAAGGGCGATGTCATAGGCAGGGCAGACAGCCCGCCGACTGTGGCAAAGGAGTTCACAGGACAGATAATCGTGCTCCAGCACCCGACGGTCATCACGAAGGGCTACACCCCGGTGTTCCACATCAACACGTCCCACGTGGCTGGGAAGATAACCGAGCTGGTCAAGAAGATTGACCCCAAGACCGGCGCAGTAATTGCCGAGAACCCGGACATGCTGAAGTCCGGAGACGCGGCAATCATAAAGGTCCAGCCAGTCACGCCTGTTGCTATAGAGAAGCAGTCAGAATTCCCCAAGTTGGCAAAGTTCGCAATCAGGGACATGGGCAAGACTGTTGCTGCAGGGATATGCACTGACCTGGTGAAGCCGTAAGCCGGATTCACCAGTCTATTTTTATTTTGTTTTGATTGGCCTTACCGTGAGGTAGGCCGTCCCTTCCGGCCTGAAATCATGTTGCATGATATTGCTTTTAGATTGTAATATAACTCCACATCAGGATGCCCCCGAATCCCCTCTTATAGCTATATAAACTTGATTATTGGTTAACTATATAACAGTTACCTTACAATAATTATAATATGAGCTGCCCCAGCCCCAAATCCAGCTATATGTCAGACTGGGCACTCGTACCTCGCACTTTTTCTCGGAGGGGGTTATTTGGTATACGCGAAGTACATCAAGAGGAAGGGAAAGAAGTTTGGTCCTTACTACTACACTAGCATAAGAGACGAGAACGGCAGGGTAAGGAATATCTACGTAGGCCGAACGCTTGAGGAGGCCGAGGCTCTTTCTAAGAAGCTCCTTGCCGGACACGGAGGAAAGTCCCCTGTCGAGATAGGCCCCAGGGCCAGGCCAGTCTCCCAGAACGAGATACACAAGGTAGCCAAGCCGATAACCCCCGATGAGGTTAATCCCATAGCCCCGGAAGTGAAGACAGTGGCCCCCGAGCCTGCCGGAAGCCCGGTTGCATTACCCGTGCCCCCTCCCAAAAAGCCTGCCCACAGACCCGAGACCCCCTCCAGGCACAAACCGAAGACCACCCCAAGAAGAAAGGAACGCAGGCCGGCACCCCCGCCCAGGCGGGAACCAAGGCATGAACAGAGGAGGGAATACGACTGGACAAGGGACGTCAGGCCGATGGTCACAGTGGCCATAGTGCTTATAGCCTTCTTGACCATATCCCTGTTCCCCATATACACAGGCCTGCTCCTGACAGAGAAGCAGTACACAGACCCCCTCAACCTGACCCTGACAGGCAACCAGACATACGAGTGGCAGCCGATGAACACAGGAACCCTCAAGTCCCTTTCCCTCAGCGGGAGGGCGATAGGCAACGGTGACGTCAGGGTGTACCTCAAGGTGGGCAACGAGTCCCTCCTCGTTTTCGAGAACACGGTCGAGGACTACTACATCATAGACGTCACAGGGTACGC
>CAZKUD010000009.1:19494-44456 GCA_964555875.1 uncultured archaeon
AATCAACGAGACCCTTCCAGAGCCCCCTCCGGAAGACAACGCAACGGCCAACATAACCATACCAGAGGACAACCAGACCATCAACATAACCCTGCCTGAAGACAACGAAACCATAAACATGACAGAGCCCATAAACGAGACCAACATAACCATACCAGACGAGAACGTGACAGAGCCCATAATCAACGAGACCCTTCCAGAGCCCCCTCCGGAAGACAACGCAACGGCCAACATAACCATACCAGAGGACAACCAGACCATCAACATAACCCTGCCTGAAGACAACGAAACCATAAACATGACAGAGCCCATAAACGAGACCAACATAACCATACCAGACGAGAACGCAACGGCCAACATAACCGAGCCAGTAAACGAAACCAACATAACCAATATGAGGATAATACGCTTCGACGGCATATGCATAGAGACATGCCTGCTCGAGGACCTGAACCAGACATCCTACACCCTCGTCATTGAGGTCGAGAACGGAACAACCCTTGAGCTCAACAGCATCTCCTACACCATACTTGAGTCGGTCCCTGAGAACGTTACCGAGAACGCCACAGTGAACCGGCCCCCAGTCCTGCAAAGCGATGTCCCCAGCTTCATCCTGAAGGAGGGGCAGAGCCGGACGCTTGACATGATGGACCACTTCAGTGACCCGGACAACGACAGCCTGACCTTCGGCTGCACAGTTCCGGACAACATGGAGGTGGACATAAACCAGGACGAGATAGTGGTGTTCGCTCTGGAGGGGTTCTACGGCGACAGGCAGATGACATTCTACGCAAGCGACGGCATTAACTCTACCCCGAGCAATGAGATAACAGTCACTATAGAGCCCCTTCCATTCGAGGGTCCCGAGGAGCTGATACAGCTTCCGGCAGAGATAGGCAAGCCGGTCAAGTGGATAAAGAGGGTGAAGCTTGACAAGGAGACCACAAACCCGGTCATAAGCGTGCCTTTCCTCGCCACCAACTTAAAGGGGAGCAAGTCCCTCCCGGACAGGGCCGACATAAGCCACAGGATAAGGGAGGCAGTCCCCGGGCTGGGCCACGCCCCGGCGCTACAGGCGGCGCCCTCAACGCCGGATGCCCTTGCAAACAGGACCAAGCCAGTGATAATAGAGGACACCCTGGAGCAGTTCGAGATAGAGTACGAGACCCCGGCCCCTGAGAAGACCGAAGAGAGGATAAGCTCCCTGAGGAAGAGGATAACGGTCCATTCAGGCTTCCACTACGAGAACGTTTATGCATACACCGAACTTGAGACAGAGGTCTCCCCTGAGACCGTCACTCTTTACTACGTGGACAACAAGAGGGATGACGGAAAGGAGGCCCGCTACAGGGCCAAGGAGGCATTCTATAATGACACCAATGGCAACGGCCTGATAGACAGGATAGAATGGAACATACCCCACCTCTCAAACCAGACATATGAAGTGGAGATAGACATACTGAACGTCCAGTCATACCCCACCCTGTACGGCAACTGGACCGTCAACTTCACCACCACGGGGACAGCAGACCTGACGATAACAGCGTCAAACGGAACCACCTGGGCAGACAACGACAACTCCTCCGGGACCGACCTCAGCTTCCTGGAGGTCAGGTGCGGTGACACAGTGCAGTCTTACGAGTGGACCGACAACACGGTCCTGATAGAGGACTACTGCTGCAACGGGACAGGCCATGAGGTTAGCCAGGTCCTGACAGAGGGGGAGCACACCCTCAGGTTCCAGTTCGGCGATGATATAGAATATGCCAAGAATTATGTGTTCTCCCCCCAGGGTGTCTATTGGATGTACAACCAGGACAACAAGAGCTGGGAAGGCAACGACACATCCTATGCAGGCGTCACCCTGGAATGGGCAGACCTCAACAACGACAGCTACTCCGACGCCATAGTGGGTGCACCCTTTGCTACAGTTGATGGAAATATGTACAGGGGTGCCGTCTACATACTATACGGACCGCTGGAGGACATAACAGACGTGGACATATGGACCCAGGCAGACGTCATAATATCCGGCAGGGAAGGTGGGGGAGACCCCCTCTTTATGGGGAGCTGCCTTGGTGCGGGCGACCTGGACGATGACGGCTATGAGGACCTGATAGTGGGCGCAACCTACTGGGGCGGCGAGGCTTTTGCCCAGGGCCAGCTCCATATAATCTACGGCCAGGAGGAAAAGCTGAGCTCAGGCTACATGGATGAGGTTGCCGACGCCAACATATCAGGCAACTATTCCGCCATGATAGGCGACGGTTTCAACTTCGGCTCATACTGCGACGCAGTGGATGTCAACGGGGACGACCACAACGACATAATAGTCAGCGAAGACGAAATTGACTGGAATAGTTGCGGCAAGACCTACCTCGTCATGAGCGACCCCTCAAGCAGGTTCTCGGGCGACCAGAACATAGTGGACATATACAACGAGTCCTGGGAGGGGACAGACCCTTATGCAGCGGGCGGTGCACATTGCTATTACATCAGGAAGGCAGGCGATGTCAACGGCGACGGCTACGAGGACTTCCTGATAGGGTGCCCGCAAATGTGGCCAGTTATTGAGAATTCCCAAGGAGGGGCGGTATTCCTGATATACGGCCAGGCAGGCGCCTGGGACCAGAAGAATTTTACTCTACCACATTACGGCCCATGGCCCGGCACAAACGCCACCTTCACCGCCCTTGGAAGTGGTAATGACCCATGGTTCGGCCATGACGTGTCCGCTGCAGGCGACGTGAACAACGACACTTTCGACGACTTCATGATATCCGCATCCCTCTACGACCCGTGGATTCAGGATGAGGGTGAAGTCAAGACTGACGCGGGAAGGGTCTGGCTCTTCCTGGGAGGCCCGGGCCTGCCCTGGGCCACCACAGGCACTAATGTCATAGACGTGGACGCCTCCGGCAAATTCAACTACAACGCCTCCTTCAACGGCACCATACTTAGCAACACCCCGGACGGCCTGGGCGAGCCCTTCAACTTCGCCCTTTCCGGGCAGTATTTTGGACATGCCCTGGGCTACGGCGACTTCAACAAGGACAACTACTCTGACATCCTGATGGGCGCGCCCCACGCTGACAACCTCTTTGCGGAGGAACTGGATGCAGGCTATGTCTCCATGTTCTACGGGAGGGAGGACAACTTCTCGACCAGGGACTACTACTCCTTCATGTTTGGGACAGGCGACATATTCGCGAACGCGACCTTCTATGCGGACTCCATGTCGGTTGGGGGGCCAGAGGACTGGTTCGGCACTGTGCCCACAGGGATGGCAGAGGGCGTCCTTGTGGAGGACATAATGATGGGCTCGGCCAATTACAACCACGGCGGGGTATCATGCCCCTTCCTGTACACCTGGAACGGCGAGGAATACGAGTTCCAGGCGGACATATTCTCCGCAGGCAAGCTCGGCATACCCACCAAGAGCGGGCCTGCCCCTCCCAGCCCGAACGACCACCTCCTCATAAGGAAGGAGAACATGGCTGCAGAGAACGGCACCTTCAGCATAAGGATGGTGGAGGAAAGGGACGAGATGAGCTATGTGGACAGGGCAAGGCTCTATGTGGTGGAGCACCCGTCAGACATGGAGATAATACCCGACACTTCAAGCATGCTTGATGACGTGCCTGAGCTGAGGCTGCACAAGATAGACAGCACTGCGATTATGCCCATATCCTGCGTGACTGACACGGGCGAGGACTGCCTGGAGGCAGTGAGCGATATGGATTATGACCAGGCCATCCTGGGCAGGCAGGAATACCCTGAATGGCACTACATAGAGCTGGATTTCGGTGAGATTGAAGAAGATGACTTGGAACTTGTTTTCAGGGCGAACAGCGAATTCCCGTGGACACCTGAGGGCTCTGCCAGGAAGAAGGCCTTCAGCAAGGTCAGCGAGATAGAGGTCTACAATGGCACAGGCTGGGAGGTGGCCCCCCAGAAGCTGCCGCTGCCCAAGGACATACCAAGGGACCATGCGATTGACATAACAGGCATCTCACCCGACAGCCACTACAAATTAAGGCTCAAGTGGGTGCACAGGACGCTTGTCAACTACGTGAAGATAGCCCTGGCAGTGGACGAGCCTGTCAGCATAGTCGAGCTCAACCTCACATCAGCTGACTTGGGGTACCATGGCCTCTCGTACAAGGACCACAGGGGCTCGGTCCTAAGCCCGATATACGACTGGACGTTCCCTGTCCTGTTCTATTACGACTATTATCCCGGGAATTACACCAGGTACGGGGACGTCCTGCCCCTGCTAACGGAGAATGATGACAAGTTCGTGATAATGGAGGTCGGCTCCGAGGTGAGCATGGAGTTCGACGATTACGCCCCTGAGGGGGACTATGACTTCATATTCTACTCATACGGCTACTACAAGGACAGGAAGAGCGACAGGATATACGGCACAGGTCCTGTGGAGCCCTATCCTTTCCAGGAGATGAGCACATATCCGTACAACACCTCTGTGGAGAGCTACCCCGACGACGAGGAGCACAACGCATACAAGGCTGAATACAACACGAGGTACCTTGAGCCTTATGAGGGAGTGTTTGAGTGGAACGGCGACTTCAGGGACCACCATTCAAACGAGGGCAAGGTATTCGTGATGAACGGCAACAACGACCCGCCGACACATGACAGGCCTGTCCTCAACTCCACTGGAACTGGCCTGGCCAGGATAAACGAGAACCTGACCCTCTGGAACATGAGCACATACGACAAGAACGGGGACACCGTGAACAACATAGTGGTCTGGCACAAGGACGGGAGGAGCTGGCCCATACTGTACATGCCTTTCGACGACCCTGTGGTGACAAACTCGACAGGGGAGATAAAGGACTACTCCAGCTTCATGAACAACGGCACCCTGGGAGGTGGCACATACGCATACAGGCCCACGTACAGGACTGACGGCGTGCTTGGAGGCTGCTACAGGTTCGACGGCGTGAACGACTACATCAACGTCTCGGACTCCGACATATTCTCCAGGACAGAGAACACCAACAACATGACGGTGGAGTTCTGGATGAAGGCGGACTCCCTGATAGACTGGTCTAAGCCGGTCGCCAAGTACAACTGGGTGGGCTATTCCGTCGGGACGTTCTTCGTTGACATAACCAACCTGGACTACATGAGGTTCGAGGTCTATGATGACACCCTCAACGGCTATGCCACAGGCACCTCGACATCCCCCCTCAAGACAGGCCACTGGTATTATGTTGTCGGCGTTGTGAACGGGACCCATGTGAGCCTGTACCTGGACGGCGTCCTCAACAGCTCCTCGAGCTACAACGGGAATCCCATATACAACTCGGACTCTGACCTGATGATAGGGGCAAATTTCTGCTCGGGAAGCCCATGCGGCTTCTTCAACGGCTCGATAGACGAGCTCAGGATATACGACACCGCCCTCTCCCCGGAGCAGATAGCTGCCAACTACAATGGCAGCGAACCGAACTACCGCACCATAACATCCCAGCATCTGGAGGAAGGGGACGTCTGGTATGCTGACATGGCGCCCCATGACAGGGCATCACAAGGCACCATGAAGAGGTCCAACAGCATTAAGGTGGCGCCTGCAGTCGCCCATGGAGCCCCGGAGATAACAAGCACGGGCAGCAACAGCACGACCGAGAACTTCACGTCATCCTACACCGGCTACCAGGAGTTGGGGCCGGAAACGACCAGGAACGTCACCAACTGGTACTTCGACGGAGAATCCATAGCGGTCCTGAACATGCCTTTCGAGAACATAAAGGCCACCCACAACGATGAGCCCGATTACCATGACGAGGCCCTTGTGGGCTACTGGGGACTGGACAGCATCTCCAACATAGCCCCTGACTCCTCTGATTACGACAACTACGGCAGCACAGGATACGACGAGCATATGGTGGACGACTTCTCCACCCTCTCAGGCCTGACATCCGGCTGGTCATACAATGACATAACCAATACCGGATACTGCAATTTCACCTGGAACGGCACCTTGGGGGGCACGAACCCCTACATGGACAAGACGGGCCTGAGCTTCGACGAGACGTATGACACCATAGAGATGAGGTACAGGATTGCCTCAGGCGGCCACACGGGCTTTAATTTCACCTATACTGACTGGGCCGGGTTAGGGGACTGCTCAATTCTTCAGGCCTCAAAATGCAATCAGAATTTCGGCAACACCCTGATAGCTGACGGCAACTGGCACGTATTTGAGGGAAGGATTGATGACGCAGAATGGGTGGACAATGATGACTATATAACCGGAATAAGGCTGGAATTCTATGGGGGCTCCGCGGGCCAGGCCTACATAGACTACGTCAAGTTCAAGAAGGGCCCCATACTGGTCGAAGGCAGGGCGGGCAATGCCCAGGAGTTCGACGGCTGGAGCGATTACGTCGAGGTTCCCAGCAGCGAGAACCTGAAGCTGGACGAGTTCACCCTTTCCGCCTGGGTGAAATTCGACGTCACGAACACGGACCAGGCAGTGGTATCAAGGTACAACAACGGCTTCATGTGGCTCAGCAGCGGAAGCATGAGGGTCGAGTTCAGGAACTCAGAAAACACAGACTGGATGGGAATCCCACAGGACGGTGGCGCGTCCTGGTCCCCGACATCCGGAAAATGGTACCATCTTGCAGGAACATGGGACGGCAGCAGGGTAAGGCTGTATGCGGATGGAAAGCTAGTCTCAGAAACCGATGTCATACCCAATACTACACTCAAGACGGATGAGGTGCTGGACATTGGAAGGTGGGGCAGCAGCAGGTATATTGACGGCACCGTGGACGAGGTGATGGTATTCAACAGGGCGCTCGACAAGTACGAGATAGACCAGCTCTACTACCAGGGCTTCAACAACACCTTCGCCGTCAGGGACTACTCCAGTGTCGGTGCCCACGGCACCCTGAGCCAGGACAGTGACCCTGACGGATACCCCACCTGGCTTCCCACAGGCGGCGTGGACGGCGGTGGATGCTACGAGTTCGACGGCTTCCAGGACATAATATACATAGACCCCACCAACAACCAGAGGCTGATGGACGCTACAGACAAGAGCTACTCTATGGAGGCCTGGGTCAACCTGGACCAGTGCCCGCCCAACTCCCAGCCAGGCAATGACACCTATTTTGCGGCCATCATGAGGAGCGGCTACCACAGCGGCCTGATGATATACCCTTCCTGCGTCCCCAGGTTTGAGTTCTGGACCAACACTCCAGCAGTCGCGTCCTGGGGATCGACATCCGGAATGGCTACAGGCCAATGGGTGCATATGGTCGGCACAGCAGATGACACAAACAAGGTCCTGAAACTGTACATTAACGGCAAGCTGAATCTGACCACAACATACACAGGAATCCCGTACCAGTATAATACTGCGAACTACGGGATAGGCTCGGTCGGGCTGACTCTGGGAGACTACCAGATGTGGATGGACGGGAAGATAGACAACGTCAGGGTGTACGACAGGGTCCTGACTGCGGAGCAGGTTGCCCTGAACTACAACAACGGCAACCCCGACTACAGCAGGATTTCCGGCGACATGGGCCAGGGGTACTGGCAGGCTGAGATAATACCGCACGATGCGGCAGGCACTCCCAGGCTGTCCAACCCGGTATACGTGGGCTACCCGCCCACGCAGGGGACCCCCAACCTGACCAGCACGAACGAGACCAACAGCGTCCTGGGCAACCTGACAGTATACCCTGTCAGCGTCCAGGACCAGGACGGGGACAACGTCACCAACATAACGGTCTGGTATGACGTCTCCAACGCAACAGGAGGCAACGCCATAACAGACCTTGTCATGCCCTTCGACACCCAGATGGACGAGGTCCTCCTGTACCAGTACTACACCCAGTACTCCGGTGGAAACAAGTACATCTACGAGGACCTCACAAGCGTCACAAATTACACCATCCAGTCGGGCGACTGCCTGGAATACGACGTCTACTGGACAGACCCTGACAGTTATGTGGCCGTTGATTACGAGATATTCGGATACAACTCCCTAAGGGGAACAGGTGGCGTGGCTGACCAGAATGGCATACATCCGAACCCGGCCTCAGACCTCAGCGCATATGCTCTTAATGAATGGTACCACAGGCAGATAGCACTGCCTGCTGACCATGTGAACAGAAGCATAGGTGGGTACACAATAGGCGGCGAGGCAGACACAACCGGAATCCACACAGGCTTCCTTGACAACATCAAGATAACGGACTGCAACGGCTCCACCAGGAAGACCATCTATTCAGGGGGAGAATTCACCCACTCCAACATGTATGATTCAGGCGCCAATGACTACCTTGTGTACATTAACACCACCAAGCCTGTGACAGACTACTCAGGCAACAACAACTGGGGCATGCTGGGCAACAGCTCCGACACATCCAGGCATCCCCTCTGGACCAGCGAAGGCATATCAGGCGGCGCCTACAGGTTCGACGGGGTGGACGACTGGATAGGGATAGCAGATGACGACTCCCTTGAGCTTTCAACGGGATTCTCTGTGGAACTCTGGGTAAACACCACGGACGAGTATGCGACAGGGGAGGGCATCGTGCTAGAGAAGGGCGGCTGGAACTCTGGCGAGTACGCGATAACCTTCGTGGCTGGGAACTACCCCACATTCCAGATAAACGAGCTGGGACCTGCCTTTGCCAGGAGCACCACAACGGACCTCAACGACGGGGCCTGGCACCAGATAGTAGGCACTTACAACGGGACCAATGTGTCCATATATGTTGATGGCGTCTGGAAGAACACGTCTTCTGCAGTGGGGACATTCACCCCAGACTCCGAGCCACTTATTATAGGTAGCAGGCTGGGCGCAGCGGGCTTCTTCAACGGCTCCATAGACGAGGTCAGGATATATGACAGGGCCCTGACGCCACAGCAGGTGGCGGCCAACTACAACAATGGGGTCCCCAGGTACGACCTGATAGTGAACGAGGAGCTCACCCTCGGTGATGTCTGGCGCGTGGACATGACCATAACCGACGGCTGGGACGTCAGCTCCACCGAGAGGTCATATGACAAGCCCATATGCACCAACGACAGCAAATGGGAGACTAACCAGCCCATAATATGCGTGGCTGACTCGGCCTGGCACGGCGAGGGCGCAGGGGACGAGATGGCAAAAGAAAACAGCATAAGCTCAGCCGGGGACGTCAACAACGACGGCTACGAGGACCTGATAGTGGGCTCATACAAGAACGACTACGGCGGGAGCGATGCCGGAAAGATATACCTCTTCTACGGGCCACTGGAGGAGGGCACAACCCTGGATGTCAGCAACGCCAACGCGAGCTGGTACGGCGAGCAGGCGGGAAGCCAGCTCGGATACAGCGTCAGCTCGGCAGGGGACTTGGACAACGACGGATATGACGACTTCATAGCTGGCGCAAACAAATACGACATGGAAGGGAGCGGGGATCAGGGGAGGATATACCTCTTCTACGGGCAGTCCTCTGCATACTCTGGCACTGCCAACATAAGCACAGCAGATGCGATATGGTACGGCGAGAGCATGACAGATAAACATGGCGGAAGCCAGCTCGGCTCGAGCGTCAGCCCGGCTGGGAAAGTCAACAACGACAACTATGACGACTTCATAGCAGGAGCAGTAGCATATAGCGTAAAAGGTGTCATGGGCCAGGTTACGGTGGGGAGGGTATACATCATCTACGGACAGTCCTCGAAATATTCTGGCACTGCCAACATAAGCACTTCCGATGCCAGCTGGACCGGAGGTTACGACGGGGAGCTGGACAGCGGAAACATGGGCGACAGCATCAGCTCGGCGGGGGATTTCAACGGCGATGGGTATGACGACTTCTTCTCCAGCTCTACATTTTGGGGCGATACAGGCTCAAATCCCGATAAGGGCGTTGTGTACCTTGTCTATGGCCAGGCTACAAAGCATTCTGGCACAGTGAACATCGCCAACGCCACATGGCAAGGCGAGGCTCAGAACGACCGTCTGGGCGACAGCATCAGCTCAGGCGACATCAACGGAGACGGGTACGGCGACATCCTCATAGGAACGGGCAGCAACGATTATGGCGGCTCAAACGCAGGGAGGGTATATCTCTTCTACGGGCAGCCTGCCCTGTATTCTGGCACCATCAACGTCAGCACGGCAAACGCGAGCTGGTACGGCGAGGCAGGCGCAGATGGCCTTGAGAACGTCGGCTCAGGCGACATCAACGGCGACGGGTATGATGACATACTGGCCGGCGCAGAGGGGAATGACTATGGCGGCTCAGGCGCAGGGAAGGCATACTTCATCTACGGCAAATCCATCATGTATTCGGGCATAAGCAACATCAGCACAGCCTATTCAAGCTGGTATGGGGAGTCCGCTGGAGACGCCCTGGGCAAGGTCGGCTCTGCAGACGTCAACGGAGACGGCGCCTCTGAATTGATAGCGGGCGCTCCCTCCAACGACTACGGGGGAGGGAATGCAGGCAAGTTCTACTTGCTGAACGGCCCGACCATAGACAGCTGCGGCACCCTCACGAGCGGGGGCATCCTCAGCCGGGACCTCAACACCACGGGCACCTGCCTGACCCTGGCCTTCGACGGCATGGCAATCGACTGCAAAAACCACAAGATAATAGGCGACAGGTCAGGCAGCTATGACTACGGCATAAGGATAGACACCAGGAACAACGTCACGGTGAAGAACTGCCGGATAGAGAACTTCACGGATGCGATATACGTCAGCAAGGGAGGCGACCACCTGTTCAAGAACAACACCCTCGTAAACAACACGGTCTACGGTGTGTACATGTACCAGATAGGAGGCGCCAAAACAGAGAGGAACACCATCTTCAACAACACGATAGCGGACAACACAGACTCGGGGATATACTCCTACTTCTGTGAGGGCTGCAACATGTCCCACAACGTCTTGTGGGGGCACTGGAACGGCGGCACCTGGAGGTCCGCCATATACGACCAGTATTCCAACAACACTGACGTTACCCACAACATAGATTACGGGCCAGGGTACTGGTTCTATATGGGAAGCGGCAACAATGCCACCTTTGCCTACAACACGGTCTCTGACACAGGCGGTGTTGGAAACGGATTCATCCAGTACTCCGGCATGGCCCCCTACACAGAGGGGGCCACTATAGAGAACAACACCTTCTCCAGGTCAGGCGGCATATACTGCATCAGGCACATCGGGGGAGGCCTGGTGGTGAGGAACAACGTGATGTCCGGCACGAATTACGGCGTGAACATAGAGTCGATGCTGGCTGCAGGCAACGACAAGGCGGACGTGTCCAACAACACGATAGAGGTCGTGTCTAACGGCAGCCCGTACCATGCCATATACTGCAACACTGTGACGCATGCCTCTATCAGCAACAACACCATAAAAAACGGCTATTACGGCATAAGGATAGAGAAGAACTGCAACCACAGCGTGATAGAGAACGTCACCATTGACAGCTTATATGACCTCTATATGGTCCCCAGTTCTATTGTCACCAACATCACCATAGTGAATGGGGTGATAGACGAATTCGCGATTACTACCCTTGCCGCCAACCTGACCTTCGAGAACAGCTCTGCGGGCAAGATAGCGTACCTCACGCCCAGCGGCACGATAGGGAACGGGGTTGACCTGTTCGGCACCCCGTCCTCAGCCATAGTGATAGCCAACAACTACACGTACCTTGACAGCAGCACCTACCCCAGCCTGAATGTTTCCACCAACATAACCATGTACAACCTGGCGTTCGCCAGCACACCGACAGTCTATGCTGACAGGGACGACGACGGATACTATGAGGAGAACTGCACGATGTCAGGGTACGCTACTGTTAACAGCTACTCAAGCGGGACCCTGAACTTCGACTCCGACTTCTTCTCGGCTTACATGGCCAACACCAACGGCCCGCCGACCATAACCAGCATAGCCGAGTCAGTCGACCCGATAGAGCCCACCGTGACGCAGACTGTCACGCCGTCAGGCCAGGACGACCCTGACCGCACAGTGCTCGATTTGGTCTGCTGCGAGGACACGGGCAACACATGCACCCCGACCACTGGCACTAACATCTGCACGGGAGGCAATTACGCCAATCAGGCCTACCCGTACTCCAGCATGTCATGCACATACTCCGCGGCATCTGCCCAGGGGCTGCATTACGTCAGGTGCAGGACATGGGACGGGACGGCATATTCCTCAACAACCGCGTCCACAAGCTACACCATAGACATCAATGACCCGTCAGGCCTGAGCGCCGGCTACGGCATAGGCTACCAGACAGGCAGTGAGACAGGCAACATCACCCTCACCTGGACCGACGCCTCGTCAGTGGAGGACGGCTTCAAGGTGGAGAGGAAGACCAACAGCACAGGCTGGTCCCAGATAGGCACCACCGGGGCAAACATAGCGACCTATGACGACAACGGCCTGGACGACAACACCCATTACTGGTACAGGGTGAGGGCCTACAAGGGGACAGAGGACAGCGGATACACCAACGGGGCAAGCAACATCACGGCCGACAGGACAGAGCCTGACGTGCCGGTGCTTGACGCAAACGATGACAGCGCCGGCAACGCCATGGAGCTGAACTGGAGCCAGGGGGACGATGACCTGGTCCTCTACCTGCCCTTCGAGGAGGGCTCTGGCACCGTGACCGACGACTGGAGCAAGTACAGGAACAATGCCGCAATCACAGGCGCCACCTGGACGGCAGGAAGGGACGGCACAGGAAAGGCCCTTGACTTCGACACAGCGGCCTCCAAGTACGTGCAGGTGCCTGACTCCTCCAGCACTGACGCAAGCACATACCTGACCCTTTCCGCATGGGTATACCCTGAGGGGACAGGGGGCTCAGACAGCATGAGCACGATAATATACGGGAGCGGCTCTGCATACTACCTCAGCTTCAATGACGCCAACCAGAGGCTGGCATGCTACTGGTACGGCAAGTCGCCTTCAGGCTACCATGAGACTCCCTCAGGCAGTGTGCCATTGAACCAGTGGTCTCATGTGGCATGCGTCTGGAACAGCACGCACATCAACCAGTACGTGAACGGGGAATTGCTCAATGTAGTGGCCACCACAGGGACAGGCAACCCGCCAGGCCACCTTAGGATAGGGCAGGAGAGCAGCACCAGGCAGATGGACGGCAAGATAGACGAGGCCAGGATATACAACACCTCCCTGACCCAGCAGGAGGTGATAGACGACATGCAGTCAGGCCTGACAAGGCATTCGGTCTTCAGGTCCAACACGTCCTCAGGCTCATACGACGCCATAAGGCTCCTTTACTCCCCCTGGAACCATTCCATGATAATAAACATAACGGACAACAGCACCTTCGGCCTCACCCACTTCCCGTACTACATAACCATAGACACTGCCAGCCTGGTCAGCGCCGGCAAGATGATGGCCAACGGCTCTGACATAAGGGTCCTGGACTCGAAGGGCACGCCTGTAAGGCACCAGGTGGAATACGGCACCATGAACACGGCAAGCACCAAGGTTTGGTTCGAGTTCAACGTGCCCAACAACGCCAGCGCCCAGTACTACCTGATATACGGCAATGCTGATGCAGGCGAGCCCGATGGCGACACTTACGAGACCAGGTCCAGGGTGGACAGCGCCACCACGACCACCATAGAGATGTCTGACGGCTGGGGATATTCTGCTACAGGCACGCACGGGAAGACCTCTGACGTCAGGTACCAGGGGACCAACGTGGGCGTAAACGGCCATTTCAGGCACACCACATCATACCCGGGCAACTGGTGGGACGACTACGCGTTCTCGGGATACCTCCTGGACAGTGGCCCCGTCTTCGCCCACATAGAGTACAACCACAGCAATTACGGGAACTACAGCAGGTACGGCTCCTACCTCAGGTACTTCCCGGGAGGCATCATCTGGGAGGACGTGTTCATGAACTACTCCAACGCCACCACTGAGAACCTGTACTACTACCAGAATTACGACAATGGCTACAGGGACTCTGTATGGGTGAACAGCACTGGGGAGCTGAACAACCAGTCAACAAACTCGGGCAACCTGTATGAGAGCAACCTGTTCAACAGCTGGTTCGGCCAAAGGTGGGCAGACGGGGACTATGGCGGCACCAGGATAACGAAAGGAACCCCCTTCAATTACGGATACACTTCGGCCCAGAACTCATACTACCAGACCCAGTACTCTGACTCCATGTCCCATGCGGTCGACGAGCTGTATGTAGTCCCATATGTCTCCTTCGCTGGCAGCCTGGACACCCTGGAGGACATGAGGAGGAAGGGGGACAGGCTTGGAAGGCAGCCCGAGATAATAATAGGCCCTGAAGAGAGCATGATAGCGGACAACAACTGCACAGATTCAGGCGGCGCTGACATCACGCCACCCGCCATCCCAACCATAGTTCCAGACGCCTCAAGCGACACCCAGGTGGACATCACCTGGTCGGCCGCCACTGACTATGGTGATGATTACTTCTACTATGTGGTGGCCTCTGACCTGAAGGGCAGCAGGAGCGACGTGATATACAACGACGGATTCGAGACTGACATAGGCAAGAACTACGGCATCGGGGACACCACGGGAGGCAACAACCTGGCGGACGGCTGGGAGACCCAGATAGCCTCCACAGAACACCTTGACGACCAGACAGTCAGGACTGGCAGGTACAGTATGATGATAAACCGCAGCAGCGCTTACTGCAACAACTATGTATACCAGGACATAGACGTGGAGCCGAACACCCTCTACAGGCTGGAGGGCTGGACCAAGACCAACGAGACCACCGGCCCGGGCCAGAACGGGGCTGACGCATACTCAGGCATATTCGTGTCAGAGGGCATAGGGACGGGCTGCACCCAGTGGGCCAGGATGGATAGGCAGGTGGTCATGTATGAAACGGACTGGACATACGGCTACAAGGTTTTCGACAGCAGGTCCTGCACCAAGCTGAGGTTCGGTGTTACCGTCCAGTACTGCGGCAACGTTACATCAGGCATATATTCAGGCCAGTCCTGGTTCGACGACCTGTATGCGAGCAAGATATCCAACGACACCATAACGACCGGCTTCGACCACATGAGGGTCCAGACCAACGCAACGGGCAGCTGGCTGGACATAGAGAACGACACAGCTTCACCAACCCCCCACACATCCCTCAGCCCCAACACCACCTACTGGTACAGGGCATATTCAGTGGACGCAGTAGGCAACGAGCAGCCCACCCCGAGCTCACTCGTCTACAACATCACCCAGGCGGAGGTGCCGAGCGTCACCGCGGTCAGCTGCGCATACGACACGACCAACGGCTACCACTGCAACGTGAGCGTTTCCATGGGGAACAACCCTGCAGACACCCTGTATTACATAGAAGAGACAACGGGCAACACTGGAGGAAGCGACCAGACCTGGACCACTTCAACCTCGGACTACATGGACACAGGCCTCGCTGCGCACACCCAGTACTGCTACAGGATAAAGGCCAAGAACTCTGAGGGCGTGGAGACCAGCTACACAGGAACCACCTGCGACACGATGGCGAACGTGGTGCCCGACACCACACAAATCCTGGTCAACTCGACCCACGGCCTGAACTTCACTGAGGAGAACCTGGAATGCTGGGCAGAGGGGGCAGACGCCGACGGGGACACCCTGAACGCATATTACGTCTGGTACAACGGCAGCACCCCGCTGGTCACCGGCTACAAGACAGGCATAACCAACGATACACTTTCCCTCATATCCACCCTGGGCATGCTCAACACCACACACGACGATGTCTGGAAATGCTCAGTCAAGTTCTATGACGGGACGGCAAACGAAACGGACTGGGAGAACGCCTCCATGCTGATAAAGGGCTGCGGCGTCACCATCACCTGGAACGTCACCCTCCATGAGGACCTGAACACCACGGCAGCCAACTGCCTGACCATAGGCGCCAACGGCCTGAACCTCAACTGCTCGGGCCACAGGCTGACAGGCGACCACACCTTGTACGTCAGGGGGATAGACGCCACTGGCAGGACAGGCACCGTGATAGAGGACTGTTTTGTTGAGAAGTTCTATTACGGCATCTATGTGTCAGGCGGCTCTTCCAACACGGTCAGGAATGACACCCTCAACAACAACACTGTTTACCAGATATACTTGGGCAGCTCGGACAACAGCAGGATAGTAGACAACACGGTCGTCAACCAGAAGAAAGGCTCAGCAATGTGGGGCATATACACGTACATCCTGAAGAACGTCACGATAGAGAACAACACCATAGAATTGCCGGCCTCTAACTGGGTCAACGACGGCATACAGATGAACCTGGTCAACAACAGCGTGGTAAGGAACAATACCATGAGGAACACCAGGTATGGCATGCAGGCATCCGTGAGGCACAGCCTTATCGAGAACAACACGTTCATAAACACGTATTACAGCGGCAGCGGCTGGGCCATCCAGCTGGCAGTGAACGGCAATGACGAGATAAACAACACCATACGGGACAACAAGATAACAACAACCAATGACGGCATAATATTGGCCTATACCCACAAGAACACGACGGTGAGCAACAACGAGATACAGAACGCCAGCAACCCGGGGATATACCTCAGCGGCTCCGAAGGCAGCCAGGTGTATGGCAATACCATAAACGTCACAGGAAACACGCAGGGAATGATCATCTATGGCGACGAGGTTGGCACCAAGATATACGACAATGAGATAACATGCCCGAACTACGGGATATACATGGCGAACGGCAACTCGGGCTGGCTCTACATATTCAACAACACAATAGACGTCACCGTGGGCACGGGCATTCACCTGGGCTCCCCATCCAAGAACTACACCTGGATAGAGAACAACACCATAAAGGCCGGCAGCACTGGCATAACGACAGGGACTGCCGGCGAGTACAACGTGATAAAGAACAATACCTTCAACATAACCGGCGCTTCAGGCATAGCGGTGCAGCTTTTCGGTAAGGAGAACAACCTGACAGACTCCTCAATAACAGCCTACTACCCGGTCTGGTTCGGGGGCACCCTCCAATACGGAACGAACAGGATAATAAACTGCACCCTGAAGTCCAATGTGCCCGGCACCAACTACGGGCTTTACGGCGCAGGCAGCTCCACGGGCTACCTGGAGCTGATAGACAGCAAGGTAACTCAGTATGACCTGAACAGCGGCTCCAACATCTCCATAGAGAACACCACCACAGGCAAGTTAAGGTTCCTGGAGGGCGTAACAGAAACAGGGGAAAACCTGATAGGCAACTCCACTTCTGACATCAGGATTGATTACAACCATACCTTCGTGGACTCCTCGGCCCAATCAGGACTCAACCTGACAGCCAACCTGACCTTCTACGACCTCGGCTTCGCCACACAGCCCAACGTGTACGCCGACAGGGACGACGACGGGGTTTACGAGGAGAAGTGCGTGCCGCCCGTCTGCACCATCTTCAGCTACTCCAGCGGCACCCTCTACTTCAATTCCACTTACTTCAGCGCATACATGGCCAACCTGAACGGGCCGCCCTACCACAGCAACCCAATACTCAACGCGACTGACGACCCCCTCAACAAGACCACTGCCAACCTGACATGCTGGAACGTCTCCACGGCAGACCCTGACGGGGACAGCGTCAAGAACATCTACAACTGGTACAAGGACGGCTCCAGTGTAATGGTCCTGAACCTGCCGTTCGAGGGTGGAAGCACATCCACGTATTCAAAAGACTACAGCCCGTATGGGAACGATGTGGTGTCTTCAGGAGGTAACCCGGTATGGAGCAACACAGGAGGCTATGACGGAATGGGGGCTTTCGTGCTTGACGGAACCGGGGACTATCTCTCGGTTGCCAATTCACAGAGCCTGAACATAAGCGGGGACGAGATGGCGATAGAGCTGAGGATACTGCCTGACAACGCGACATTCGGCTACACCTTCCTTGTCAAGAAGCAGACACCGGGATATGACATGTACCTGAACCCGCAGGGCAAGGTCACGATGGAGATATACCACTACAACGACGGCGCCTGGAGGTTCAGCTCATGCACTTCCAATTCCGTCATCCAGGACGACCAGTGGCACCACCTGGTCGGCACTTACAAGAGGAACCAGTACCTGAAAATATACGTAAACGGCACCCTGGACAACCAGTGCTCCCCCAACTTTGACTACGGAGTGGGCACCAACACCAACAGCCTGCAGCTTGGCAACCTTGGGTGGTGGGGCAGCGGGAACGCCTACTTCAACGGCACAATAGACGATGTCAGGATATACAACAAGACCATATCAGCGGAGCAGGTGGCGGCCCTCTACGCCAACCAGACAGAAATTATTACCAGTAATGATACAGCAAAGGGCGAAACCTGGATGTGCGAGGTCATACCTAATGACGGCACGGAGAACGACAATGCAGACGGCCTGGCCCTGCAGTCCAACAACGTAACCATAGAGAACACACCCCCTGACACAGCACAGGTCCTGGTCAACTCGACCCACGGCCTGAACTTCACGGAGGAGAACCTGGAATGCTGGGCCAGCGCCAGCGACGTTGACGGGGACCCCACCCTCACGGCCTACTACACCTGGTTCAACGGAAGCACCCCTGTAGTGACGGGCTCCACATCAGGAATAAGCGCAGACACCCTTTCCCTCGTATCCACCCTGGGCATGCTCAACACCACACATGACGATGTCTGGAAGTGTTCCGTCAGGTTCGGCGACGGCACAGACACAGAGACAGACTGGAACAACGCCTCCATGCTGATAAAGGGCTGCGGCGTCACCCTCACCTGGAACGTCACCCTGCACGAGGACCTGAACCAGACAGGCTCAGGGAACTGCATAGATATGGGGGCAAACGGCCTGAAGCTGGACTGCAGCGGCCACATCCTCACAGGCAATGGCTCAGGTAACGGCATATACGTCGCCATCAAGAGCGGCCTTGACATCTTCAACTGCACTGCCGTGAACTTCAGCACTGGATTATATACGTTCAGCCTCTCAGCAAGCACCCTCTCTTACAACAATGCGAGCAGCAACTCCCTGGATGGGATAAACATCTTTGGGGGCGGTGGAAACAACTTGAACCGAAACAAGGCAAGCTTCAATGCCCAGGACGGGATAACCCTAACGTCTACCGACGGATTGGTGGAGAACAATACGGTCTGGAACAACTCCCAGAACGGGATAGAGTCCATGCCTGCCGGGACCTCTGTCAACCTCAGCCACAACTTCGCCTACAACAACACCAACTGGGGAATCCGCATCAGCGGAGGCAAACATGGGGACAGGCACGTGAACAACACAGCCCAGGAGAACATGGTGCACGGGTTCCTTTTCGACAGCCCGCCAATTAATGTAACGTTCGAGAACAACACTGCCATAAGGAACGCCCAGTACGGGTTCTACCTGGACGCCCAGTCAGGTAACATATACACGAACATAACCAACACGGTCTTCGACAGCAACGGTGGGGGGTTCGCCATTGACGGAAACAGCAACAATGTGTACGTCAAGCTCATCGACTCCTCTTCCACCAACAGCACGGGTGGTGGAGGCAGCTATTACGATCTCAGCAACTACAATGCCAATTACATGGAGTACATAGACTCCAATTACGCGACATACAGTCTCACGGGGACCAACACTCATGTAACTTTCGAGAACACCACCACAGGGAAGGTCAAATTCACCTCCAGCGTAGTGGAGTCTGGCACAGACCTGATAGGCACCTCAACGTCAGACATCAGGTTGCAGAACAACCACACCTTCGTGAACTCGTCCAGCCAGTCCGGCCTGAACGTGACCTCTGACATAACGATGTACAACCTGGCTTTCGCAGCCCAGCCGACCGTCTACGCTGACAGGGGGGACGACGGGACATACGAGGAGAACTGCAGCCAGTCCGGGATATGCACCATCCTGAGCTACTCCAGCGGGACCCTCCATTTCAACTCGAGCCACTTCACCTCCTACATAGCGGCTGACGACATGGCGCCCGTGCTCACGAGCATAACGGAGACCCTGGACCCGATAGAGCCCACGGACACACAGACCATCACCCCCTCTGGACAGTATGACGCTGACAGGACCAACCTGACCATGGTTTGCTGCGAGGACCAGACAAACACCTGCACGCCGACGGTGGCGGGCAACATATGCACAGGAGGCAACTGGTACAGCCAGAACTATCCGTACTCCAGCATGACATGCACGTATGCCGTTCCGTCCGCCCAGGGGACATACTATGCCAGGTGCAGGATGTGGGACGGGACATACTATTCCAGCGTGACCGGGACGACAAGCTACATAGTGGCGGTCTCATCCCCGGCCAGCCTGAACGTGTCCTACGCCAACATAGGCAGATACCTCAATACCTACCAGGCCAACCTGACCCTCAGCTGGACGGACAACTCGAACCAGGAGGACGGCTTCAGGATAGAGAGGAACAATGGCTCAGGCTTCACGGAGATAGCCACGGTGGGGGCTGACGTGACCACATACAATGACGGCAACCTGGACGACAACGTCAAGTATGAGTACAGGATAAGGTCGTACAAGGGGACAGAGAACTCCACCTACACGTCTGAAGTTGCCAACGTGACCGAGGACAGCACAGGCCCGTCCTGGAACGTGGTGTACCCGTCTGCTGACAACTCCAACAACCGGATGGTCCTGGGCATAAACAACTACTCGGTGTCCTCTTCAGGATATGAGTTCAGCCCGAATATGCGCTACATACATGTCGATGACGTCCTCAGGCACACCACAGGCAGGAGCTGGTCCATAACAGAGCTCTACAGGAACTGGAGCTGGGCTAACTCGACCAACTATGACGTGTACGGCACCCAGAGCGCCAGGAACAATTTCCTCAACCACCTGCAGTCAATAGGGACAGGCGTGCCCGTCATAATAGGCACTGCTGACGAGCCTCAGAACAACATAAACTCCACCATGAAGACGGCCCTCCAGGGCCTGGGCGCCTCTGCCGAGGCGCTTGACCTTCTGACCACAGAGTTCGACGGGAACGACTACACCAGGGGAGCCTACCTGCTGGTGGGAGAGAAGGGCCTGCAGGAAGGCACCGCTTTCCAGGAGGACATACAGAAGAGGTACGGGCCTTACATAATCTTCAACAGCAGCAACGTGCTCAACATGACCGAGGCCATCATGAAGTCTGGCTCAAAGGACGAGCTGTACAGGCCCCTGGACGGCCTGTTCACCAACATCAGCTACGAGAACCTGGGCTCTGACTGGGCAATCACGGTTGGCAACCTCCAGAGGTGGACGATAGATGACGACATGCTCAATTCAACATACAACGGGACGACAGGGTACACGTACATAGACTACATGAACGAGAGCTGGTCCAGCGCAGTGGGATACCTGATAGAGGCCGACATCTATCCGGTTTCTGGCTCAAGCTGGGGAGGCATAAGGTGGGGCGGCCTGTACGTGGACATGATAAACAGGTACGGCTTCAGGGACGGGGACGATGTCTACTGGGGCTCAGGCTTGCCGAAGGACAAGTGGAGCCATGTGAAGCTGTTCTTCCTTGACGACGGCACCACCAACGGACACGGTTATGAGTATGTGGATGACGAGCTCGTGGCAGAGGAGGACATAGCAAGCGGGCACTCCTGGGCAAGCCCGGTGAGGGTGAGCCTGGTGAGCACGTATGACGGCGGGACGGTGTATTACGACAACATAACTGTCACCAGGCTGCTGGAGGACGAGGTCTACACTGACCACAATGCGACAGACATCACTCCGCCCGCCACCCCAACCATAGTCCCAGACGCATCCAGCGACACGCAGGTTGACGTCACCTGGTCAGCCCCGACAGACTACGGTGACGATTACTTCTACTACACCAGGACGTTCGACGACCTCGGGAACGAGGGCAACATGCTCGGCCCGAACTGGGGCTTTGAGAAGGACAGCAACTCCGACGGCCTGGCAGACTACTGGATATCATACTACAACGGCCCGACCAGCTCGGTCACGCACGAGATGGTGGAAGGGTACTCAGGCGAGCACGCCCAGCAGTTCAACTTCACCTACGTTGACGGCGCCTGCGGCGGCGTCTACAGGTCAATCTACATAGAGGCAGGCAAGCAGTACAGGATGGAGCTGATGTGCAGGCATGTCTACGGGAACGCCTTCAACATATTCATGTACGGCGTGACCCCGGGCTCCAAGACCTTCAACAACTGCGGCAGCGACTGGACAAAGGTATACTATGACTTCACTGCCACGTCCACGGGCAGCTACAACTACTATCCCAGGGTATGCAACGCCAACAGCAGCGCAATAGTGGACGACATAAAGGTGTACGAGATAAACAATGACACGGTCACCACAGGCCACCAGTACCTGAGGGTCCAGACCAACTCGACCGGCAGCTGGCTGGACATAGAGAACGACACAGCTTCACCAACCCCCCACACATCCCTCAGCCCCAACACCACCTACTGGTACAGGGCATATTCAGTGGACGCAGTAGGTAATGAGCAGCCCGCCCCGAGCTCCCTGGTCTACAACTTCACCCAGGCAGAGACCCCCACCATATCCAGCGTCGACTGCTACGGGACCGAGTCTGCTGGCTACCAGTGCAATGTGACCTTCAGTATGGGAAGCAACCCGGCTGACACCCTCCACTACATCAACGAGACAACAGGAAGCACAGGCTCGGATGACCAAACCTGGACCACATCAAGCGCAGTCTACGAGGACGCGGGCATAGCCAACCACACCCAGTACTGCTACAGGATAAAGGCCAAGAACTCGGAGGGCGTGGAAACCGCCTGGTCAGGGACCGTCTGCGACACCACACAGAACAACCCGCCTGACACCGACACCGTGTTCATCAACTCCACCAACGGGTTCAACAAGACGTCAGAAGACCTCTACTGCTGGGCCAACGGCACAGACCCTGACACTGACGCCCTGAACGCCTACTACATCTGGTACCAGAACGGGGCAATGCACAGCTACGGGCATGTCGCAAGCGTTTCATCCAATGGCCTGACCCTCATATCGGTCCTGGGCTCAGGCAACACGAGCTCAGGCGACACCTGGAACTGCTCTGTCAAGATGAACGACACGTACGACAACGAGACAGACTGGGAGAGCGCAACACTCACAATAATAAGCACGCCCCCCACACAGGACACCCCCTGGATAGGAGCCCACCAGCCCACGGCAGGCAAGTACACTGACGAGAACCTTGTCTCCTACTGGCAGTTCGAGCACTGGGACAACAAGACTGGAAAGGTGATTGACGCGATGGATAGGTACAATGGAACCCTGTCCGGGCCAAGATGGACAGAGGAGGGAAGGATAGGGAGCGCGTATGATTTCGAAGACGATGGCGACAACATAGCAGTTACGGGAAACCTTGTCAACAACAACTTCACCATATCGCTCTGGTACTACAGGAACCAGGACTACGACAACAATGACGCTGAGATGATAATGGGCAAAAAAAATGAGTTCGCGCTGTACTTCGACTATCCTGACTGGATAAGCGGCGGAACCAACGAGGTCGTGTTCAACTACAACCAGGGCGGCTTCCAGGACGCTGTGAGCAGCGGAAACCACGGGAAGGAGGTCAATGTCTGGTACTACCTTGCCCTGACTTACAACACTGATGACGACATGATAAGGCTGTACATAAACGGGACAGAGGTCAACAGCACCATAGAGCCCATCACATACACAGGCCAGACAAGCTTCATGATAGGCGAGTACGAAAACGGCAACCCGAATACCTTCAACAACTTCAACGGCACGCTGGATGACATAATGATATTCAACCGCACACTCTCGGCTGAAGAGATATACGATATGTACCTGGACGGCTTCAACGACACCCTCACCGTCACTACGGACCAGGACCTGGGGGCTTCAGCCAACGCCACAGCAGACACGGACCCGGAGATGCCCTGGAGCATCTACAACTGGTACAAGGACGACGAGTCCATAACCGTCCTCAACATGCCGTTCGACAGCCAGGTCACCAGCATTGCCAGCAACGCAGTGAGGGACTACTCGGGCCACGACCATAACGGCACCCTCGGGGCAGGCACAGCTGAAGATGCACCGTCCTGGACAAGCTCGGGCAGGAACGGGACCACCGGGGCCTACGAGTTCGACGGGGCTGGAGACAGGATAAGCGTGAATTACGTCTACCCGAGTTCAGCTTTCACCATCTCGTTGTGGCTGAAGAGGACGGGAGCCATAAACTACACATCAGGCTGGGGGGTCATAGCCGGCGCAAGGTATGCAACAGAGCTGGAGAGGGGACTGATGATATACAGTAGTGACAGGATATACTACAAGGACTACCAGGGAACCCCAGCCACGCTGACATCCGGAGTCGTCACCGCCCTCAACCAATGGTATCATGCGGCGCTAACTTATGACGGATTGGTGCTCAGGCTGTATGTGGACGGCAAAGAGAAGAACAGTTACAGCAATCCCTCCTTGTCCACAAACAGCCCGAATGACATATCGATAGGGGCCAACAAATGGGCGACCGGCCACAGGTCATTCAACGGGACCATAGACGAGGTAAGGATATACGACAGGGCCCTCTCCCCCGAGCAGATAGAGGCCCACTACAGGCTGGAGTACAACAGGATAGCCTCCAACGAAACCAACAAGGGAGAGGTCTGGCACGCGGAGGTGACCGCAAACGACGAGTATGCCGACAGCCCGACCTACAAGACCAGGAACCTGACCATAGCCAACACCGCCCCCAGGCACGACACCCCCGTGCTCAACTCCACCTCAGGCACCAACTACACTGACGAGAACCTTACCTGCTGGAACGCGAGCACGTTCGACCTGGACAGCGACAGCGTCAAGAACATCTACAACTGGTACCTGAACGGCACCAGCCTGATGATGCTCAACA
>CAZKUD010000010.1:0-37788 GCA_964555875.1 uncultured archaeon
TCGACTATGTCATCATTTGTGTATACAAGGGCGCGGAATACTGTCTTTTTGTCTGTCTTCTCGTCAACGGTGAACTGTATGCCCTCCAAGGTGAAGTTGGATATATCGTATTTTGAGCCGTCTGCGGTTACCGTTCCGCCTGATATGGGGTATTCCCTGTCGCCTATCCTTAGGGTCCCTTCGCCCCCCTCAAGCGTGACTGGCACTGTGAGGAATCCCATGAACTCTGCTGTGCCTGTCCCCTGAGGCGCAGCATCATAGCTGCCTGGGCTGGAGACGCATCCGCTCACAAGGATGACTGTAATAACAGCGGCTATGATGGTCAGCTTCATGGTTTAGAATTGCCCGAAAGCGTTAAAAAGGCGCTGCCCTGCGCTGGATTTCTTCGGGAAGTTCATGAAGAATCGGGTCGTTTGTCGCTGTGTCTGATCTTGTTCCACATGTTTATCAGGCTGCTCCTGCTCCTGCTGTTGCCGAACCTGGAATTAAGGTCGGCGAGCACTGTCACGTAGACAGGCCTTCCCCTGTTCGCGCCGGAGCTGTACTGGTATGCCGGGTCCTGGCACAGGGATGAAAGGTATTCCTTCTCCTCCTCTGACCAGGGCATCTCGCCCCTGGCGATTATGCCCTTTCTCCTTGCATCATCCCTCTCTTCAGCTGTCTGGGAATGTATCCCTATGCCCAGCTCAAGGGTCATGTTCCCGGAGACCTGGCCGCCTATGGATGCGATTTCCCTTCTCTCCTCCGGGGTCTGGGAATGTATGCCCACTCCCAGTTGCTGGGATCTGGGACCGCCCCTGAGCCCGCCTATCCTTGCGTTGACCCTGCTGTTTGCCAGGTAATGCTCTCTTGCCAGGGCTTCCCTCTCTTCACTGGGTATCAGGTCGCGCAGGGCCAGGTATACCGAATTGAGCGCTATGGTTTCAGTCACGCCGTATTCCCCTGTGATGCTGAAGCCATCGACTATCTCTGGCCTTGTCATGCCTGATCTGTAAGCGTCAGCTATCTCAGGGTGGTCTGATGCCAGCCTGATGGCAGTCTTGCTGGAAAGCTCTATGGCTGCCAGCTGTTCCCTGCTTATTCCAGGCCTGTCTGCTGTGGTCATACCTACTCTTGGAAAAGGGGTATTTAAGGGTTGCACTGGAAGCCCTTCGGGAAGGGCTAGCCTGTCAGGAAATCCTCGAAGCTTTCCAGGCGCCTGGGAAGTGTACTGAGCAGGCCGGGGGGAATGGCCGCAATGGCCTCTGGCAGCCTGTCCCGGCTGGCTGATGCCCTCCCGCCAACATACCCCATCATCATGGCCACCAGCGGGGCACCATAGTCGCCTGAGGTGCCGGCTTCCAGCCTCCAGGCGGTTATGTTCCTGCTTTCAGTCCCCCTCCTGAAGGTCCTGTACGTTATGTCTATGGCTGACTCCCTCCTGGGAGCCCTTATGGAGAGCCTCTGGTGAACGGGCTTCCTCCATATGTCACGCCCTGCCTGGGGGTTCTTCGGGGGCTCGGGCTCGATTTCCTCTATGTCCCACCCCACTGCCCTCTCTATATGGGTGTGCCATCTCTTCTCATGGGTCCTGCTCAGGTCGCCCTCAAAGTCATGCAAGGAGTGGAAGGCGTACATGTTTCTGCCCCACCTGAAGAAAACCACCTTTCCGTATGGGTGCCCGATTATATCCTCCTTCTTGCGCACCTTTACGGACAGGCCGTTAGGGAAGTCCAGCTCCCTGCTGAAGGCCCAGTAGGACGGGCACGCCACGCCCCGGACGTTGGTCCCCTCCTCCAGCGCAAGGCTTGCCAGGGCCATCCCGTCCAGCCCGGGGGCCGGAAGGGGGTATCTCTCCCCCCTGGACATGCTGCTGATTCCAGAAGCTCGGACACCCCTGTCCAGGTCTTCCACAGGAAGGGAGCCGAGGAAATCCGAAAAGCCCTGGTTGAGGGCTTCCTCATCCCCTGCCTCATACGCCCTGATGCCCTTCCTGAGCCTGCTGAGGGATTCCCTGTAGGGTGTCATTTCCATGTTTGATAGATGGGGGAAAGCAATTAAAGGGTGCCGGTATGGCGCTTCGGGAAGGGGCGGGTCAGTCAGCTCTGGAATCAGGCTTAAGCCTGTAGAAGCGCCATTTGTTATAGTCGTCCTCCCTCTCTTCTGCTCTGAAAAGCTTACAGCATATGGACTCCACCCTGCCGTACGTTTCCATCGCCACCAGCATGTCGTTCAGGAAATCCACAGGGAAATCGTCACTCTTGGAGGCGTCAATCTCATCTGATATCTCCCTGACACCCACGTATTCGCCGGGCCTGCTGCCGGCCAGCCTGCGGAGGGCCTGGAGCAGGGCTTCCGCGTCCTTCCCGGATTCCTCCATCAGGGCGATGTTGCCCCTGTAGACCCTCTTGCCAGTGCCTGATGAAACGGTTGCCGACTCTATCTCTCCGCTCTCTGCGAGCATCTCCAGGGACCCTGCAATCTCGCCTTCCAGCTCCTGCCTGCTGAGCCCGCTCACTCCGGGAAGTTCGTGCCACTGCTCGTCATCGGAGGAGAGTATCATGTCAGCCAGGTATGCCGGGGTCATGTACACGCCTTCTAGGTCCTCGCTGCAGATCTCGGTGAAGGACCTTACGTACTCCCTGAAGCCGGGATTGCCTGAAAGACTGCCGGATTCCATATTGATAGAATAGGGGATTAGTCTTTTAAGGTTGCGGTCAGTCCAGCCTGTACATCTCCAGGTACAGGGAGACGTCCTGGGGCTCCAGCTCGTCGGCCAGCCTTTCGGCGCCCACTTCCCTCATGCCTGCCAGCAGGGTCTTCTTTGTGGGGCTGGCCAGCATCCTCCTGTCGAACTCTGTTATGCTGCCCTCCTCCACCCTACTTCTGGTGTATTCCTTCATGGACTCTATGTCCGGGATGAGGCCTGAAATCTCTTCAATTATCGTCTGGCTTATCCTTCCCCTGACCTCCGGCCTGAGGAGGGCCCTGAGGGGATTCTCTTCATTTTTCAGCACCCTGTACACCATCACGGTTATCGGGCCGTTGGTGAAAGAGTTTGGGTCTGAGAGGTAGATGTGCCCTCCCATGTATTCCCATCCCGCATAGTCCGCTGTCCCCTCTATTATCGCCGGGTGCGTGTGTATGACTCCGGCGTCCTTCTCCTTCATGTGCCAGGTTTCATGGGCAAGGTAATATTCTGCCCTTGGGGTGCCCACCAGCTCCCTGAACTCCTCGAATATGCATATCTCGCCCTCCTCAGGCAGGAAGGGGGAGTTGTGGGAGAAGTCGGCGGAAAGTATGAGGTCCTCTACCGCCTCCCTGCTAACGTCAAGGCCCATGGCCTTCATGGTGGCCATCAGTATCCTCGTCTTGTCTGATTTCTCGAACTCCTGCTGGGTCATCATGCCCGCCCTGACAGCGGCGTACATCGGGGGCAGGTCATACTCTATGTAGCTTCCCATCAGCCTGAAGGTGGGCGTGTAGCCCAGGCCGACGCCCCGGCTGTCGAAGAACTCCAGCACAGGGATTATCCCGCGGGAGACGTAGGTTAGCATGCTGTCTTTCATGGGAATCACGCCTTTAGCTCCCTCTCTATGTCGTCTATCATGTCCAGGTTGGCCCTGTAGCCTGTCATGAACCTGCCCCTTCCTTTGGTGTGGTAATTCACCTTTACCCTGCTGACCATGCACCTGCTTACGTAGGGTTCCAGGAGCCCGTCCACGTCTATGTTGGCTATCTCCCCGAATTCGCCGGTCCTGGCGCCATGGGAAACAGAAACGGAATTGTGGTAAACCTCGGGGTCCCCCTCCTGGACTGTCAGCCTGAACACTGACCTGAGCGCCTCCTTCCTGGCCATTTCCACAAGCTCGGGGTCCTCGCTGAGGTGATCTCTTCTCATAATATTGTTAGAAAGAGCCGAGGCTTTTAAGGGTTGCGGTGAGGCTCACTGGGTTTGCTCGTTCAGGTAGGCGACAAGGGCAGGGATTGTGTTCAGCTCGCCCACCTTGCTGTCGGGTATACTCACGCCAAACTCGTCCTCTATCTCCATCACAATCTCAACCATCTCTAGGCTGTCTACTCCAAGGTCATCTACCAGGCTGGCGTCGGACGGCACGTTGTCCCATTTCAGGTTCATCTTGTCCACGATTATGTGCTTGAGCCTGTTGGGCACGCTCCCCTCCTCGTCCCCGCTTGCCATCCCGTTGTAGAGGCCGGCTTCCCTCATCAGGACAGGATAAGCGCTGTGGTCCCTGCCTATCATGCCGCCCAGTTCCTTGGAAAGCTTGGAAAGGGTGTGTTCTATCACTTCCAGATTGAACCTGTCGTTCAGCTGCTCTGCGCAGTCCCTGTAGATGGATTCGACCACCCTGTAGACCCTCTGCCTGTGGGGCTCCGGCGTTTCAGAAAGGGCATTCTTCAGTTCAGCCCTGTACCCTCTCTGCTTGTCTGAAAACTTGTCTGCCATGACCATAAAAGGGGACAAGTTTTTTAAGGGTTGTCATGGGGCCCTACGGGACGAAGCGAATCAGGTCTGTGGCCTGGGCTATGCATGCAAAACAATAGAATTCTGCAATATTTACTGAAGCTAAAACAAAACCCGATGCTAGATCCGGCGTTTATTCCTCTTTCTTCTCTTCCGTCTTAGTCTCTCCAGCTGTCTCCTCGGATTCGGCCGGGGCCTCTTCCTTGGCAGCTTCCTCAGCAGGGGCTTCCTCTGTGGTTGCCTCTTCCTTGGGAGCTTCAGCTGGCTTGTCCTCTGACTTTGTTACGTTCTCGGCCTTGTCGCCCTTGTCGCCTTTAACAGCGTCAAAGGTAACCCTGTCCCCTTCGCGTATGTTCACGCCGTCTTTGAGGGCGCTCTCATGAACGAAGTAGCTTTTTCCGTCATCACCGTTGATGAAGCCGAAGCACTTAAGTCCGTCGAAGAACTTGACTGTTCCTTCTACCATATTTAAACTCCTATCATGAGACAGGGGATGAGGGTTTATAAAGGCGTGACGGCTACGGATGCCGAAAATATGCCGGATTGCTGCCCTGTATCGGGTTCCTTCGGGAAGAAGATGAAAAGAATCCTATAGCTGGTTTATGTTATCTGTTTTTCCTTTCCCAGAGCCAGTGCTCATGGGTGCCTTCTGTCCAGGGGTTCTCCCTCGGCTTTATGCCTTTCGCGCTTTTTGAGAATACCATCATATGTAACCACTTTTTAGTTAATAACATGAGGGTTTATAAAGGTTTTTGGCCGGAAACCTCCAAATATGCCGGCATATTGGAAGGGGACAGGGCATTAAGGGCAGGCTGCCTCAGAAGAGGGTCTTCCTCATGTAGTCCCTGTACTTCTTCCCGAACCTCCTGGTGAGCTCCAGCTGCTCCCAGTGCCTCCAGGAGAGGATGAAGGGGAGCCAGATTATGGTGCAGGCCGTCGTGAGCATGCTGCCCGCTGCCAGGGGGAAGCCTATGTACAGGAGGACCATCCCGACATATATGGGGTGTCTGAGCCTGCTGAATATGCCTGTGGTGACCAGCTTGTCCGTCTCCCTGAAGCCCTTCTTCTCCCTGGCGCCCAAACCTGCTATTATAAGGCCCAGCATGCCGAGGGCCAGGCCCGCATACAGGGCATAGGGGAGCTCCATGTGGAATGGGTCTGAGAATATCATGTAGACCCAGCTGAAGTAGCCTATCGTGACCGCCACGTCTATTGTGTACCTGGGGAGCCCTGACTTCCTTCCCTTGTGCTCCAGGTAGTGCTCCCAGGTGTGGGCGATGAAGCTGAGCAGGGTTATGGCCAGGGCAACCAGGAAGTATATCATACATATTGTTGGGCAGGTGCATAAAATATGTTGTCCGGGAATGAAGGATTTAAGCGGGACAGGGCATTATATATTCATGGCAAAGAACGGATGCGGCTGGAACATGCCGGGGATGGGATGGAGGTGCGCTGTCTCTGCCCTGTGCTTCTTCCTTCTGCTGGCGTTCCTGATACTCTGGCTTTTCTTCTATGCTGACGCCTACACCGTGTACCAGAACATAGCCGTGGTGGTTGTCTCCATTCTGGTTTTCCTGGGCGTCATGGGAGCTGCCTGGGCCTCCTGGGGCATGAAGTACGGGCCCCAGATGGAGAAGTACCACAAGGAACACTACAGGCAGTACGCGAAGAAGCCCGCCAGGAAGGCGCCCAGCAAGGCCAAGAGGAAAAGGAAGTAAAGCTTCACTCTATGAATGAGCGGGCCTGTGAAACGATGCTCTTCAGGAGGGCCTTCAGGCGCTTCATTGCAGAACGCAGCAGCTTGCAGATCGTGCAGTGCCTCCTCCTGTGCAGGTATATGGCCAGGGCAGAGAGGGCTATTATGGCCCCTATGCTGGCGTACAGGTAATACCGGAGCCATTCAGGCATCATGTACACCTCCACCCCCTTTGCTGACAGGTCCTCCTCCAGCAGGCCTATCCCGACGCCTGCCTCTGCGAGGAGCTCCCTGGCTCCGTCCAGGTCGCCCTTTGCCAGCAATTCCCTGGCCGAGGCCAGCCTTTCCTTCAGCACCTGCAGCCTGGAGCTCTCCTCCGTGAGCACCAGGTCAGAGTCCGCTATGGCCCTTTCAAGGCTGCCTGCCCTTCCCTCCAGGTTGTCGGCCACCTTAAGCATCTCGCCCTCGTCCGGGACTGCAGAGGGCATCTCTGTGACAGGCTCCAGGCATTCCCTTATCTCTGGGGGCTTGTTGACTGTTGTCCCGCAGCCGTTGAGGTCTGTGCACACCCTGAACATGTAGCCGTCCAGGCATTCGCTCCAGCCAGTGCAGGACCAGTCCTCAGAGCATTCGGGCTCTTCAGGCTCCCCGGGGGCTGCACCTCCTCCCACAGGTATCTGGGGACCTCCCCCTGAAGGGGCCGGGGGCTCAGGGGCGGCCTCCTCTGTTGTGTCGAATATCTTGAACGCGCCAGCCTTCTCCGTGCCCGAGTAATAGCCCAATACCGTCACCTGGACCTCCCCCAGGTAGGTGGTGGAGGGGCTGAAGGAGTAGGACTTCTCCGAGCTGGCTGGAACCATCACAGTGTCAGAGCCTGAGTCCAGCTGCTCCCCGGTGCCTGTCCTGGTGAGGTTCCAGACCACCGTCATATCTTGATTTGAGCCCCCCGTGTTCTCCAGGGTGACTGATATGGAAAGGGAAGTGATGGTGTTGTCATTGACGGTTATGTCCCTGACGTCGAAGGGCCCGCCTGTCAGCCTCCAGATGTTCCTGTCCTCATAGTACTGGCCGTTCCTGGAGACGTTGGCAGAAGTGGTCCAGTAGCCTGCAGGCTGTCCGGCGACTGTCTGGTAGGTGTAGTTGTACCTTCCTGTCGCCACCTGGTTGCCTGAGGTCGTGTAGCTGACAGGGCCAGAGACAGCGGCACCAGTGGAGGAGTAAATGGTCACAGTTATGCCTGAAGCGTTGGCGTAGGCCCCGTACCCGTCCCTGACCGATATCTCCGAGATGTAAACAGCCCCTATCTCTATCTCAGGGGTGTCCGTTATGTCCACGTAGGTTATGTTGGAGAGGTTGGCCGGGGCGGAATAGGTCACCTCCAGGGGTTTGTCATCCCCCTGCCAGGTGTCACCGTATATGTCCGTCCAGGTCACGTTGTAGGTATACGGGCCCTCAGTAGCGGGGACAGAGACGTACCACCTGGCTGTCGCGTTGCCTGCTGACACGTTGCCTAACGACTGGTTCTGCGGGTAAGAGGCAGTCTCTATGAAGGCGAAGCCTGAAGGGACGTTGAGGTGGGCGTAAAGCCCCCTTATGCTGTCAGAGGCGTCCAGGCCGGCTGTTATGCTTATGACAGAGGAAGGGTAGGCCTGGGAAGGCTGCTCGTTCCCGGGGGTTGCGACGGGGGATGTGACGTTTATCACGGAATTGGCGCTGGAGTACTGGTTCCCGTACAGGTCCGTCCAGGTGAAGTTGTAGGGGTATTCGCCAGAAGAAGTGGGGGTGGTGTTCCATTCCACATATGTCAGGCTTCCTGCAGAAAGGTTGCCGGGGGACTGGATGTTCCCGGGCTGGAACTGGAAAAGGTAGCTGGCCACGTTAATGGTGATGTTCACTTCCTTGATGGGGTCCGTGGCGTTCAGGGTGGTGGTGATTATGCCTGTGTTGCCCACTGGTATGGTGGTTGTGGTTATGTTGGCGGAGGAAACTGGTGGGGTGACGAAAAATTGCATCCAGCCCGTATTGCCAGTGTTGCCGGCAGTGTCATTGGAGTATATGATGTAGCTGTACGTGCCTGCCGGACCGGCGAAGAAGCTGCCGTTGTGATAGTCGGTCGAGCCCTCCTGGGGCATGGAATGGTTGGTTATGGCGCCTGAGGTGTCGTTCACGGAGAACCAGGCATATGATATGCTTGAGGGGGATTCTGTTATGCTGGCCCTGACAGTGGCTTCCTCCCCTGACGTCAGGCCCGGGGTGATGGAGGCGCCCGCTATGGCAGGAGGGGCGGTGTCCTGTATCACGTAAGGCTCCGTGTCGGTGGCAGGCGCCCCCTCCGAATCGGTCACGTTCGCTGTTATGGTGTGGCTGCCCAGGCTGAGGCTCAGGTTGAAGGAGCCTCCGGTACCCAGGGGGCCGTCCAGGTCAGAGTGCCATGTTATGTTGGCTGTCAGGTCCCCGTCCTCATAATCTGACGCAGAGGCGTTCATGAACACGTAAGTGCCGTACTCTGAGGGGGAAGGCGGGATGGCCTGGCCTATGGAGACAGAGGGCGGGTAATTCACCATGATGGTTATGTTGTTCTTCGGGGTCGAATCGCTTGTGTCCGGGTCGCCTGTCAGGTTGGCGTATGCGAAGAACTCATATGTCCCTGTCCCTGTGGCGTTCACCCAGAAGGTCACAAGCTGGGACTGACCTTCGTTCAGGCTGATTGTAAGGGGGTTTGACGTCGCGTTAGTGTAGAAGGGGGTGTCTCCCGGGGCAGTCGAGACCAGGCCCTTTGCAAGGGAAACAGGGGTGTAATCCAGGGTGGTGTTGTACAGCACCGGGGAGCGGGCAGAATCGTCTGTCCCGAACATGAACCCGTACTGGAAGCGCTGGCCAGACAGGCCCAAATCCTGCGGGGATTCGCCGCCCAGGCCCTGCCAGCTTCCGTCCGAGCAGTCCGGGGACGAGCAGTTCCGGACTGACAGGTTCAGCCTGAGTGCCCCCCTCCTGTAGATGTCCAGCATCTCGGATGATGAGAGGGAGCGGTTCCAGACAGCCACCTCGTCTATCATGCCCTTGAACTGTTCCTCTGCGGTAGCCTCTGCCTTTGCCCCTATGACCCAGTCCTTGTCGGAAAGGACGCTGCCGGTGACGTCATCCGTGTCAGAGCTCTCTTCAATCCCGTTTATGTAAGTGTATACCATGTTTCCCTTGTCCCTGACTATGACGGCATGGTGCCACTGGTTCAGGGCCAGTTCCCCTGAAGCGGCGCTGGCTGTATTGGTGCCGTCGTCTATGTGGCAGTTGATGTCGACACCGCTTCCGACGGGGTCGCCGTCGATGTTGATGTGCTGGCCGCTGTATGCCCCGTCCCCCTCGTAATTGCCCATGATATAGAAAGACTTGGATTCGGTGGGGTAGAACCAGAAGGCTATGGAGAATGAACCGTTCAGCTCAAGGGGGCGCGTGCCCCCCGAGGCAGTCCCCTCCAGGCTGATGTAATCATCGCTTCCGTCGAACCCGAAGGCGCCGCCCAGCTTGCCGGAGCTGTTCCAGGTGGCGCTGTATGCTGTCCCGTTGTGCCCTTTCCCTGAGAAGTCGTAGATGTGGGTGTCGTTCTCGCCATGTGAAGAGCCGTTGTTGAAGCGGAACAGCAGCACGTTCCCTGTCATGTCAGCCCCCCTCAGGAAGTGCCCTGTCTCAGCCTGCTGGCCGGCCGGAAGCTCCCGGCCGTAGGGGAGCTCTGTGAACCAGGACATGTTGTTCCATTGCGCCTCCCCGTTGGCGTCGAAGGCCTGGCTGGTGAAGTTTCCGGCCGTGTATGTCGCGTTCAGCTGGACGAACCCTGATGTGTTGTAGAAGGTCCGGAAATAGGCCCCGCTGTTGAAGTCCGATTGCGAACTGTCACCCTCGGTCGGGTCCAGGGTGACGTTTATCTGGCCGCAGTCAGCGCCTGAGCAGGAGACGTTCACAGTGAAGTTGAAGAATTCGTCCTGAGTCACGTTAATGTCCGCTGCCGGGTGGACCAGGGATATGTTGACGGCCGGAAGAGTGATGATGCCATAGTCCACGGTCACGTTGTACAGTTCAGGGCTGTGGCTTGCGTTTTGTGTGGAGAAGTTGAACATGTACTGGAAGTATCTGCCGCCAGGGACGGGGAGACCCTGGGGCGACGTCCCGTTCAGGGCCGTCCAGCCCTCGCCTGAGCATGCTGCCTGGCAGCTCCTGACGGACAGGTCCAGCCTGAGGGCGCCCCTCCTGTAGATGTCCAGCATCTCGGCGGGGGAAAGGGAGCGGTTCCAGACAGCGGCCTCGTCTATCATGCCGTCGAAATACCTGGAGGCGCCGTCGAATGACCCTATCTTGCCCGTGGATGTCCCGAGTGCGCCCTGGGTGTCGCTGCGGGAGTTGACCTGCACCCCGTCATAGAACAGCCTGGCAACAGAGCCGTCATGGGTGGCAGAGACCAGGTGCCACCTGCCGTCATGGTATGCAGGGGATGTCTGGTAGCAGAGCCATTCATGGCCGCTGCCCGTGTAATACAGCATGCAGATGTCGTCAGCGTCCCCAGGCTCGCTGCCTCCAGGCCCGCCTGCGTATATGACAGCCCCGCTGCTGTAGGAGCCCCCTGCCCTGTGGAGGTTGATTACCCTGCCCTCTGTGCCGTAGCTGCCCTGCTGGGTGTCAGTCTTTATCCAGGCAGATAGGGTATAAGCGGTGCCTGAGACCATCTGGCTGGAGGCCGGCAGCTCGACGTAGTCGTCTGTCCCGTCAAGGTCGAACGCCCCTCCCATCAGGCCTGAGCCTGACACCTCGTCACCGTCGAAACCGGCCCCTGTCCCGTCGTTCCCGCTGCCTGAAAAGTCATATGCATGGGTGTCGTTCTCGCCGTAGGCAGAGTCGTTGTTGAAGCGGAAAAGCAGCACGTTCCCTGTCATGTTCATGCCGCCGGGGCCCGGCTCATCTGTCCCGGCTGCAGGGAGCTCCTCCTGGTAACGGCCCCCCTGGTGCCAGGTGATGTTGTTCCAGGTGGAGTTGGAGCCTGCGTCGAAGGCCTTGCTGACATAGCTTCCGTTCAGGTACGTGGCGTTCAGCTGGATTCCCCCGAGGGTGGAGTTGTAGAACGTGTTGGCGTAGGCCCCCTCACCGAAGGCTGCCTGGTCCCCTGAGAGCCAGACCAGAAGCCCTGTCATGCTTCCCGTGAAGAACAGGGCCGTTATGACAGCTGCCAGGGCCAGCAGTGCCAGGTATCTGCCTGCGGGCCGGCGCTCCCTCCTCTTCTCGACCATACAGTTAATTATTTCACTCAAGCCTTTATAATGAACCGGTTGCCGCTCCTGAAACAGAGCCCTGGCTGGGTGGTGAAAACAAAAAAACTTGCAATCGGTACTGTACTGGAGCCGGAATGGCTCACTCTTCCTTCTTCTCTTCTGACGGTGTCTCTTCGGCTGGCTTCTCTTCTGCCGGCGCTTCTTCGGCAGGGGCCTCTTCGGCTGGCTTCTCTTCTGATGGTGCTTCTTCGGCTGGCTTCTCTTCTGCCGGCTTGCCTTCTGACTTCTGTACGTTATCGGCCTTCGGGCCCTTGTCGCCCTGTGCGGCGTCGAAAGTCACCCTGTCGCCTTCCGCTATGGTCACGCCTTCCTTCAGCGCGCTCTCGTGGACGAAGTAGCTCTTCCCGTCGTCGCCGTTGATAAAGCCGAAATGCTTCATCTCGTCAAAGAACTTTACTGTTCCTTCCATAACAACTCATTTCCTCCTATTATGAACATGCGGGATTCATGTTAATAAAGCTATCAGGGGCTTCAGGCATTGAAGCTGGCCCGAAAATTAAAGGTTTCATGACAATAATAACCATGGACGAGTGGCCGTTCAAGTGCGAAAGCTGCGGCAAGGCGCTGAAAGGCTATGCCCTGATGGCAGTCTTCGGGGAAGAGGCTGTCAGGGACCTTAGGGAAGGCAGCATGCCTCCTGTGGAGGATTCACATTTCTACTGCATGGAAGGCATAAGCAGGTCTGCATGCTATGATTCTGCCCTGGAGAAGCTGGGCGGCTGCGTGAGCGAGGCAGTCACTGTCGAGATAAAGTTCAGGAAGCTGGGCAAGTACGAGCGCGGGGGCTGAGGGGGCTTCAGTTCCTTCTCTTCCTGTAGGGCTTCCTGGGGCCCCTGGAGCCTGTCTTGCCCTCTTTCCTGTAGCCCTCTCTCCTCGGGACGTCCCTGCGGGGCCTCCTGTCTCCCCTGTACCCCCTGGACTGGCCGGGCCTCCGGCTGCCATAGCCCCTGCCGGCCGGCCGGTCGTCGCTGAAGCGCCTGAAGGGGACCCTCTGGAACCTGGGTATCTCTCCCTTCCTGATGTTGAGGGAGAAGTCTGAGAGGACGCGCCTGAAGTTGTCATGGTCCCTCGGGGTCAGGAGGGTTATGGCGTCGCCCCTCTCGCCTGCCCTGGCTGTCCTGCCTATCCTGTGTATGTACTCCTTTGGGGTCTTGGGCACGTCATAATTGTACACATGGGTCACGTTCTTGATGTCCAGCCCCCTGGCAGCCACGTCCGTGGCGACCAGCACGTCTATGTTCTCCTGCTTCAGGGCGTCCAGGGAGTCCATCCTCTTCTTCTGGGCCATCCCGCCGTGTATGGCCTTGGCATTGACCCCGTTCGCCTTCAGGTTCCTGGCTATTATGTCCGACTCTGACCTGGTGGCGCAGAACACAAGCGCAAGGCCTGGGGTGTCGTGCTTCAGGAAATGGAGCAGTATGGAGAACTTGTCCCTCTGCTCGTATATCTCCAGGTACTGCTGCTTGAGCTTGGCCGGGTCCACAAGGGGCTTTGTTTCTATTATAATAGGGTCCCTCATGTGGCGCTTCATTATCTTGTGCACGTCATAGGACACGGTCGCAGAGAACATCAGGGTCTGCCTGTCCTTCGGTATGTAGCTGGCTATCTCCTCCACGTCCTCTATGAAGCCCATCTCGAACATCTTGTCAGCTTCGTCCAGCACCAGGAAGCGCACGTTCTTCAGGAATATGGTCTTCCTGCCTATGTGGTCGAGCATCCTGCCCGGGGTGGCCACCACCACGTCGGACGTCCTGAGGTTGTCGAACTGGGGCTCAAGGGGGACCCCTCCGTATATGGAGGTCACCCTCACCTCATGGCCTGCAAAACTCCTCATGACGTCAGTCACCTGGACGCACAATTCCCTGGTGGGGGTCAGGACCACCACCTGTATGCCCTTTCCCGGCCTGACCTTCTCCATTATGGGAAGGCTGAAGGCTATGGTCTTTCCAGAGCCTGTCTCTGCCTGGCCCACCACGTCTTTCCCTTCCAGTATGAAGGGTATGGACTTCTCCTGTATGGGGGTCATATCCTCCAGGCCCAGCTTGTTCACTAAGCCCTGTATCATGGGCCTGAGTTTCAGTTCCTTGAATTTCATACCAATCTTAATACTGCTTAGGGCTTACTTTTAAAGCTGCGTCTTTTCAGTCCGCTTTTTATACCAGGAAAACAAATATTGGCCATGAGGCCGAAGAACGTCATCGGACTGCTCATTCTCGCGGTGGTAGTCTCGGGATCCGTCATATTCAGCCTGTGGGGCGACTGGCTCTGGTTCAACACTGTGGGATACCAGTCAGTCTTCCTCACTGTCCTGTCCAGCAGCTGGGGGATAGGCGCCCTGTTCGGCCTGTCTTTCCTGGCCTTCGGGCTCCTGAATGTCTACATAGCAAGGAGGCTGAGCCTGAAGAAGGGGAAGAAGGCGCCAAAAGGCGTCTGGAAGGCGGCAGCCGCCATCCTCCTGTTCCTCTCCCTGGTGATGGGGGCGGGTTTCTCGGGATGCTGGGAGCCTGCCCTGAAGTACACGAACGCTGTCCCCTTCGGGTCGGCCGACCCAGTGTTCGGGCTTGACATGGGCTTCTATGTGTTCGAGATGCCCCTGTACGGATGCATACTGAGCTTCCTGGGCACGATGCTGGTCCTGGCCATAATGGTCACTGCCTTATCCTACGCAGGCTTCATGAGGCTGCTGGAGGCCAGGCCGAGGGTGGAGCTGGAGATAGGCGAGACCATAGTGAAGGCACCCGGCATGAACATCAACTTCAAGAAGTTCAAGGACAAGGCCACCCACCATGTCTCGGGCCTGATAGGCCTGCTGTTCTTCGTGATGTCAGGCAGCATCTGGCTGTCCAGGTATGACCTGCTCCTTTCAGATGGAGGGGCCGTCTACGGGGCTGGATACACTGACCTGGCAGTCAGCGTGCCTTTCATAACCATCCTCACTGCGGTCGCCGCCATCATAGGCATGCTTTTCCTGGCTAACGTGAAGGTCAGGAGCTGGGGGATAATCACCAAGGGCATAGGGGCCTTCATAATCATAGCCATACTGGGCTCTGTTGCCGCAGGCGTCACGCAGGGCCTGGTGGTGGGGCCCGACGAGTTCAACATGGAGAAGACCTACATAGGCTACAACATACAGAACACCCTGGAGGCGTACGGCCTGGACGGGGTGGAGGAGAGCGAGTTCCCGGTGTCGTATGACCTGACCAAGGGGGACATAGAGGATAATGACGCAACGATAGGCAACATAAGGCTGTGGGACTGGAGGCCCCTCAAAAAGACTTATGACCAGCTCCAGCTGTTCAGGACATACTATGACTTCTATGACGTGGACATAGACAGGTACCAGATAGACGGGATGTACAGGCAGGTGATGGTGTCCGCCAGGGAGATGAACACCAGGGACCTGCCCCCACAGGCCAGGACCTGGGTCAACGAGCACCTGGTGTACACGCACGGGTACGGCGTGGTCATGATACCCGTGGACAAGGTGACAAGGGAGGGCCTTCCGGAGTTCTATGTGAAGGACATACCCGCCAAGACATCCTACCCTTCCCTGGAGCTGGAGAGGCCTGAGATATACTTCGGGGAGGAAACCGATTCCTACGCCATAGTCAAGACCACGACAGAGGAGCTCGACTACCCCAGCGGGGAGCAGAACATATACACCACATACGAGGGCGGCACGGGCGTGCCCCTGGCAGACCTGTTCACGAGGCTGGTATACGCCGTCAAGTTCGCCTCTGTGGAGATGCTGTTCTCAGGCTCCATAAAGGCAGAGAGCAAGCTTCTCATGTACAGGGACATAAGGGACAGGGCGAACACCATAGCGCCCTTCCTGAGGTATGACGAGGACCCCTACATAATCATAGACAACGGCAGGCTGTACTGGATGATAGACGCCTACACGATAACTGACAGGTACCCCTATTCAGAGCACCTGTACTCCGACTGGGAGGATTTCAACTACATAAGGAACTCTGTCAAGGTGGTGGTGGACGCGTACAGCGGGGAGGTCACTTACTACGTGATAGACCCCTCAGACCCCCTGGTGCAGGTGTACGGGAAGATTTTCCCTGGCCTTTTCAGGCCCTTCGGTGAGATGCCTGAAGGCCTCAAGTCCCACATCAGGTACCCGGACGACCTGTTTGAGATACAGACAGCCATATACTCGTACTACCATATGAGGGAGCCCAGGGTGTTCTACAACAAGGAGGACGTCTGGAATGTGCCCAACGAGATATACAGGGGTTCGAAGGAGAGGATGACCCCTTACTTCGTGATACTCAAGATACCCGGGGAGGAGAGCCCGGAGTTCATATCCATGATGCCCTTCACGCCCAGGGGCAAGCAGAACCTGATAGGCTGGATGGCCGCCAAGTCTGACGACCCGGGTTACGGGGACCTGCTGGTGTACACGTTCTCCAAGCAGGAGCTGATATACGGGCCCATGCAGATAGAGGCCAGGATAGACCAGGACACTGACATATCGCAATTGATAACCCTCTGGAGCCAGGCAGGCTCTTCAGTCACGAGGGGCAACACCCTGGTGATACCGATAGAGGATTCCATCCTGTACATAGAGCCCCTCTACCTGGAGGCGACCGAATCAGGCACCCTTCCCCAGCTGAAGAGGGTGATAGCCGCCTACGGCGACAGGCTGACCATGCAGGAGAGCCTGGATGAGGCGCTTGCTGTCCTGTTCGGCACTTCAGTCCCGGGGCCCAGCGTCACGATACCGTCTGACATGACGTCAGAGGAGACCCTGGCAGAGGTGGCAAGGCTGTACGGCCTGGCGCAGGACAGCCTGAAGGAAGGCGACCTTTCAGGTTACGCGGAATACATGGAGCAGATAGGCGGGCTTCTCGCATAAGCTTCTCAGAAATGTCCGTTATGGATTCTCACATCCGAAGGGGGAATCAGAGCTCTGTCCCTGATGCGGCAACCGGCACCGAGACAAGGAGCGCCCCCACGTTGGCTCCTGCCCCTATGCCCACCCTGTAGCTCTCGGGTTCCGGGCCGCTGATGCAGTAGCCTATTATGCCGCCTACGGCAGCCCCTATGAAAGGCGCAGCTGCGATGGCCGCGCTCCTCAGGTAGTCCTTCATGCCTTCTGCCATGCTCAAGAATTGGATGGAAATGATTTAAGGGTTCAGAGGCCTGGCATGTATTTGGACCAGAACTCCCTAATGAGGCGCTCCACCTCTTCCAGGAACATGTCCTGCGCCTCTTCCGTGTCCTTCATCACCTTTCCCTGGACGTACCAGTCGCTGGAATTGCCCTCCGGGGTGCAGGGGTCCCTTATGTCCAGGGCAGGGTCATCCCCCTCCCCGTAGCCCAGGAACCCCTTCAGGGTCAGTATGATGTCCCCATGCTCGGGGTAGAGCTCCAGGAGCTTGTCCCTCACCATCCTGGTGGCCGCCAGGTTCCATTTCGAGTCTGCGACCAGCTCGGGGGTGGCGAGCTTTGGCACATGCCCCCTTATCTGCAATATGCCCCTGGACTCCATCTTCCTGACCAGCCAGCTGGAGGCCCTGGTCCTGCTCGCTCCCTGGAGCCTTTCCATCGTCCTCCTGCTCACGCCTGCAGAGTCTGTCACCACGTCATAGCCCTCCGGCTTCAGGAAATCAGCGTACGCCTTCATGCCCGGGCTTCTCGTCTTGTTGGCGTAGCAGTAGAACGTGACCCTTTCCATCACTATAGAAGGTTAGAAAGGGATTTAAGCCTTCTCCCATTTCTCCTTCCTGCCCTTCACTGCCTTGAAGAGGGGGTGTGGCTTGGGAGCCTTGACCCTGGCAAGCTCCCTGTGTTTCTGGGGGCTCCTGGCCTCGAGCTTCTTCTTGAGGTGCTTGAACTCGAACCTGAGCTGGCCCTCCTTGACGGGTATCCTGGCTGAAGCCATGAACCTTCCCACCTTGGACCTGTCGAAGTCGTAGCCCCTCCTGACGCCCTCCCTGTACACATGGTAAAGGTAGGAGTTGATGGCCTTCATGGGGTCCTTCTGCTCCTTGAACCTGATTAATTGGGGATGGTTCCTGTACCCTGTTATTCCTCCCTTCAGGACGTTCCTGGCTAGAAGGGCCTCCCTCCAGAGCGCCGTCAGCCCCTTGGCGTCCAGGTACTTGGGGTGTATGCTCCAGAGCCTCATATGTTCAGCAACCAGACGAACAGGTTGAGGTTGGCCGCTATGGTCACCCATATTATGTACGGCAGCAGCAACCAGGCCGCCCTCCTGTCCACGTCATAGAACAGCCCCATCGTGGCGACTATGGCTATCCAGAGCGGTATTATGCACACCAGGCCCAGCAGGGGGCTCTGGAGGCCGAAGAACAGGATTGACCATAGCCCGTTGAGGCCGAGCTGTATGAAGAACGCATACAAGGGCGCCTTGGGCTGCCTTATGCCCAGCCAGCCCTTGAACCTGTTCCATCTGCCTGAGCCCTTCATCCAGACCAGGTAGAGCGACAGGCCCATCAGTATGTAGAGCGTCGTCCAGACAGGCCCGAACACCCAGTTGGGAGGGGTCCAGGCGGGCTTGGCCAGCGTGGCGTACCATCCGGGTATTGACGGGTAGGTGGCCATGGAGCCTATGAAGGCCGCTATGAAAGGCACTATCAGTGACAGGGCCAGCTTCGGGAAATCTATCTTCATTGTTATTATTTGTCACAGGCCCCTAAAATTTGTTCATTTCCTCATTCTGTACAGCCAGCCTATGGATATGCCCAGGACAAGGAAGGCAATAACGGTCAGGGAGAGCTCGAACCAGGGGATTGAAGCAGAGGCTGGCATGAGCCCGGGTGCAGCCTGGGCTGCTGTGTCAGCGGACTTCTCCGCCAGCATCTCCCCGCCTCCCCCAGCGGCCATCGGGGCCGCAAGGGTCCCCCTTGCGAACTGCCCTGCAGGGGATGAGAACCTGCCTATCAGCCCGTTCATGCCGAACAGGGCGGCTATGGCTGATATGCCGAGGAGCACCATTATCCTCCTGTCCGAGGGCTGCACGACCTCCCTTCCGGCCTTCGTGAGCTCGTAGTACTTCCACTTGTGGCCTTCGTCCATCTGGACTATCAGGCCTGCGGCCACCAGGGAATCCAGGTGGCCCTTTATGGTGGAGACCGACATCCCGAGCCTTTTTGATATCTCGGATAGCGTCATCCTCCTCTTAAGCAGGAGCTTCAGCATGGAGACCCTGGTGTCAGAAGCCAGGGCCCTGAAGGCCTTCCTGCCTAGGGTTATCTTGTCGTCCTCGAACATCTAGAGATTTTGGCCCGCGGGCTTAAAAATAAGGCTGTTACGTTTCGCTAAAGGCCGAAACATCTCATTTTGTCAGGCTGTCCGACCATTTGCCTATCAGGGGCAGCATGAACTTGTCGCCCGAGTAGGCCTTTATTATCAGGAACAGCCAGACCAGGAAGACAATCACCCCGTAAGCCATCCATACCAGGCTGAGCGCCCCGAACATCAGGAGCGGGAACACCATTCCGGTGATTCCGCCCGCTATCGCGAAGGGCGCTGTCAGGATGGCCAGAACGAACGCTATCACCCAGACAGCCAGGTTGAAGAGGATGGACTGGACAGCATGGAACCTGGTGTACTTGTCCTTCTTGTCCGCAGCCAGCAGCACTATTATCCCCGTTATCAGGCCGAGTATGTAGGACACTGCTGCAAGGCCAGTCTTCTTTCCCATGGTTTATATTGTGCCGAGCCCTGTTATAAACACACCATCGGGGCAAATTTAAGCAGCCCTGTCAATATTATAGCATGGCAAAAGCAAGGAAGAAGCCGGCCAGGAGGAAGCCGGCTGCCCGGAACAGGGCGCCTGGGAAGAGGCCTGTCCCGCAGCCGAAAGCCGGGAAGGTGCCGAAGTCCAGGATGTCCTCCATGTACACCATGCTGGCTGCTGCGGTGGTCATAGTCGTCATGGCTTCGCTCATTCTGATGTTCCCTTCAGGCGTGCCCCAGGAGGGGGGCCAGGAAGGCCTGACGGCCGCCCAGGTGAACGAGGGCATACTGGACAGGTGCCAGGAGGAATGCGAGGGATACGGGTACCTGGAAGGCGTGTGCGTATGGCCGACAGAGGTGGAGACACCTGCCCTGGAGCTCTGGGGCTGCGTGCTGGAAGGCACGAGGCACTGCGGGAACGAGGGCCAGTGCAAGTGCTTCTGCCAGAAGCTGAAGGAGACCGGGGAGGAGTTCTGCGTCAAGGAAGGCACGGGATACACGATGAGCCTGACAGAGGCCAAGCTGGTGGCGCAGGGCGGGGAATGCCTGCTGGACAGCTCCTTCACTGACGTGCACTACTGCAACGAGTTCACAGGGACATGGTGGATAGACCTGGACCTGGAGAAGGAAGGGTGCAACCCTGCCTGCGTGATAGACGTGCAGACAGGGGATTCAGAGATAAACTGGAGATGCACCGGCCTGGTCGTTCCCTGATGGCTCATTCTATGTCCAGGAACCTGCTGCCGGGGGTCCCGCATATCGGGCATGATTCAGGCGCGCTTTCCTCTACAGTGTGGCCGCATACAGGGCAGACCAGCATCCTCTTCTCCTGCAGGTCCTTCCCGGACTTCACTGCCTCAAGGGCCTTCTGGTAGAATGCTGCATGCTCCTTCTCGACCTGGTTGGCGAACCTGAAGGCCTTGAGCGCCTCCTGGTTCCCGTCCGCCTCTGCGGCCTTTATCATCTTCGGGTACATCTCGGTGAACTCATGGGTCTCCCCGTCTATGGCCTCCTGAAGGTTCTCGGCCGTCCCTTTGACCCCTTCCATGGCCTCCAGGTGGTTTTGCGCATGGACAGTTTCCGCTGCCGCAGCTGCCCTGAACAGCCTGGCCACCTGCTTCAGGCCCTCCTTGTCCGCCTTACTGGCGAAGGCCAGGTACCTCCTGTTGGCCTGGGACTCGCCCGCAAAGGCCTCTTTCAGGTTGTCCTCTGTGGTCATGTCTTCCTCCTTCTATAGTATTCCCCAGGGCGCTTAAATATCCTGCCCACAGGAATGATGATGGACCATTACGAGAGGCGTATGAGGGACCTCAAGTTCGCAATGGAGATGGTTTCCCACATCAACAATCCCTGCGTATGCCCCCAGACAGGGGAGAACATAAGGCACGTCTACCTGAAGTACGCAAGGAAGGGGCTTGAGAACATGGAGTGCCCCACAGCCAGGGCGTTCCTGGAATACCACCTCAAGAAGTATTCCCCTGACCGTCTTGAGAATTCTGCCTGAGGCCCCAGCACTCCTCCTTCCAGTCGCAGTAGCCGCACTCCCATTCCTTCCCCGGGGTCATCTTGGCCTCGGGCTCGGGTATCTCGTCGTTCTTCACGGCAAGATGGAGCCTCTTGAAGCGCTTTATGGCATCCTCAGCCTTCTGGGCGTCGTACTCCACGTTGAACCATTTCGTCTGGAGGGTGTTCTTCTCCACATAGACTATCATGCCGTACCTGAGCTTGAGGAAATGGAGATATATCTGGAGCTGCATGAGGTGCGACTCCTGGGGCTCCTTGGCCATGGAGACCATCTTGGTGGACTTGACCTCCACCAATACTGTCCTTCCGCTCTCCTTTATCATCAGGACGTCATCCACCCTCCCCGATATCATGAAGTCCTCTATGTTCTCCCTGAAGGGCACCTCTGACTTGAGGAGCTCTATCTCCGGGTTCTTCTCGCTCTTGAGCACATCGGCTATGAAGTCATGTATCATGTTGCCCATCTGGAATATCTTGATGACGTCGTTCGGCCTCTCCTTGGGCTTCTTGTAGCCGTACCAGACCTTCCTGATGCAGCTCCCTATCTCGGAGGGGTAATAACGGCCGTCTGTCCTCGGCCTGACCTCCCTGTGCAGGTACTTGTCAATCATCTGGTTGAAGTCAATCATATGCCTCCCTTGTTTGGGTGGAGCCTTCGTGTGCATCAGCACACGAGATGCATGCACATCTCGTGCATCGGCATGCACGATTGTGCGGAGCAAGGGCGAAGCCCGCAAAGGTTCCGTTGAAGTCAATCATGTCTGCAGTCCCCTGTTAGTTATTGGGGCGAAGATTAAAGTAAGTTAGCCTTACCGGAGCGCTTAAAAAGACTGGCTTGAAGTGTCAATATGAACCTGACAGCAGAAGAGATAGGGGAGCTGGAGATTGAGGGCAAGGTGCCCTCGACCCTGGAGATAATCAACAGGGGAAAGAAGCTCAAAAGGTTCCTGGAAGAGGGCGGCGGCATATTGGTCATTGACGGGTCAGCCGACGGAATCATGTCAGCGGATGACATGCACAGCATCATGGACAGCGGCAGCGTCATGTTCACGACAGAGTCCGTGACCAGGGAGATTAGAGAAGCGAAAACCAGATGGTTCGAAAATGGGTATGGGAATGTCTTTGGTAGGCTTAATGAGGACGGATGCATACTTTGCGGGGTAAAGGAGGGGTTCCCTGAGGAGCTGAGGATATTCAGGGGCCTCAGCAGGGGCCTGGGCAAATACCATGCCAGGCATTTCTTCATTGCCAACAGGTTCGGGATATACAAAATGATGCACACTGTGATGGAGGACATGCTGAAGAAGTACTTCTGCGCTGACAACAAGAGAAAGGACGCCAACAGGATGAAAGACCTCATGATGAAGATGATAATCCACGAGGACTGGTTCTCCCGGCTGGACAAGCGGGAGTCAGAGATACTGAGATGCATGGGCTACAACAGTAACACGTCTCCGGCAAGGATTGGAAGTTTCAGCAAGAAGTTCAGGAGACAGTACAGGGAGTACATCAGGAGCACCCCAAAGCTGCTGGCCGGAATGGGAATGGACAGCAGGGAAGCAGACGAGTTCTCATCCAGGTACAGGGATGAGTGGAGAAGGATATTCATTTCTTCCATGAGGAGCATGCTAAGCGAATACATAACCACCATGTACATGGAGATGAAGCATGACGGCTCGCTGAAGAAGCCTGGAGTGGACCCAGACTACAGCAATTTCTGGGACAAGCCGGGAAACAGGGGAAGGACAAGGCAGAAGTCCATGAGGATGATGACCAAGAGGGCAGCAGACCGATTCTGCTCAGGCTTCGACAACGACATAGAGCTCCTGATAGTGGGCAGGTACATGGACTTCAACACAGAATATCCGGTAGCCCTCTGCAGCATGGACAACGACATGCTGCAGTTCCAACGGATGAGGGACGCCCTGCCCTACTAGAGGCTGTCTATCGCGCTTTCTGTTATCTCCTTCAGGGACCTGACAACAAGATCGGCCTTCCTGAGGTCCTGCCTGTAGGGGTGGGAGAGGTTCTGGTACCCTATGGCCTTCATGCCTGCGGCCTTGGCTGCCTCCACCCCCTTCTCTGCGTCCTCTATCACTATGCAGTCCTTCGGGTCCACCCCGAGCCTGGATGCTGCCTTCAGGAAGGGCTCAGGGTCCGGCTTCCCGTTCTTCACCTCGTCCCCGGTCACGACTGCATCGAAGGCCTTCTCCAGGCCCAGCCTGTGCATCACCAGCTCGGCGTACTCCCTGACCCCTGATGTGGCCAGGGCCAGCTTCATGCCCTTCCCCTCAAGCATGCCCATCAGCTCATGGAGGCCCTTGGATGGCCTTATCTCCTTCGAGATGAGGCCCAGGAAAATGTCAGCCCTCTCGCTTTCGAGCTCCTTCGGGTCAGCGTCGAGCCTGAAGTGCTTCACCAGCTCCTGGGCTATCTCCCTTATCCTGAGGCCAAAAAGCTTGCTTATGGACCTGTCATCCATGTCCTCCATGGAGACCCCGTACTTGTGGAGGACGAGGTCCCAGGACCTTGTGTGGATGACAGTGGTGTCTGCCACCACGTCGTCCATGTCGAATATGACAGCTTTCGCCATTGTTAGAATTGGAGGCAGAGGCTTTTATTTGCGCTTCCTCTTCCAGGCCTTGTAGGTCAGGCAGGAGCCCACCACTATTATGAAGCCCCCTATCCCCAGGAAGTACAGCAGGCCTATCCCTGCCGCAGCAGCGGCGGCCTTCTTCCCCCTGCTGCCCTTCTTTCCCTGGCTTCCTTTCACTGTCTTCCTGGCGGGCTTCGGTGCAGGGGGCCTGGGAACCGGCTTCCCTTTCCTGGCGCCGACCTTGAACTGGGAGAGCTCCCTGGGAGACATGAGGGGGAACACCCTGGACTGGTAGCCGCAGCTGTAGCACCTGTAGGTGTGGGCGGCCGAGCCTGTCAGGAACGTCAGGTCTGTCCCGACTGTCCCGAAGTTCTGGGAGCCGCAGTTGGGGCAGGCCCTCTTGTACCTGACCTTCTTGGGCTTCCTGCGGACGGCCTTCTTCCCTGCCCTCTTTGTCGGCTTCTTACCCCTCTTCGCTGTCTTTGCAGGCATCACTTCACCTTCCCGTTGAGCTTCTCTATGACCTTGAATATCTCCAGGGGGCTCCTTATGGAGAACTCGGGCCTGGCAGAGCCCTTGTGGCGCTTCTTCTCGCCATATCTTGCCAGGCAGGAGTGCATGCCCATGCTGTTGGCCCCTGCTATGTCCCTCTTGAGGGAGTCGCCCACGAAGAGTATCTCCTCCGGAGGCAGCTTCAGCTTCCTGAGGGCCTTCCTGAAGGGCAGCTTGTGGGGCTTGAGCTGCCCCCTGGCGTCGTCCTTTGTCAGGACGAAGTCGAAGTACCTTATCAGGTCCATCGCAGCCAGCCTCATCCAGGCCTTCATCCTGGGCGCATCGGTGACTATCCCCAGATGGAACCCGTCCATCTTGAGCCTGAGCAGCATGCTCTCCACGCCGGGGTAGGGCTCCAGTATGCTGGCCCTTATCCTCCTGTAGGCCACTATCCCCGAGGCCAGTATGCCGTAGTCTATCCTGCCCATGGTCTTCTTGAGGAACTCCTGGAATATGGGCTGGTATTCCATCCCGAACTTCTCGTACATCTCGAACAGTATCCTCATGGCCTTCTTCTTGGGCAGGGGCAGGCCCGCGGATATCATGGCGTTGACTGCCTCCGAGCAGCACAGGTGCTTCATCTTGAGGAAGTCTATCAGGGTGTTGTCCAGGTCGAATAGGACCGCTTTTACCGGCATGGTAGATATTTGGGAATGTTCGTTAAAAAAACACCTCAGGAGGGATGAGCTTCCGCCTGGATATGTAGTCCTCGGCCGCGGACGCCGCGCTGGCGTAGCTGCCGCAATTGAATATCTCCTGCACGTCCGTGCCCCTCTCTTTCATGTCGGAGAGCCTCCTGAGCATGTCCTCCTTCCCGAACGCGCCCCAGTAGAAGAGGCTGACATCATCGCTTGCGATTATGGCGTAGAATTCTCCGGCTTCCATAACTCATGGTGCCCTGAAGTTTTAAATCATTTATTGGGCATGCGACAATTATTAACTGGTGCACAATGGTCGAATGGAGATGCATAGCCACTTTCACTGACGCTGTGATGATATTCCTGGGCTTCTTCATGCTGGTCACGGGGTACGGCATGACGGCCGGGTTCATGGAGCGGAGCATGGCCCTCCTGTTCCATGTCGGCTTCGAGAAATGGGCCTTCATGGCTGTGATGGTGATATACTTCCTGGTCTCAGAGCTCGGGCTGAAGAGCTACAGGTGCCTGTACAGGAGGGAGAACACCACGAGGGTCTGGATGGGGAGCCTCAGGGAGATATCTGCCTGGGGCATGCTGGCGACGGTTGCGGTGATGATGGCCACCGGGCTCTCCAAGGCGTTCTGGCTGCACAAGGAGATAGACGGCATATTCCTGGGGCTCCTGCTCATGCACGCATTCTCAGGCTTCTGGTTCTACATGAGGAACGTCAGGAAGCTGAACTGCTAAGCCTTATAAATGTTTCACCCAAGATTCTATCATGAAGAGGTTTATTCCGGTATTGGCCCTGGTTTTCGCTGTCTTGATCAGCGGTTGCGTTTCAGGCCCGGCAGGGGATGTGACGGGAGCCGTGGTGGCGAAGGAGCCTTCGGTCCCGACACACCAGCAGGACATAGTCCTGGAAAGGGAGCTTGTGGCAGAGTTCTCGGGAGAGGACGACTACGTCAAGACAGACAGCTTCACCCCGGAAAAGGACAGCTGGAGGTACATCTGGAGCTGCGCAGGAGAGGGCGAGATAAACGTGTACGTGTTCCCGGTCGGCTCCAAGGTCATGGCGTCAAGCGCGACGTTCCAGGAGTGCCCGGGAAGCGGAAGCAAGAGCGTACAGGAAGGCGGGAAGGAATACTACATCCGGGTCAGGAAGGAAGGCGCAGAGTCCTGGACCGTAAAGGTCGAGCAGTGAGCATAAGCTTATATTGCTTCCCTCCAAGACTGTTCCATGAAGAAGCATATGCTGCTTGCAGCGCTTTTTGCCGCGGTCGTGCTTGCCAGCGGGTGCGTCTCTGACGCGCCCTCGGGCGACATAACAGGCGCCGTGGTGGCCAAGGAGCCCGACACGGTGGTCCCTATCAGGGAGCAGGTGGCTGTCCCTGAGAAGGAGGTCCTGGTCGAGTTCAGCGGGACGGGCACTTACCCCAAGACGGACAGCTTCACCCCCACGAAGGACGACTGGGAGTACAGCTGGTCATGCGAAGGCGAGGGCACGATGTCAGTGTTCATCATGTCCGTCGGCTCCAAGGTGCCGTTCTCGTACGAGAAGTCGATAACATGCCCGGCAAGCGGAAGCAAGGCAGTGGAAGGCGAGGCAGGGAAGGAGCACTACATGAGGCTCCACCTGACCGAAACCACACCGGGAGAGACTCCCTGGACAGTTAAGATACTGCAGTGAGCTGGCAGGGAAGGGCAGGAAGACAGGCGCTTTTTATACCTGGCGGGCAAATATTAAGCATGGCAAAGAAGTTCAACGTGGTTGACACGCTGGAGAATGCCTTCAAGACGGTCTTCAACGAGCCTGAGTTCATGCTGCTGTTCGTGCTGCCCACGGTAGTCATGTTCGGCATGATGGCCATGCTCGGTGTGACCTTCCTGTACTCGATGGGGGCTGCAGCCCCCGCATACATGGGAGCCGGGATATTTGGCTACATGGTGGTTTTCATTGCGGTGATATACATACTGTTCAGCTGGGCAGCCGCATCCACCGTGATAAAGGCCGAGGCCAGCTCCAGGAGGAAGAGGATGAAGGTCTCCGAGGCGTTCTCGCTCGGGCTCAGCAAGACGCCCAAGCTGATAGCTGCCAACCTGATAATGACGGCCATAGTGGTTGCGGGGTTCGTAGCCCTGATAATACCGGGGATATACCTGATGGTCAGGCTGGCGCTGGTGCAGCCGGCATGCGTGCTGGACAAGAAGGGCCTGGGCATCAAAAGCGCGTGGGAGGCAAGCAAGGGCAACTTCTGGAGGCTTTTCGCCCTGATGCTGCTCATCAGCGTGGTATCCATGGTGCTGTCGATGGTGCCCCTGGTGGGGATGTTCATATCCCTGCTCGTGGTGTCCCCCGCAGGGCTGGTGGCCTACGTTATGGCCTACAGGAAGCTGAAGTAGGCCCCCTTTTAGGGAAGCCTGCTGGAAGGGTTTGACATGAGGTACCTATTGCCTACGCTTGGGGGCGGAAAGCTGGAGGACGAGGTCGCCAGGTATTTCGGCAGGGCGGCCAACTTCGTCATCATTTTCGAGGAGGACGGCCAGTTCAGGATTGAAGGCATCGTCCCGAACACCTACAGGGAGATAGAGTTCCCGGGGGAGAACACAGCCAGGCTCGCCGCATCCAGGAAGGACATAAACGTGGCCCTGGCAGACAACATGGTGGATGACTCCAAAAAGGTCCTGGAGAACGCGGGGATAAGGGTTTCCCTGGGCCACCACAGGGTAAGCCTCAGGCAGGCGATAAAGGACTACCTGAAAAAGAGCGGATGATTATTTCCTGTACATGACGTTGGAGACAGCCTCGTCCCAGACCTTCTTTGCCATGACCCTGCAGGACCCTATCATGTTACTGAAATCCGTCCTGTTGGGCACGCCGTCAAGGCTGTAGGCCTCGCTGTACTTCGTTGTAGTATGTATCATGTCAACTGCAGCGCTTGCCCTGCCCTCGCCGTCCAGCAGGCGGCCTATGTAGCTGTGGACGCCTTCCACGAAGCCGCAGAAGTCCCTCATGCCTTCCTCCAGGTGGCTGCCTGTGAAGCCCGGGTCTGCAGACACCTCTGCATAAAGCTCCCTGGCGCCCTCCAGGATGTCACCTATCTTGCCCTGGAGGTTACTGATGTAATCGAAATCCTTTGCCGGCTCGCCGAGCCCCTTCCTTACACTCTGGAGCTCGCTGTCCCTTTCTGCTATGGGCCTCCTGTCTTCGGCAGGTATGGCCCTCACGTCTTCTGCTGTGGCTGTGTCCGGGTCTATGCCGTAGCCCCTGAGCACCATCTCGGCATCCAACATGAGCTCATTTTCCTTTTTCTCCAGCATGCCATAAGCGACCTTTCTCATGGTTTCTGCCAGGCCCCTGGATGCATTGGGGTCGAAATACCTCATGGCGTTGTCCAGCCTGACTATCTGCATTTCCCATTCCCTCATGTACTCGGTCTCTGTCTTCCTGGGCCTCTTCTTGCCACTACCAAAAAGTGAATTGAATTCCTCTTTCAGGGCCATTTTCTTCTCTTCTGTCTGGTTCATAGTAGTCACCATATGTCACTCCTCTATAGTGAATATAGTGTATTAGGGGTTTAAATACTTTTCGGTAGTGAAAATATAACGTTTTTAAAGGTTTGAAGTTGTATATGACTATGGGCAAGGCAGAATGGCTGAAGAATTGTGAAAGGGACGCAAGAGGGCATCGAAACCAGAAACAGGGCATCTTCAAGACAGGGGAGATACACGTGTATCATGTTGACGGCGTGGAAGAGTCGTTCGGTCCCCTTGCAGCAAAGGGCTGCCAGTCGATGATAGATGACATAGGCCTGGCTTTCAGGGCAGAATACAGGGGAAGGGACCCGGAGCTTGACAGGCTGGTTCTTGAAAAGGTAAAGGGCAATGTGATAAAGGGGGGCTGGAATGCTTCCAAAATGTTCAGGTTGCTGAAGGGCATAGAGCACAATCTGATGGTGGTGGTGCCCGCATTCACGCACCTGGACCAAGAAGTGCGGGGGGACGCATCCACAAACCAGGACGGAATACTGTACTTCCCAAAGGAAAGGGGGCCAGAGACGTATGTTGTGGACCGGGTCGCGAAGCACGAGATGGGGCACGTGCTCGGGCTGGAGGACCACGGCAACGGTGAGACCAGAGAAGGCTACGGGCCTTACAGGGGCTGCGTCATGACGCAGTACTTCGACGGGGATGACTCCTACCATGTCTGCGACAGCTGCCTGGACGGCTTCAGGGCATTCTGGAAGGAGATGGAGAGGCAGACTGGGAGGAAGTTCTTCAGGTGACGGTTATGAAATTCAAAAGGAATAAGGCACAGCTGACTGAAAACCTGGGATCAAGGGAGGAATGGAAAGGGTGGTGGGAGTCTTATGGGAGCTATAGGTTAAGACCCGGGAACCATCTCTGGTTATGCGGGGGCGATGAGGTACATGTCCATTCCATAGACGGTGTGAATGAATCACTAATAGAGCCCGTAGTGGAGGGAGCACAGTCACTGCTTGACGATGCAGGTATGGTCTTCAGGGCAATTGACAAGGGTTACAACGCTGACCTGGATTGCTTCATAAAAAGCTGGATGGAGCATAGCAAAATTGACACGTACATCGGCGACGAAATAAACGACCGCAGGCAGGAATCAGGGAATACCCATGCTGACATTGTGCTTATGCCTTTCCATCTGTACCAGGGGAAATCTTGCCCCACGTGGGCATGGGGAGCAGGATGCCATGTGCAGGGATGCGCATTCATCTATCTTCCGGGAGACAGGCAGGAAGACAGGAACAGGGACTTCATAAGGAAAGTCGCGAAACACGAAACCTGGCATCTGCTGACCGGGCCTGAACATACCCATGTTTACGGGGTGGAAGGGTACGATGATGTGCCTGATTGCATCACACTCCCAGGATGCAGTACAATGGACATATGCGAGAAGTGCATGGACGCCTTGAAATCCTACTGGAAGTCGCTTGAGGCGAACATGGGAAAGAAGTATTTCAGGTAACTGGATTCATGGGGGCTTAGGCCTATTTTGACCTCTCCATCTGAGTCTCGAGGGTCCTGAACACCCTGTCCCAGAACCAGTCCTGGTCCTTCTCGCCGCAGTCCAGCAGCCACCACCCCCTGTTCGCAGCCAGGATGAACACCGGCTCTATCTCATGATGGTGGCTCCTGGTGGCTATGACCGTCGGGACGCCCATCCTGTCAGCCAGCATGGGCCCCAGGGGCATGGGGTCAGAGGGCTCCCTCTCCATGATGTGCCTGACGAACCTGAAGTAGCCTTCCTTCTTGGTGTAGTCGTGGGTCAGGTTCTCGTCGAAGAGGGCTTTGGTCCTCCTCCTGTCGCCGGGAAACCTCAGCTTGCCGACCATGTATTCCCAGCAGCCCCCTCCCTCTATCTCGTCGAAGGCATGGCTGTAGTATTCCTCTGCCATCTGCCTGCCGTCCTCACTGTTGCCTGCGGGAAAGAAGCAGTCTGTTATGAGGCCGTCATACCCTATGGACCTCACCATGGCTATGGCTGACCAGTAGCTTGTGGCTATGTCCACCATGTAATCCCTCTTGTCCTTCCGCCTGCCAAGGAAACCCTTCACGTGGTCCATGAACTCGTCTTCAACTACCAGCACTCTCTTGCCAGACATACTGTCTATAGAATGGGGTTTTGATTTTTAAGGGTTAGAATCAGCGGTGCTCCATCGCCCTGAGGGCGCCTTCCCTGTTCACCAGGAGGGCCATTATGGCCTTCTGGGTATGGAGCCTGTTCTCGGCCTGGTCGAAGACCACCGAAGAGGGGCCGTCTATCACGTCAGCCGTCATCTCGTTCCCCCTGTAGGCCGGAAGGCAGTGCATGAACAGGGCGAAGGGCTTGGCTTTCTTCATGAGCTTCCTGTTCACCTGGTAGGGCTTGAGGTCATCCAGCCTCTGCTTGGCCTCCTTCTCCTGTCCCATGGAGACCCAGGTGTCGGTGTACACGACATCCGCCCCCTCGACCGCTTTCACAGGGTCTGTGAACAGCCTGATGGAGGAGCCCGTCACCTTGGCGTTCTTCAGGGAGAGGTTGTATATCTTCTTGTCCGGGGCGTAGTCCCTCGGGCAACCGACCCTCATGTTCACCCCCAGCTTGGTGGAGAGCTGCATCAGGGAATGGCAGACGTTGTTGTTGGCGTCGCCCACGTATGCCAGCTCCACGCCCCTCAGCCTCTCCAGCTTCTCGTCTATCGTGTAGAGGTCCGCCATCGCCTGGCAGGGATGGAGCAGGTCTGTCAGGCCGTTTATCACCGGGATGGAAGCCTCCTTTGCCAGCTCTATCATGTCCTTGTGGCTGTAGAGCCTGGCCATTATGCAGTCGCAGAACCTGCTCAGCGTCCTGGCCGTGTCGGCCACCGTCTCACCCTTCCCCAGCTGGCTGGTCCTGGCGTCTATGAATATGCCGTGGCCCCCCAGCTGGGTCATGCCCGCCTCGAAGGAGACCCGGGTCCTGGTGGAAGTCTTGGAGAATATCATGGCAAGGGTCTTGCCCTTCAGGAGGGGGGTGTGGGGATGCCTCTTGAGCTCGTCCGTGAGTGCGAACGCCTTCTCCAGGAAGCTCCTGTGGACGTTGTTTATGTCTATGAAATCCTTTGTCCCGCTCACGTGCGACTTGTGCTTCTTCATGCTATGCTCCCTTCTTGTCACCTGGTTACCGTCGTCCCTGCCCTTCCCTTCAGGGCCTTTTCTGCCAGGCCGAACGACGTTATTATGACCTTTCCTTTCCTCTTCCTTTCCAGGAACCTGATGCTGGCCTCTATCTTGGGGCCCATCGAGCCCTGGGGGAACTGGCCACCCTTTAAGTATTGCTTAGCGTCCTTATATTTCAGACTATGAAGCCCGTACTGCTTCGGCGTCCCGTAGTTGAGGCACACCTGGTCGACGTCCGTCAGTATGAGGAGCGTGTCAGCCCCGGCCACTTCCGCCAGCCTTTCCGCTGCCAGGTCCTTGTCTATGACAGCTGAAACCCCCTTCAGTCCGCACTGCCTCCTCCTGCCCTTCACCCTGGCGTAGGCCTTTACGACGGGTATGCCGCCTCCCCCGCACGCTATCACGACAGCTCCCTTTGAGAGCTCCCTGATGGCAGGCGCCTCCACTATCTCCTTCGGGTCAGGGCTCGCCACCACCCTCCTGTACCCCCTCTTGGTCCTGATGATGTGCCATTCCGGGGGCAGGCTGCTGTCGTCCTCATAGAAGGGGCCTATCGGCTTGGTGGGCCTGGAGAAGGCCTTGTCCTTCGGGTCGACCAGCACCTGCGTGACCATGGTGACAACAGGCACATGGTTCCTGAAGGTGTTGTAGAGCGCCTCCTGTATCATCAGCCCTATCTGGGCCTGGGTCTGGGCGACGCACACATGGAGGGGCATCTTGGGCACGCCCCTTGTCCTCTCCTGCTGGAGGAGCAGGCTGCCCACTTGGGGCCCGTTCCCGTGGGTGATGACCACCCTGTGGCCTGCCCTTATCAGGCCGGTGACAGTGGACATGGCATGCTCCACGTTCCTGAGCTGCTCCCTGTACTCGCCCTTCTGGCCCTTCCTTATCAGGGCGTTGCCTCCCAGGGCAACGACGATGGTCCCCTTGTCCTTTGCCATCGCTTAATTCTTGGAAGAATCAGTTAAATTTGCCAGTCCTGCTGGAAAACAATCCAATTAGCTCAGAGGCCGTTCCTGGCCAGGTAGTCGTTGAGGGTCTCGCAGAGCGAGAAGGCCATGTTCCACTCCGGGCAGTGGGCGCCCTTCTCAGGGTCGTCCTCATAGCTCTGGGCAAGGGATATCGCAAGTTTCGTTATCATGCCGCCGTAAGTGTTCAGGGTGTCCAGCTTGCCCTGCTTCATCCCGTCCCTCACCAGCCTGTTGAGCATGTGGAGCGTGTCTATCCTCTCCACCCTGCCCTTCTTCATGAAGAAGTCGGCCATCCTCGAATCGTAGTCATGGCGCCTGAAAGCTATGTACCTGTCCACCCTTTCCATATCCAGCTCCCAGATGCCGCAGAGCTGCTCTATCTCGTCATACACGCCCGACTCTCCGAACTCCGCCAGCAGTATCAGGCCGTCCAGGCGCCTGAGGTCATGCAGCTTCCTGTAGCTCATCCTGCCGTCATCGACAGAACCGTAGTCATACGGCCTCTCCTCATACTCGGGTGGCTCAGCGTCCGCTGCCTCCCCGGGCTCCAGGGACGTCCCGTAGAGCTCCTCATGGGAGAGAGGGTAGCCCCAGGCACCGTCTTCCTCCTGCTCTTCATCGTAATATCCGTGCCCGTTGGCTATGTCATCCATCGTGTCGAACAGGTCTGCTGCGGTTTCTGCAAGGGTCCTGAAATAGCCTCCCCTATCTACGGTCCCCCTGACTGTGCCGTTGACGCTCTTGATCTCGTTGAACACGAAGCCGAGCCAGTGGAACCCCTCCGCCAGAAGGGAGCCCCGCTTGAAGGCCATCTTAGGGAAGACGTCAGCCTGGTCCATCAGGTAGTCAGCAAGCCCTATGCCTTCCTGCCTGAGCCGGCTGACATGCTTCTTCAGCTTCCTGTCTGCCCCGAACATGTATGACTTGTTGCCGGTGTACGCCCCGGCCCTGGTGATACGGTTCCTGAAGAGGTGCCTGTCAAGCCCCTTCTCCCTCCTGTTGAGCCTCGAGAAATCCAGCGTGCTGGGAACGTCCGGGCCGAGGAAGAGCATGTTGTCCATGTTCTCTGCCATAAGGGTGAACACATCGCTGTACCAGGAGTCTATCATCTGCAGAATATCATCTATCGGGCAATCCCTTCCAGGGTTCATTCAGAATGTTGTATGAAAATTTTAAAAAGGGTTGTCATGCCTTCATGAAGCCCGCGAACTTGACCACCAGTATGAGCAGCACGAAAAGGGTGATGACGCCGACCAGCATGGTCTTCCAGGCAGGGGCTGCGGAAACAGCCAACACGTTCCCTGTCACGCCCCCTGTGCCATATGAAGCGTTCAGGGTTATGTCATCCTGGTCCTGTGCAGTGTCCCCGGACGCCTCCTCCACCACCTTCACCTCGAGGGAGGTGCTGGATGAAGAGCGGTGGGAGTCTGCCCTTATGGCCACCTCGTAGCTGCCCAGCTCGGTCCCGTGGGGAGGGGAAGCATAGACATATGCCTCGCCCTCGCTTCCGGGCTGCAGGTGCAGGGATTCTGGCTCCATGTAGACCCAGGATGGCCCTGTGGCTGACATTGCGTATGAAGCGGGGTGCTCCCCCGTGTTCTTGACCTTGACCGGTATGACAGCCGCCCCGTAAACCTCCACCTCGGCTGTCTTGCCTGCCTCCAGGGAGCCTGACCAGCACTCTTCATCTGCCTTGACCTTCAGGCTCGAGGATGCAGTGGTGTCGATGTGGCCGGAAGACGCGTAAGCCCTTATCTCGTAATCGCCTTCCATCTCGCAGGGAATCGAGAATATGTAGCCGAACCTGGACTTCTCCCCGGGCCCCATGGTGACTGTCTCGGAGGTGTTGCCGAACTTTATCGTGTAAGAGTCCTCAAGCTTGCCGTCGTTCTCGAGCGTTATGGAGTATTCCAGGTTCCCGCAGGGGCAGGTGACCAGCTCGGCAGGCTCTATGCCGAGGCTTGCCGAGTAGCAGCTCTCCACCACAAGGGTTCCTGTGGTCTCGTCAGACGCCCCGTCTGACCTGGCTATCACCCTTATCTCCTTCCTGCCTGCCTCGGTTTCGCTTATGTCCAGCCTGACGTCCTGCGTTTCCCCGGGCTCCAGGACCACCTTGGTCTGCCCCAGTGCGCCTTCGGTCGACGTGAGCTCGACCGTGTCCTGGACAGCCCCCATGTTCTTGATGCTGACGGTGAAGGAGGCGGGCATGCCGGAGCACACGCTCTTCTCTGACGGGGATATTATGACAGCCAGGTCCTTGCAGCTCTCGGCCAGAACGCTGGCGGATGCCTTCTGGGAGAGGCCTGTCCTCTCTGACCTGACGACCGCCTCCAGGGGGTGGTCCCCTGCCTTCACCGGGGAAAGCGTGAGTGTGACTGCATGCTTCTGGCCGTTGGGAAGGGAAACGTATGTCGTGTCAGCCTCGACCCAGTCCGGGAGCGAGACGCTGAACGTGTCTGTATCCCCGTTGTTCTCTATCGTGAGGGCCAGCGACACGTCCTTGCCCAGGCAGAGCGTCTTATCCTCAGGCGTGATGTAAACATCGAAGCCGTAGCAGCTGCCTATGTCCAGCTGGACGTCCGCGGACGCCCTGGCAGTGGACGTCTCTGACCTGGCCTCTATTGTCATGTCCTGCATGCCTGACAGGTCCTGCGGGGGCGTTAGGATGAGGGCGGCCGACATCTCCCCCCCTGCCGGGACAGTGAGGGAGGGCTGGGAGAAGCTCGCGTAAGGAACGTTAAGGCCGTTCTGGAGGGCCTCAAGCCTGAACGTCTCCTCTGCCTTGCCGCTGTTCTTCAGAGTTATGGAGTACGAGACAGAAGTGTCCGTCTCCTTGCATGCCTTCGTGTAGGAAGGCTCTGCAGTGACAGAGAGGGCATGGCAGGACAGCACCTGGACATCGAACGTCTTCTCTACTGTGTCATGGGTCTGCTCTGACTCCGCCCTGAGGGTCACCGGGTATGTCCCGGGGGGCACGTCAGGCACTGTCATGAAGGCTATGGCCTGCTCTGACTCGCCGCTGCCCAGCTGGGAGACGGCGAACAGGGCGTCGGGCCAGCCCGCAGGCAGGGTCCATGTGAATATGTAGTTGTCAGGGTACTGGTACTGGTTGTATACCGTTATCGGGATGTCATTCCTGTCCAGGGGGGGCTCGCCTGCCATTATGGTCGGGCAGGTCTGGACCGCCTTCACCGGGACGTCAAGCGTGAAAGAGGCTGCATGGACCGGAAAAGCAGCTATCGCTAGGAGCGCCATGGCACACAATATGAGCACCAGCTTCCTCAACATAATGTAGATTTATGGTGCTAAATCTTTTAAGGGTTTTGTGGCAGAAAGCTCTTATACCTGCCCGGGTTCCCTGTGCTTGTTGGCGGAGTACTTGGCCTCCAGCAGGTCCCATTCGGATTCCCTGAAATGCCTCAGTCCCACCCCGAGGGCCGCGAAGAATATCACTGCCACCATAACGGCCACGACAGGGGAGTCGGTCAGCGTCATGCTGCCAGTCACGCTTATCAGGTTGCCTGTTATAGCATCAAGGGATGACTGCCCATCCTGCACGTCTTCCTGGCTGCCGGACACGTAGAGTTCCAGGGTGTGGGTGAACTCCTTCCCCTCGTCGTCTGCCACGACCTTCAGCCCGATTGTCCTGGGGCCTGCCTCCTTTGCGGTGATGTAAGCGTACATGCTGCCTGAAGAGACTATCCTCTTGCTCCCTTCATGGCTCACCCAGTCGGAGGGAACCCCTGTGACAGAGAGCGTGAAGTCCTGGGGGCTTGAGGTGGTTATGCCTATCCTTATGGCCCTGGAAGAGGACTCCTCCATGTCGAGGGAGTCCGCCCCGAAGTCGACACTTGTATCCTGGGCTGGGCCTTCCGCTGACGGGGCAGGCTCCTGCACCTTCTTGGTGCTCCTTTCCTGGAAGTAGACGTCTGCATACCTGTCCTCCGCGGCGCCGCATTCAGACACGGCGAGGACCCTTATGTTGTGGGTGCCGGGGGATTCTGTGTAGTATATGGTCCTGTCAGCCCTCTCGTCCTCGTCCAGCTCCACTGTCCTCTCTGACCTCCTGGAGCCGTCGACGTAAAGTATGATGTCCACCTCTTCCTCTTCCTCCCCTGTGTTCATGACCGAAACGGTCACGTGTCCCATCTGGTTGGAAGGCACGGCGCTGTTGTAGTCGAATGACTCTATGGAAAGCCCGCAGACAGGGTTGCATTCCCCGTCATCGCATCCGTATGCGCACTCCTCATAGTCCCTCCATTCCATGTCGCAGTCGCTGTGCCTGTACTCCCTCTGGAGCGTGTCCCCGTCGCACCTGTAATCGTCAAGCCACTTGGCTGAGCAGTGGGTGGATTCCCACTCTGACCTCTCCTGGGCCAGCCAGTCCCTGTAGCATGTCTCCCTGGTCTCGCCGCAGTTCAGCACCCCGTCTCCGCATATGCCGGACCCGCAGGCGTAGCAGTATTCCACCGCAGAGGCCATCCACTGGCCTGCAGAGCAGAGCTTCACTGTCCTGGAACCATAGTCACAGTACTCCTGGCCCTCTATCCCGTAGGGGCTGTAGCATGAATAGGGCACCAGCACGAAATGGCCTGTGTCCTCCTTGTCATAGGAGCCGCAGTCTGAGGATGCCTCGAGCCTCACGTTGTTCGCTCCCTCGCCGAAGCTGTAGGTGTATTCCACGTCGGCTGTCTCCCCAGGCTCCATCACTTCCCGCCAGCTTTCCACCTGCTGGCCGTTTATTATTATATTGTATATAACTTCCTGCTTCCAGCTGCCTGTGTTCATGACCGTGCCTGTAATGGTGTTGCCCTCCGCCTCAAGGCCGTCGACCTCCAGGCCGCAGAGCCTGCCCTCAGGCTCGACCACCCAGAGGCTGGATTCGTCCTGCTCCGTGGTGCGGTTCTCCGCTGCGCACGTGAGTGTCAGGGAGTATTCCCCGAGGCTGCCCGCCATGGGGGAGTCGAACTCGAACAGGCCTGTCTGGCTGTTGAATGACATTTCAGTGTCCTCCCACAGGCCCCCTGAAGCCAGGCTGCACGAGGCTCCCTGGATGGTTTCGCCATCCTCAGTGTAGTTGGCCGTCATGCCGACCGTGTTGAATATGAGCACGCTTGCGCTTTCCTGCATCAGGCTGGCCTCTGCCTCAGCATAGGCAGGGCTGGCCAGGACCAGGGCTGCCAATATTAGGGCAAGCAGTGTATGTTTCATACACTACTATTGAGTTACAACTATTTAAGGGTTTCGGTGGGCCTGAGATGCACCTTATAAGCTAGCGGAATAGCGGAACGGTCCCCTTCCATTCGGTTAATATACGGTCCAAAACATCCATTCTGTATGAGCAAACGCTCATGTGCCCCTTGGGGGCGCTCCAGGCTGCGAAACCTTTTCGCCTTCGGCTTTTCGCCGAATGATCGTGCATGCCGATGCACGAGATGTGCATGCATCTCGTGTGCTGCTGCACACGAAGGTTTCATCCAAAGATTGCCGGCTTCGGCCGTGAAAAATAAGGGGTGATGCCCAATGATCAATGAGTCAAGGAACATATCTCTGGTGGAGGAGTTCGGGGGGTTCAGGATAACCAGGAACGGCCCTGTCCCGATAGAGCTCCCGAACCGCTTCGTATACGCAGTGAGGTCCTTCAGG
>CAZKUD010000011.1:0-30946 GCA_964555875.1 uncultured archaeon
CCCTGTCCCGATAGAGCTCCCGAACCGCTTCGTATACGCAGTGAGGTCCTTCAGGCAGAAGCTCGAGAGGATGTCAGCATGCGTGAACGTGCTATAGGCTACTCGAAGAACTTGTGGAAGTTCTTCCTGTAGAGCTCCCTGAAGGCGAGCTCCTCTGGGTTGAAGAAGGCCATCTCCCCAAGGCTCCTGGCAGCGGCATAGCCTGCCCCCATCCCGACCAGGACTGCCCCTGACAGGGGTATGGAAGCCACGGCTCCCGCTGTGTACAGCAGGAGCTCCCTGAAGTCACCTGGCGCATCCATCTTTAAGATAAGGGGAGTATTTTTATAAGATTGTGCCATTTATGCTTATGGAAGGCCTCCTGGTGCAGGTCATATCGATGCTTTATGCCACTGTCAACGTGATAGCCCTGGCGGGGTATTGGCCCACTGTCATTCAGGGCTGCCACCGAAAGCCTTAAATGTAACCTTCCCAACAGACAAACATGAAGCGAGTATTGGTCGGCAACATATCGGAAGTCAACCTTAACATCATACCTTTCGAGAGGCTGTACAACGCAGGCGGCGATTTCTTCATTGACGAGAGGGTCTCCAGGATGTACAAGAGGAAAGGGTATGACGCTGCGCCAAAGACAGAAGCAGAGGCTGATGAAAGGGGGGTGAAGAACTTCAACGGCCTCATGAGCTCGTTCACCAGGCCGTTCGGCAAGTACCCGACTGACAGCGGCACCATAGTGACGGCTGACATAGCGCCCACCAGGTACCTGATAGGCCAGGCCTGGAGGGACCTCAAGAAGGAGGGGGAAGTGGGCGAGGACGAGCTGCAGGGGATATCGCCCAGGATGGCGAACGTCTCCATACTCGTGCCGATAAGGTACAAGGGGAGGTTCCACCTCGTTTCCCAGATAAAGGGGAAGGCCCTGGGCTCTGGGGAGATACTGGCTTCCCCAAGTGCGGGCAACGTCGACGCCACGTACCTCTGGAAGTGCCTGCAGCCCCAGAAGTACACTGATGCGGACGTCCCGAAGGACCCCCTCACTGCAGCACTGAAGGGGGAGATTTCAGAAGAGGTCGGCATGGGCCTCAGAGACCTGGATTCCACGTCCTTCACGCTTGCCATTGACGACGGGGCAGGGGGCATAAACATGTGCTCCATAGCCAGGAACGCTGACCTGACAGGCATACTGCACTCGTACGAAGGGATGACCAGAAGGAAGCTGGCAGGAGGCGAGAAGCTGGAAGTGGCGGCCCTGTCGCTCCTGAAGGTCGGGGGGATAGCCCTGGTGCCCATTGAGGGCGGCAGGAGGGCGGCCAATGAGGTTGTCTGCTTCTATCCGACAAGTGACGGCCTGACCGAGAAAGTGGAGGACATAAGGACAGTAAGGCCCTACACGGAAGCCATCTTCGAATACCTGGAAGACATGGACAGCTTCAGGTTCTTCATGGAGAAGGCGGGGCTGGGCGGAGACATGATAATGAGCCACCTTCCAGATGACATAGGGGCCTAAGCCTTCATCACTTCCCTCAGGACAGTGGTCGCGAAAGAGCCCTTGGGCAGGGAGAACTTCAGGACGAGACCATCCTTGGACTGTTTCACTTCCAGGTCAGGGACCAGCAGGCGGCCCATCCTTCTCGTGCCCTCCACTTTGGCCTTGCCCAATTGTTCCAGGGTGACGCCGGACTGTTCCAGTATGCCCTCTTCCAGCTCCCCTGAGGGCCCCCCTGCCCTTCTCATCCCTGGGCCGTACATGGGGGCAGTGAAGCTCAGCTCCTTCCTGTCAAAGCGCTCCTGCTCCAGCTTCTCGTCCTCCACTATGAAGATGCCGCCTGTGTCGTGCTTCTTGGCGATGTCCCCCTTTAATATAGTATTAAACAGGCCCCTCTCCACCCTCCTGACCAGGTACAGGTTGCAGAGGTGGCTCTGGTAGCTTGATATCAGGAACTTCCTGAGCCACCTGTTCCTCTCATTTGCCTTCCTCTGTATGAGCTCCAGGCCCTTCTTCCAGTTCTCGCCAGAGGAGCCGAACCTCTGCTCACCGTAATAGTTGGGAAGGCCGCCTTCCCTCAGCTTTTCCGCTATCGCCTCTGCCTTCCCCAGGGCACCTGGTCCCGCTTGGGTTATCGTTATGGTGAAACGGTTCCCTAACAGGTGCCCCCTCCTGAGCTTGTTGGCGTGCAGCTTCGCCCAGTTCACCTTCACCGGGAGGGATTTCAGCTTCTCCTTTGCCTCTTCCTCAGTCATACCCTTCAGGAGAACGCTGAAGGTCTGGGTGGTCACTGCATGTTTGTCCTTAAGGCCTGCGGCGCCCACCCCGTGGGCAGGGAGTTTGAACAGCTTCGCAAGCTCGAGCTGGACGTCCCTGGTCGCCACTCCTTCCTTTGTTATGTTGACGTAAAAGTGCTGGCCCTTTCCGGAGGGCTCGTAGAGGGGGATCTCCTCCACTATGAAATGTCCGGTCTTTTCTCTCACTTTTCCGCCTGTGCCTTCAAGGCCTTCCGTTATGTAAGGCAGCTTTTCGGGTTCCATGAGATTTAATGTGAAACCGCTCTATTAATAAGCCGGTGGTTTCACAGCAGTGAATCAGCTTAACATCCTGTGCCGGCTGATTCACTTAATAACGGATTATGGTTAATAATTAAGATGGAGATGCAGTTCGCCATACTGGTCATACTGATAATGCTGTCGGCATTCTTCTCAGGGATAGAGACCGCCCTCATGACAGTCAGCCCCATAAAGGTCAGGTCCCTGCTGAAGCAGAAGAAGAGGGGCTCAGAGGCCCTTGACAAGCTGAAGAAGAACCCCCACAGGCTCCTGATAACCATACTGGTCGGGAACAACCTGGTCAACATAGGGTCAGCCTCACTGGCGACTGTCATATTCACTGACATTTTCGGTAGCTCTGGAGTGGGCATAGCCACAGGCGTAATGACCTTCCTGATACTGGTGTTCGGGGAGATAAGCCCCAAGACTTACTGCGCCCAGAACGCCGTCAGCATATCCCTGAAGGTGGCCAGGCCGATAGACGTGCTTGCCACCATACTGTCGCCTGTGGTCAAGTTCTTCGAGCTGATATCCAGGGGGGTGTCCAGGATACTCGGGACCAAGGAGGAGAAGAAGCTGTCAGAGGATGAGCTAAGGACCATACTCACGATGGGCAAGGAGGAAGGCCTCCTCAGCAAGGAGGCCGCAGAGATGATGAACAACATAATGGAGTTCGAGGGCACCAAGGTGACGGACATAATGACCTCCAAGATGAACGTGGAGATAGTGGACGGCAGCAAGACGATAAAGGACGTGATGGACTTCGTTGTGAAGTCCCCATTCTCAAGGTTCCCTGTCTGGCACAGGAACAGGAACAAGATAATAGGCATACTGGACGTTGACGACGTCCTGAAGTACGCCAAGACCGGCAAGCTAGGCAAGAGGGTCAGCACGATCGTCAGGAAGGTCTTCTTCGTTCCCGAGTCAAAGGAGATAGACGACCTGCTTATGGATTTCGAGGGCAAGGACATGCCCATGGCTATAGTGGTGGACGAGTACGGGCACATATCGGGCCTGGTGACAGTCGAGGACATCCTGGAGGAGATAGTGGGAGAGATATTCGACAAGAGCAGGAGGGTCAGCGTCCACATCAAGAAGGTCACCGACAAGATGGCCAGGGTGGACGGCAAGGCCTCTGTCCAGGAGATAAACAGGGTGCTTCACCTGGGCCTGGACGAGAAGAAGTTCAACACGATAGCCGGCTTCGTGGAAGGGAAGCTCCAGAGGATACCCAAGAAGGGGGAGAAGCTGCAGCTCAAGAACGCCACCATAGAGGTCACTTCTGTAAGCCCCCAGGGCATAAAGAGCGTCAAGGTAGTCAGGCGCTAGGTCAGCCTGTCCTGCTGTAAGGCACTCCCCTTCTTCCGCTGGGTCTGGCAACCTCCCCAAAGGGTACTATGCCGTCATTGTACCATCTCTCGGATATTATCTGGGAAACATTGCCGCCGTTACCGAGCTCAGAGCCTATCGCTTTTCCGAAGTCATTCAGATACCTTTCGAAAAGCTCCTCAACATTGAGGTCAAGCCTCTCATTGTATGTCCTATATTGCACCAGCTGTCCCTGGTCATTGAGGGCTATCAGCTTCCTGCCTATTATGCTGCCGTTCATGACGGCATATATCACCCTCTTGTTTGCGTCAACAGCATTTGCCACTGTGGCGAACGTGTTGCCCCTTCCCAGTCCCAGGCAGCTTCCCGACACGACGTTGCCCATCTGCAACACCATCAGGGGGTCCTGTTCCACGTATATCGTAACCTTTCCTGACTTGGATCCGTATGTGGCTTTATCTAGGCTCTTTATGTTGTCCAGGTGGGCCCTCAGCTCAGCCCTGGAGTTTTCAGTAACGCCTTCCATGCCGGCAAGCTCATCGTACCTTTCGAATATCTCTTCCTTCCCCACGCTCATCCCTAGGGCTGAATATATACGAATCGCTTCGCTGACCTGGAAGCTTATCTGCTCCTTCTTCTTCTCTATGACATCCGCGACCTTGTCCGGGGCATATGTCCTCTTGATTCCCCTAAGCCACTTTTCAGTGTTTATGCCCATCTCACTGTACCTTTCAAGGGCCTCCAAGTTCCTGTCATCCTCATACGCCTTCAATGGCTCACCGTTCATGTAATCCCTGAGGAGCCCTGAGAGCAGGGACCTGTTCTGGGCAATGTTGTGGTATGTGAGTATGGCGTTTATCAGGTTCTCGTCCACGTCCCTTACCTCCTGGGATTCCCCTGTTATGGCCTGCAGAGCCCTCCCGCAGGAGTCCTTCTTGTAACCTTCTATCATGCTTCCGATACCGCTGACCATTGAATGCAGCTTCTTCTTTCTGTCATGCAGCATGTTCAGCTGTGTCTTGTTGTCAGGGTTCTTCTCAAGCTCAGCCTCTATCCTTGCTATCTGGTCCTTGGTCTTTATGATTTTTTTAAGCTTGGAGGGCGGCTTGCCTTTTATTGACATCATCTTGCAGTAGTGCAGTATGTCCATGTCATCAGAAAGGCCCTTCTCGACTATGATGGCTGCCGTTTCCCCGGGCACACCGTAGTCCTCCAGCCTCCCGCTGACATCGAACATGTCAGACAGGCTTTCATAGAACCTGTCATCCAGGACAGGCTTCGCAAGGCATAGCCCTGTAAGCAGGGTGTATCCGCTGCCAGGCTGCGTCTCCAGTGCGGATTTGATGTAGCCAATGAGTTCATCATTTTCCTTCAGCATCTCGATTCCCTCTGATATGAGCCTTATCTTTGGAACTGCCCTCTCCTTGTCAATCACTTTCCTCAACAACGACACGAGAAGGCCCGGATCCGCCTGGTAGGAGTTCATGGCAAGAGCCCTTATGCTGTCCTTCTTGGCTGGCTCCAGCCAGCTAAATGACTTGGCTGTCTTTGGGTCGTCAAGTGCCTTCAGGTATTCCTTGGCATAGGCAGTGGCTCTCTCCAGGTCATCGCTGCTTATGGCATTGTCCATCATGCTTGATATTTCATCTTCTATGACCCCCAGGTTGGGGCTTGACCTGACCCTATCCTCGGTCTCGTCAAAGAACCTGCTCAGCATCTCGATGTCCTTCTTGTAATCCTGCATGAACCCTGGGGAGAATCCGCCTTCCCTTCCAGTGTACCTTATGTTCAGCCTCTCGAGAAACTTCGGCGCATGCCTCATGAAATTTGACCTGGCTTGCTCATCCAGAACCATGCTGTCTGACAAAGAGCCGACAATCCTCTCATACTCCGCTTCTGAAGCGTTATATAGTATCTTCATGTCGGACACCAGGGATGACGCGAAATACTGCTCGGGGGCTGTGCCGGCCCTTATCATATGTCCGCATGCATCCAACAGGAACCCCTTTACCTCCCTGTCGCCGATACTGAAATCCGGGTCCTGCCTCATCCTCTCTATGATTTCAGAAATCCCTGGTATGCCGAGCACCGATGTTGAGCTTACATCCTCTTCAGTTAGGGAATTGACGTAATGCAGCCCTTTCTCGATGCTGGCATGGTTCTGGGAGGCCCTCCATATGTTCATTACATTGTAGGCGATTGCCCTCGGATCCCTGAAGAAAGTCGCCTTCTCGCCGATCTGCAGGCCCTCGTGCCTGTATCCCGGCTTGGTTAGCACCTCTGTGAAGACAGAATCCCTTACCGTGCGGCCAAATTTTTCCAGCAGCTCCTTACCGTATATCTTCTGGACATCCCTGTTGCCTCTGAAGAAATTCCATAATTTTATGTCTACCTTGCTGAGGGCTTCAATGTCTGATCTGCCGTAAGTCTCCTTCATTTTTTTGGTGAGAAAGCCTGTGTCTAGCTTGACACCAGAAACGGCTTTCTCCGACCTTTCCAGCGAGAGGAGTATCTTGTCGATGTCATTCCCGGGCGCTGCCCCCATCACATAACCCGCAATCTCCTGAAACTCCTCGTTAGGGGTTTTCCTGCTGGTCAGGTATTCTTCCAGGATGCTTCTGAGACCAAATGGGAGAGATTCGAACCTATCAAGGAGTATCCTGCCTTTCCTCATGGAATCCTCTGGGTCCCCATGGACTGCCCCCAATTTCTGGCCGAGCGCCTCCCTCAACACGTCAAGGGCTTCACTCACGTCCTTCTTGCTGTAGCCTTCCTCCCCAGGGTTATCCCTGGCGTATGCCGCTATTCTCTTCCTACAGCTGGATATTATGTCGTCCGCAATCGAGTCCTTGATATCCTTTGTCAGGCCGCCCTTGGTTTTTGCACTATCAAGCATGACCATGTACCTGCTGAACAGGGCCTTGGCAAGGTCATATGCTATGTAGAACCTGACGTCGTCGTACCGTTCACTCTCAAGGAATGTTATGCCTGCCGGACTTGATTTGTCCTCGGCATCCTCGTACTTCTTTCCCAGCTCCTCAACCCTCTTTATCTCTGAGCCCAGGTGTGATATCACATACCCGGATATGAGCCTTCCGAAGAATTTTCCCCTCAGCTCGTCCATCTCGTCAGTCAGGGATAGTATCTTGGCGCCTATATTGCCCGGGCTATCTACCCCTATATCTGAAAGGAGCCTTCCCTTGTAGGCTTCATTCAGTTCATCAAAGGCTTTTTTGTCCCTGGTTATTAAAACAAGGGCCTTGTTGATGTCCGATGCAAGGCTGCTGAACTCCTCTATCATCCCCATCGGATCATCCGGAATTTTTCTCCTTGAGAGGGCCACCATATCTTCCAGCCTCTCCCTGAAATAAGCAATCCTATCCCTTGCTTCAGAATCAAAATGGTCCATCCTGGATTCTATGTTCTCATGGGTCCTGCCTTTGACGTCTGTGTTGGCCGGCCTTACCTCGGGCAATGAGAGGGCCAACGAAATCTGCCCGGCCGCCTTCTCCAAGGCATGAAGCTCGTCCATCTGTTAAAATATTAACCAAACAGGAATAAATGGCTGGAGACGCTTAGAACCTGTGCCTCTCGCCCATCTGGAATATCTTCCTGTTCTGTGACTTGAACTCCGGGGGCACTATGTTGAGGAGGCTCTTGAGTATGGAAGCCCTCTTGAGCGGGAGCAGATTTTTGGAGGCGGCAATCCCCAGGAGGTAGGTGTTGGTCAGCATTATGTCCCCTGTCTCCTTCTGGACTATCTGGGACGCGTTCAGGTGGTAGAACTCCTTGGCGAAGCCCCTTATCTTCTCCAGCACGCCCTCCAGCTTGGGGTACTGCTTCCTCCCGACGGACAGGCCTATCGGGTACATCCTGTAGGTGTTCACCAGGAACTTCGTCCCTGCCTTCCTGGAGGCGTATATCGCCCCCCTCAGGGCCTCCAGCGGCTCCAGGCCCATCACCAGGTCGGCCTGGCCTGTCGGTATGGTGGAGGCGTGTATCGGGCCCTTAGAGAAGCGGACCTGCGCCTGGAGGGTGCCGTACCTCTGGGCGAGGCCGTGGAACTCTGACGTCTTGACGTTGTAGCCCTCCATCAGGGCCGCGTCTGCTATTATCCTCCCAAGGGTAAGGAGGCCAAGCCCTCCTACGCCTCCCATGAAGACGCCGTACACCCTCTTGCCTGTGTTCCTGTCAATCATCTCACTTCACCCACCTTTATCGCCCCGTGGGGGCACACCTGAGCGCAGCACCCGCAGCCTGTGCACAGGTTCTTGTCTATCATGAACTTCCCGTTCTCGTTGTATATGGCAGGGCATGCGTACTCGTACAGGCAGACCCCGGCCTTCTTGCACTTGCCCTGGTCTATCTCGAACCTGGGGACCTTCACCCCCTTGTGCACCTTCCTCCTGTGGGCCACAAGCTGGCACTCCCTCTCGGATATGACAACAACAGGCTTCTTGCCCCTGGACTTCCAGGCCTTCTTCACGGCCTTTATGGAGGCATTTATCTGGAACGGGTCTATCTTCAGCACGTTCTCCACCCCGAAGGCCTTTGCTATCGCCACCAGGTCCGGCTTGTCCACCTCGTCCCCCATCCCGTTGACCTCTGTGGAGGGGTTGGGCTGGTGCCCTGTCATGGCAGTCCACCTGTTGTCCATTATGACTATCATGGGGTTCGACTTGTTGTAGACGACGTTCATCAGCTCCGGCAGGCCCGTATGGAAGAAGGTGGAGTCGCCTATGAAGGCGACCACGTCCTGGCCTGTTGCCTTGTTTATCCCGTGTGCTATGCCAGTGCCCGCCCCCATGCAGAGTATGTAATCCGCCATGTTGTGGGGAGGCAGTATGCCCAGGGTGTAGCACCCGACGTCGCCACCGAAGATGACGTCCTTGCCGACGGCCTTCCTGACTATGTGGAAAGTGGCCCTGTGCTGGCATCCCGGGCACATGACCGGCGTCCTCTTCGGCACCTTCAGGGCCTCGCAGACCCCGCAGTGGGCCTTCATGTCTATGGGGTCTGACCTGTTGAGCACCATGGTGAGGGCAGTAAGGAGCTTCTCCGTGTTAAGCTCGTCCACAGGGGGAAGGTAGCCCGGCTTGCCGTATATCTTTAGCTTGGGGTTGACCTCCTTTGCCAGCCTCTCCACCTCCTTCTGGAGGAGGGGGTCGAGCTCCTCTGCAACCAGGACCGCATCCAGGCCCTTTATGAACTTCCTTATCTTCCCTTCGGGAAGGGGCCAGGTGAAGCCTATCTTGAGTATGGGCATCTTCTTGCCCAGTATGCCCAGGGACTCCATCACGTAGAGGTACGGGGAGCCGCATGTTATGATGCCTGTCCTGGACTTCACGTTGGGGTAGACTACCCTGTTGACAGGTGTCTTCTCCGAGAACTCCTTCCTTATCCTCTCCTCCTTCCTGAGTATCCTCTCGTGCATCTCCATTGTATGGGGAGGGAGGTTGTTGTAGCGCTTTATGTCCTTCACGAACTTCCCCTTCCCTTTGCCCTTCTTCAGCTTCCCTATGGAGAGGCTCTCCCTGCAGTGGCTCACCTTGGTGGTGGTCCTGAGGAATACGGGCATCTCGTACTTTTTGGAAAGCTGGAAGGCCAGCTTGGTGAAGTCCTTGCATTCCTGGGCGTCAGCGGGCTCGAACATGGGCATGTGCGCCATCCTGGCGTAGTGCCTGGAGTCCTGCTCTGACTGGGCTGATGAGCAGCAGTGGGGGTCGTCGGCCACCATCACCACGAAGCTTCCCTTCACTCCCACATAGGCTACGGGCATGAGGGCGTCTGACGCCACGTTGAGGCCGAAATGCTTCATCGCCGTTATGGAGTTCAGGCCCGAGAAAGCCGCTGCAGCGGCTGCCTCGAAGGCGGACTTCTCGTTCGTGCTGTACTCGAAATAGACCCCCGGCTTGTTCCCGTGACGGACTATGTAATGGAAGGCCATCGGGACTTCGGAGGAGGGCGTGCCGGGATATGCGGCCGCGAAGTCTATCCCTGACTCCAGGCATCCCCTCACTATCGCCTCGTTCCCCAGGAGGATTATCTTCTGCCCCGCCTTGCTGGAGAGTATGGGATGGGCGACATGCGACATGTTATATATTTATCCCAGCCCCCTTAAAAACCAGGAACCGGTTTACACCGTAAGCGGCACCCTTAAATAATTGCGCTACAAATATCACCAGTGGTCATATGGACGGCAGCAACAGGCTGGAAAAGCCGGTAGTCATCAGGGCGGGCTTCAGGAGGTTCTTCGACTATTACTTCCACCCTGAGAGGAAGGGCGAATACATGTCAGCATTCACGGAGGAGACGCCCGCCTTCTTCCTGCTGGGCTACACCAAGGACGTGAAGAAGGAAGGCAGGTCCAGGGACTCAGGGGAGCTCACGTTCCATGGGGAGGAGGAGATGTTCTTCCATTCGATGGACCCTGAGGATGCCGACCTGTACATCATCAGGTTCAGGCCCGGACCCATGATGACGGAGGTCAGGGCAGGAAGGTCCGACAGGGTGAAGATAAGCGATAGGGTCTACCTGGAGAACCACCTGGTGATTCCAGACCCGGACCGGTGCCTGTCAAGGGCCCATTTCAAGCTCTTCCTGGACAGGAACAGGGCGGACTACCAGAACCTGAACCCCAGCAACACGACCCGGCATGCGAGGGGCAGGGAAGAGAAGGCGATGGGGCCGCTGGAGACCGTCAGGCTGGAGGATGACGATGAGATAAGGGTATGCGCCATGGTCCTCAGGGCCAAGTACCCCTTCGGGCTCTGGAGGTTCATGGAAACGACAGGCCACTTCCTGGAGCCCGCCCCTTACGGCGAAACGGACGACAGCCCGCTGGAGTCCGGAATAGGGCAGATGTATTCTGAAATAGCCAGGGATTCGAACCAGCTGCAGACCAACATAAGGGAATTGCCAGAGCTTGTGGATGATGAAGACGGGCGGGAGAAATAGCTCAGCGCTCCCTTGAAACCTTTGGCTGACGCCATAAAGGTTTCATCCAAACAAGCCCTTAGCGCTCCCTTATCTTGTCGAGGAGTATCTTCCTCTCAGTTATGGCGACTGTCTTCCTGACGCTGTCTATGGCGTCCATCTCGCAGGAGATGGAGTCTATCCCGAACTGGACCAGCTTCTCGGCCATCCTGGGGTTGGAGCCTGCCTCCCCGCATATGGAGCTCTCCACATTGTGCTTCTTGCAGGTCTCTATCGTCATCCTTATCAGGCCCAGGACCGAGGGGTCCATCTCGTCATAGAACCTGGCCAGGTGCGAGTTCCCCCTGTCCACTCCCAGGGTCAGTTGCGTCAGGTCGTTGGAGCCTATCGAGATGAAGTCTATCCCTTCCCTGCAGAAGCTCTCGAGTTCCACCACAGAGGCGGGGGTTTCCACCATTATGCCCAGCTTGACGGGGAAGTCTATCATCCCCTTGGCCTTCCTGAGCTCCTCCACCTTTGACACGAAGGGGAGCATGACCCAGACGTTGTTGAGGCCCTCTTCCTGCAATTCCTTTATCGCGGCAAGCTCGCACCTGAAGACGTCCGGGCCGTCCAGTGAGCGCCTTATCCCGTGCCACCCCAGCATGGGGTTGGCCTCTTCCGGCTCGTTCTCCCCTCCCTCCAGGGAGCGGAACTCGTCCGTCCTGGCGTCCAGGGTCCTGTACCAGACAGGCTTGGGGTAGAACGCCTTGGCTATCCTGCCTATGCCCTCCTTTATTATCCTTATCAGCTCGTCCGGGTCTTCCTTTGCCAGGTGGGCCGGGTGCTTCCCGCTCTCCGTCAGCATGTGCTCCGCCCTAAGGAGGCCCACCCCGTCGGCCTTGCTCACCACCCTTTCAGCTGTCTCCGGGAAGGCTATGTTGGCCTTTATGGAAGTGGCTGTGAACCCCATGGGTATCTGGGCGCCCGCTATCTCGCCTTCAGGCGTGTCGCTTCCCGGGAGGCCGGGAGGGGCCGCTTCAGGCGTTTCCTGGACTTGCACGTCCCCTGAGAACACCTTGCCCCTGAAAGCGTCAACTGTCAGTTCCTGCCCGTCCTGCAGCCTGGAAGTGGCGTCGCCTGTCCCGACTATGCAGGGCACGCCCAGCTCCCTTGACACTATGGCGGCATGGCTCGTCATGCCCCCCTCGTCCGTCACTATGGCTGCGGCTATCTTCATGTAGGGCACCATGTCAGGGTTGGTCATCCTGGCCACCAGTATCTCGCCCTTCTCCATGCTGGAGAGCTCGTCAAGGCTGTGGGATATCCTGGCCCTTCCCTTTGCCGAGCCCGGGGAGGCCCCCATGCCTTCCAGTATGGCCTCGCCTTCCTCTTCAGGCACTTCCCTCGAAACGGTCTTTCCCAGGGTGGTGACGGGCCTGGTCTGGACGAAGAATATCCTCTTCCTCTCCTCGCACCACTCTATGTCCTGTGGCTTCCCTTTGTAGTGGGCCTCGTCCTTCTTGGCTAGCTCCCAGAGCTTGGAAAGCTCGGTCCCGTCCAGCACCTGGGCGTTCGCCTTGTCCTCGGGCGTCCTCCTCTCGACTGTCTGGCCAGTCGAGGGGTCCCTCGTCCTGAGGGTCTTCTTGTTGGAGACCTTCTTGCTTATGACCTCCCCTGTCTGCTTGTCTAGTATGTAGACGTCAGGGGCCACCGAGCCTGACACCACAGACTCCCCCAGGCCCCAGGCAGCCTCCACCATTATCTGGCTCATGTCATTGGTCGTGGGGTTGACCGTGAATATGACGCCGGACTTCTCCGAGTTTATCATCTTCTGGACTATCACGCCTATGGATATGTCAGCAGCTATGTTGTGAGTCTTCCTGTAGAAGATGGCCCTTGGGGTGTAGAGGGACGCCCAGCATTCCCTCACTGCGCTGACCAGGCTGGAGGCGCCGAACACATTGAGCAGGGTCTTCATCTGGCCGGCGAAAGAGGCCTCAGCCAGGTCCTCCGCGGTCGCGCTCGACCTGACAGCCACGAAGCACTCCCTTCCTGCCTTTACCAGGTCCAATGCTTTTCCCCCGAGCTGCATGACCTCCTTGCCCACGGATAGCTCCTCATAAGCCTCCTTTATGGCCTTCTCCACCTCAGGGGGCACCTTCCCGTTGAGTATGAGGTCCTGTATCCTGCCTGCCACTGCCTTGACGCTCTCCGGGTCATCTGCATCCAGGCCTGACATCTCAGACTCTATCTTCTCCTTCAGGCTGTTGGCCGCTATGAACCTGTCGTATGCGTCTGTCGTCACGACAAAACCAGGCGGTATGGGAAGGCCGGCCCGGACCATCTCACCGAGGTTGGCTCCCTTCCCCCCGACCTTCTTGTTCTCCCTGTTTACCGCTTCGAGCCTTATCGTGTAGGTCATAATTAATTGTGCCTTCTGTTTATTATAAACATTCGGGGAAATATGTAACATGGACAAGACCCAGGAGGCCCTGGTGCTGGAGACGCGGAAGTGGCTGGAGAAGCTGGAGAAGGAAACTAAAGGCATAAAGGCCAACAGCGTCAAGGCTGCAGGGCAGATAGAGAACATGAACGCCTACGTGTCGGACTGCAGGCACTTCCAGAAGCAGGGCGACTGGATACGCGCCTTTGAGGCCTGCGTGTATGCCTGGGGCATATTCGAGACCCTCAAGCACCTCGGGCTCGTGGAGTGACCCGTTCAAACTGTCCCGGAGCCTTAAATCATTTCCCGGACAATAATAGGTATGACGCATGCCTTTGACAGGATGAACCCCCAGAGCTACTTCACTGAAGAGGCCAGGGGGAGCTACACCCTCAAGCATGTGGGGTGCTACAGCCTGGGCCACATATACACTGTAGCGACAAGGTCAGGCGAGACCAAACCGTTTGCAGCGTTCGAGAGCAGGGCGCTCCACCTTGCCGGGAATGAAGAGGACGGGGAAGGCGTGTTCGTCCTCTGGGAGTCGGTGCTCGAGAGGGACGGCATATTCTCCGAGCCGTCTGGTAATGCCGTGAGCAGGACCGTCAGGGAGAGCCTTTTATGGGAAGACCCGATAGGGGCTGGCGAAACGTTCTCCATAGAGGACGCCGACGGGCAGGAGGTCGAGTACCCCGTGCACCACAGGGAATTCATCGACACCATGATAGGCGCGCTCTCAATGTTCGGCCTGGTGGAAGGCCTGGAAACGCCCTGAAGCCCCAGGGCTGGCAGGAATCAAAAATGCAAGAAAAAGAAACCACTTCTCAGTAAGGGACTGCCAGCATCTGGGACATGTCCATGCCCGGCATTCCGACCATCACCAGGGAAGCGAACAGCATGGCGCTTATCGCCAGTATCACCACCATGACCACCACTATTAGCAGGACGTATGCAAGTATCGCCTTGAATAGGCTTATCTTGTGCAGTTCCTTCAGGCCTATGATGCTCAGCACGATTCCCCAGATGCTCATCACCCAGCCTATCACAGGTATCCAGCCCAGGAGCAATACAGGGGTCTGCCCGAAGAACAGCGCCTTGAACGTCTGCTCGATGCCCTTCTTGGCGCCCACTATGCACGCGAACACGTGCAGCAGGAGGCCGCCTACCAGGGAGCCGACTACCATGAGGATGTAGATGCCCACTATCGCACCCACGATGCCCAACGGCCCCAGGATGGCGCCTGCTATCAGGCCGCCCAGGACAGCGTTTATTATCCCAAGAACGAGGAGGTATTTGAATGCCTCCCCGAAGCTGGTCTTTCCCTCCTTCTTGAATGCCTTCGACGGCTCTGTTATGAAGGACTTGGCCTTCTCCAGAACCTTCATGAAGTACTCCATACATATTATTGGCCCGGGCCCACTAATAAACTGCCGGCAAGGGCAACGCTTATAAAATTGCGCATGCAATAAAAGGAATGGCACTTAGAAAGGTTCCAATAGACGCCCTTCCGGTCGGCTCCAAGCTGCACCTCCCTGGATACGGGGAGGGCTTCGTCATAGAGGACGGGTATGTTTCCAGGCTCCCCACTGACAGCAGGAGGAAGAGCGGGAGGGGCCAGACAGAGCTCACTCCCGGGCAGTTCGTGAGGGTATACAATCACGCACGAAGGATGTACGAGCCCGTGAAGCTGGACTAGGCCCGGCCTGCAGACATGCCCTAATAAAAAGTTTCACACAATAATTAAGATGGGAACCCCCTGCATACCAGCACTGCTTGTTCTGGACCCTGAGGCTTTGGTGTCCAGGGACATGAGGCCTGAGGACATTTCCTGGGACGACATAGAGGAACTGGGGCTGGGCACAAGGTACGTCAAGAGGGAGGGGGAATGGTACCTGGAGGGTGCCCAGGGCCTCGGGCAGGCACAGGTCCATGAGCTTGAAGCGGCATACGAGTTCTGCTCCAGGAACGGGGATGAGGGAATAGAGCTGTCCCTTTACCACCTTGGGTTCAGGGACTATCCTGTCAGGGTAAGAATCATAGACGTGGATGGGGAGTACACGGAGAGGGACAGAGAAGCCCAGGCCGGGCTTCCGGATGACATCTACGTGGAGCCAGAATTCACCGAGGACATAAGGAACAGGACCTTCACTGACAGGGGCTTCCATGGCGTGACCGGCTACAGGTTCAAGTCATGCTGCTTCGAGGGGCCTGCGCTCAGGAGCACGTCAGGGGTCGTGGCAATGGACTGCGTCTTCGGGGACCTCGCGATGCACAAGTCCAGGAAGGGCTTCCTGGAGGGCGACATATGGGACCTCGGAAACATGAGGGACAGCGTGGCAGTCGTCCAGTTCTTCGGGAACATCCAGTACCCGAGGTTCAGGAACAGGGGCTCGCTGATAGTGCTGTACGGCAGCCACGGGATATACGGGAGGGAAGGCAACGTCATATCCGTGCCTTATGGCAAGCTGTTCACGGACAAGAGGAAAAGGAAGAGCGAGGCGGAGCTGGCCAGGAAGCTGTTCAGGCTGGAATGGACGAAGAGGGAAGATTTCCCCCAGTGGTTCCTGGACAGGTACTGGGGCAAGAGGCTCTGGAGCACGGGCCTGGGAAAGAAGGCCGGGGAAGCGCCTGGCCCTGTAAACGGAGGGAACATCAGCGAGGAGGAAGCCGCGATGGCTGTCCTGATGAATCAGCTGGAAACAGATGCCCTCCCTGAGACAGAGCCAAGGAGATGGGAAGGCTACAAGGATCTCAGGGACGATGTGCTGAGGTGCCTCGGAGAGCACAACAAGGCACTGCTGGACATATGGCTGGATGGCGGAGGAAAGGGCGCGCCGCCCTCCCTCTCGAGCCTGAACCCGGCACTTAACAGGAAGCTGGAGAGGATGGGGTACCCTGTCAGGGGGAAGGAGAAGGAGTACCTGGACCACATAGACAGGACCAGTAGGGCCATAAGGAAGAGGGCAACGTCAAATAGCAGGGAAATCCCCATGGAGAAGATGATGGACATCAGGAAAAGGCAGGAGGAAGCCGAGAGGGAAGGGAAAGCTTAAATAACCTGCTTGTGAATGATATACTATTGTAGGAGCCAGTTATGATTATACCGATAAGGTGCATGACCTGCGGGAAGCCCATTGCCCACCTCTGGGAGGAGTACCAGAAGGAGGTCAAGAAGGGCAGGAAAGGGCCAGAGGTCCTCACCAAGCTCGGTGTGGAAAGGTTCTGCTGCAGGTCGCTTTTCCTGACGCACGTGGACCTGGTGCCCAAGATAGGCCAGTTCAAGAAGTGAGACCTTGCGGCAGCCGGAACAAGCATCATCCCTTTATGCCGAGGAGCAGGTCAATCTTCTCCTTGTCGAAGCCCACCACCATGGTCCCGTCTATCTCTATGACAGGGACCCCTGTCTGGCCCGACTTCTCGACCATCTCCCTGGCCGCGTTCTGGTCTTCCTGCACGTTTATGTCCTCGAACTCGATGCCCTTCTCCTCCAGGTACTGCTTGGCCCTCACGCACCAGGGGCACATGGCCGTGCTGAACACCCTTACCTTGTGCCTGGCCGGACCCGGCCCACCGTTCAGGCCGTCTCTGGTCGGCATCTCAGTCTTCTCTTCCATTTTTCCTCCATCTTCTTCCGATTAGATATACCAGGGGCGTCAATATAAGCGTTGCGAGGATGCTCTCCCACATGAGCAGGCCCAGGTGGGTAGACGGCAGCATGGGCACGGTGCCCAGGAAGTAGTCTGAGAAGTCATTGAGCAGGAACCAGCCGGCAACCGGCAGGGCGTGCCAGGCCCTTGCCTTCAGGCGGGGGAGAATCACAATCCCCTCGAGTATCATTCCGGCGTGCAGGAAAGGCATGGCGCCGTTCACGATGAGGTTGACGCCGAGCAGGTGGTCCAGGTACAGGGTTATGGCCGCCACTGTCCAGATGCCGTACTTGATGAGCCCCACCGCGACCAGCAGCATGAACCAGGAAGGTGGCTCCCTCCCGCTGTACAGGGCCAGGCATATGCCGGCGAAAAGGATGACATAAAGGGGGCAGTCTATGACGAATACCCAGAGCAGGGGGCCCGTGACCGAGAGCTGGAGGAGGTAATAGTACATCCCCAGAAGGAACCCTCCCACGTTCACTATGAAAAGGGAGAGCAGCCAGTCAGGCCTCTCCAGTATCTCCCGCATCATATAAATACTTTGCGGCAAAACTATATTTATGGAAAGAAGCTGGTTGTTGCTCTTTGTGGTAGTGATGGCGGTGCTGGCCCTAGGCGCCTACGCAGCCGCGACAGGCTACATCACCCTGTGGTGACCGAGCATGTGGCCCCAGGGTTGAGGGCGCACATCCCGGAGACAGGGTCGCATGTGCCGTAGGCCATCAGGTTGTATCCGCTGTAGACTGTGTAAGCCAGGCTGATGAAGAATATTATGGTGAACAGCCAGGATATCAGTTCGAAGTGCTTGTGGGTGAACGAGGCCAGCCTGGGGAACCTCTCCATCATCTTGGATGTGACCTTGGCCTTCACCGCCTCATTGAAGCCCGTCCTGCAGGGCCTGAGGGTGGCCCTCCTGGCCACGCAGTCGAACGCTTCCCTCGCCCAGCCCCTGTAGCGGGCCGAGAACATCCCCATGAAAGCGAGAACAACGAGGGCTATGATACATGCTGACATAACTTATTTTATGCCACAGCGCTTAAAAAGGTGCCTGTTTGTTGCGTCATTTGCCTAGCTTGGCTATCTTCTTCAGGCTGTCCAGGAACGTCCGGATGTCCTCCCTGTTGTTGTACAGGTAGGCTGACGCCCTGACAGAGCCCGGAACCTTCCTGTCATTGTACCAGCTGTGCACACAGTGGCGGCCGGAGCGCACCATCACGTTGGCCGTCTGGTCCAGCATCAGGGCCACCTCATGGAAGCCCAGGCCCCTTATGTTGAAGTTGAACACCCCTCCCCTCAGGGCGTAGTTATCAACACCGACTGTCTCCAGGTTGGGTATCCCTGACGCCCCATCTGACATCATCCTTCCGAGCTCCAGCTCGTGCCTGGCTATCCTCTCAGTCCCTGCCTTCTTCAGGTAGTCCAGGGCAGCCTTCATGCCTATTATGCCCGAATAGTTCTGCAGGCCTGCCTCGAACCTCTCGGGGGGCTTCAGCAGCTTGTGCCCCTTGTATGTGCTGTCCTCGACTGTCTCCCCCCCTCCCATGAAGGGCTCCAGCCCCTCCAGCAGGTGCCTCTTGCCGTACAGCATGCCGACGCCGGTCGGGCCGAGCATCTTGTGGCCTGAGCAGCAGAAGAAGTCGGCGTCAAGCTTCCTGACGTTCACGCTGTGGTGGGGGGCTGACTGGGCGCCGTCCAGCATCACAAGGGTGTCGTAATCATGCGCAGCCTTTATTATGTCCCTGACAGGAAGGGTGTAACCGTCCAGGTTGGACGTGTGCACCATGGAGACCAGTTTCACGTGCCCGCACAGCATGGACTCGAAGCCTGCCATGTCGAACACCTCTCCCTGGGTGGAGCCTGCCACCTTGTGCTCCACGCCCTTCCTGCTGGAGAGCATCTGCCAGGGCACCAGGTTGGAGTTGTGCTCCCTGTCGGACGTTATGACCATGTCGCCCTTCTTCAGGCCCAGGGAGTTCGCCACCAGGTTTATCGCCTCTGTCGTGTTCCTGGTGAACACCATCTCCTCCGTGTGCTTCGCGCCGAAGAACCTGGCCGCGGCCTGCCTGGCCTCTTCCACCTTCCTGGTGACCTCCCTGGAGAACCTGTGGCTGGACCTTCCTGCGCAGCCCGGGAACTTCTCGTAGTATTCGTTGGCCGCCTCGACCACCTGCCTGGGCTTGAGGGACATGCAGGCGCTGTCAAGGTACACTACAGGCTTCCCCCTTATCTCCTGCTGGAGGACAGGAAAATCCTCCCTAATCCTTGATACGTCCATAACAATTATTCTTTTCCTAATTTTTATTCTTCCCTCTCCTGGGGACCAGCAGGTCGACCTTCATGAACACCTCAGGGAAGACGAACAGGCCCAGGCAAGAGAACCCCAGCACATAGAGCCAGTCGATTGTGCCCAGGGCAACTGTCCCGAAGATGGCCTGGCAGAAGGGCAGGTATACCACCACGAACTGCAGCAGGACCGAGACCAGCACAGCCAGCACCAGCTTCCTGTTGCTGAAGGGGTTGGTCCTGAAGACAGAGCGGGTCTCTGACCTGCAGTTGAACACGAACAGCAGCTCGAACATTATGGCCGTGGTGAACGCCATGGTCCTTGCCTTTTCGACCGGTGCGCCTGACCAGAGCATCACCAGGAAGATGCCCAGCGTGGATATGGAGGCCAGTATGCCCGCCATTATTATGAAGTCCAGCATGCCGTGCATCACGCCTTCGTTCGGCTTCCTGGGCGGCCTCTCCATTATGTCCTTCTCTGGGGGGTCCACTGAAAGGGCCACTGCAGGCAGGCCGTCAGTCAGCAGGTTTATCCAGAGTATCTGCAGGGGCAGGAGTGGAAGCGGGAGGCCGGCGAAATACGCTGCCGTTATGACGAATATCTCGTCGAAGTTGGCCGAGAGGAGGAAGCGGATGAACTTCCTGATGTTGTCGTATATGGCCCTTCCCTGTTCAGCTGCCTTGGCTATGGTGGCGAAGTTGTCGTCCAGCAGTATCATGTCAGAGGCTTCCTTTGCCACGTCAGTCCCCCTTATGCCCATCGCCACCCCTATGTCGGCCTTCTTGAGCGCAGGCGCGTCGTTCACGCCGTCGCCTGTCATCGCCACTATGTGGCCCCTCTTCTTCAGGGCGGACAGTATCCTGACCTTGTGTTCGGGGGACACCCTGGCATATACGTTGACGTTCCTGACGACTGAACAGAGCTTCCTCTCACCCATCCTGCCCAGGTCCTCGCCCTCCAGCACGGCCCCCTTGGAGTCCCGGACCAGGCCCAGCTTCCTGGCTATCGCCAGGGCCGTTATCCTGTGGTCCCCTGTTATCATCACTGTCCTTATGCCTGCGCCTGAGAGCACCCTTATGGCGTCCTTGACCTCCTCCCTTGGGGGGTCTATCATGCCTGCAAGGCCAACGAAGGTCAGGACCTTCTCCCTGGAGTCCTTCCCTTTCACCGGCTTGTACGCCATGCCCAGGACCCTCAGGCCCTCCTCTGCCATGCCTTTGAAGGCGTCGAGTATGGCCTGCCTGTCATTCTTCTTCAGCTTGTGCACCCTTCCGTTCACGTACCAGGAGGTGCACCTCTCCAGCACTATCTCCGGCGCTCCCTTCACGTATTCCATCGCGCCTTTCGGGGTGCCGTAGACCACGCTCATCATCTTCCTCTCTGATGTGAAGGGGTTCTCTGAGACCCTCTTATGGTCTTTCATTTTATCCACCCATACCCCTGCCTTTGCCGCCATGACCTTGAGCGCCCCCTCTGTCGGGTCGCCTATCATCACCCACTTGTCTTCCTCCTTCTCCAGCGCCGAGTTGTTGCAGAGGGCGGATATCTCGGACAGCAGCCTGATATGCCTGTCCTTCTCGTCCATCCCCAGGAACCTGCCTTCGGGCTTGAAGCCCAGGCCTGTGACCTTGGCCGTCTTGCCGTTCACCCAGACCTCCTGGACGGTCATCTCGTTGGTCGTCATGGTCCCTGTCTTGTCGGCGCACACCACAGTGGTGGAGCCCAGGGTCTCGACAGCCGACAGCTTCCTGATGATGACGTTCTTGGCTGCCATGGCCGTCACCCCTATGGCCAGGGTTATTGTGACCACCGCAGGCAGCCCTTCCGGGACGGCTGAGACCGCCAGGGCTATGGCTACCATCAGCATCTCTATGATGTTGCCCCCTGTCATGGCCTCGAGGGAGAATATGACTGATATGACCACCAGTATGGCCAGGCCGAGCCACTTGCCGAAGCTTCCCAGCTTCTTCTGGAGAGGGGTGGTCTCCTCCATCTCCTCCAGCATGCCAGCTATCTTGCCTATCTCGGTTTCCCTTCCTGTGGACACGACCACTGCCTCCCCTCTCCCTGAAGCAGCCACAGTGCCCATGAAGAGCATGCATTTCCTGTCAGCCACAGGGACATCCTTCAGGGCCTTAACCTCCTTGTGCACGGTGGTGGACTCGCCTGTCAGCATGGACTCGTTCATCCTGAGCTCGGAAACCTGGAACATCCTGCAGTCTGCAGGTACCTTGTTGCCCTCCTCAATTAGTATTATGTCCCCAGGCACCAGGCCCTCCGCAGGGACCACCATCCTCCTTCCGTCCCTCCTGACTATCGCCTGGGGTACCGCCATCTGCCTCAGGGCCTCCAGGGAGCGCTCTGCCTTGTACTCCTGGTAGAAGCCCAATAGGGCGTTGGCTACCAGTATGGCCGCTATCACCCAGGCGTCCAGCATCTCCCCAACCAGGAAGGATATGCCTGCAGCAGCCACCAGTATGAACACCAGGAAGGACTGGAACTGGCTGGCCAGTATCCTGGCGGGGTGCACCCCGCCCTTATCTGGAAGCAGGTTGGGGCCGTATTTTTTCAGCCTCTCCTTGGCCTCGACAAGGGAGAGGCCCTTCCTTGTGGTCTCAAGCCTCTTCTTGACATCGTCAGAACTGAGCATGTGCCATTTCTCTGGCATGCTTTAGAATTGGTTCCCTTGGTTAAAGTGTTTGATAAGGGAGCCGGTTTGGATGAAGTGTGCACTCCAGCTTCTAAAAAGCTGCTTTTCAAAAACCCTTAAGAAGTTTGGGAGCAATAACTAAGTGGAGGGAGAATGGCACCAGGAAACGTGGGGATAGCTGTACCTGATTATGAGGACTATGGAATCGAGGGCCCCTACCTGGGGGATCGGGTCTTCAAATACCTTGATGGAGAGTACCCGGGCAAGTTCGAATACATACCAGAAAGGGTGAAGCTCGGCGGGGACAGCACCGAGGAGACCCTCACGGGAGAGAACGTCAGGGAGAGGGTTGTCTACGTGATACATCCCACCATGCCCCAGGTGCAGGCCTCCACCCACAAAATGATAGCCCAGGAGGTAGCTGACGACCTGCTCAGGTCAGACGCCTCCAAGGTCGTGCTTTTCGACCTCTACGGAAGGTACTACAGCTACGACAAGAGGAAGCGCAGGCAGTCGCTCAACGCCAGGATAGTGGCAGAGGACTACGAGAATGCCGGCATAAGGAGGGTGTTCACCATAGAGCCCCACTCCGAGCCGCTCATACTCGCCTTCAGCGTCAGGTGTCCCCTGGAGCCCCTGTCCATACTGGGCCACCTGGGAAGGGCCTACATGGACAGGTACTCGCTCAGGGACACGACCGTGTGCTCGCCTGACATAGGAGGCTATGCCAGGGCGGAGAGGGTGGCCGACTTCCTTGACCTCCCGCTGGTCGGCATAAGGAAGAGGAGGTCGCAGGAGAAATCGGATGAGTCAGAGGTCATAGAGATAGTTGGAGACAGGAGCCTGGTGGAGGGCAATGACATACTCATGGTCGACGATGTCATAAGGGGAGGCGGGACGGCCTGCAATGCCTGGAAGTCCCTGAGTGACAACTACGGGGCAAGGTCATGCAAGATGATAGTCCCCCACCTGGAGCTGTGCGGGGACGCAAAGGACAAGATAAGGGAATCCGGAATCAAGCTCCTGGGGACCAACACAGTGGACCACAGGTTCACCGAAGAGGAGAAGAAATACATAGACGTCCTGGACATAAGCGAGATAATAGGGAAGGTCATCTTCAGGAGGTCGGAGGGCCTGTCCCTCAAGCGCTTCTTCAAGATGGACCCGCATAGCGGGCCTGTCAGGATGAGGAAGGACGTTTAGCTTTTTCTAAGGGCTGTGCCTATTATTATATAGATGAAGAGGAAGCCAAGGGTGCAGACTGACTGGAAGCGCATTCTCTCTATTGTAATAGCAATCATCATAGGGCTGTCAGCTTACATGTACCCCCTGGGGCTGGAGCAGCCTGCCCAGGCCGTCATGGCGATAATGCTGTTCGCAGGCGTTCTCTGGTTCACCGAGGCCTTCCCCCTCTGGGTGACGGCCCTCATGGTGCCTCCCTTATTGGTGGTGGGGGCGGGCATACAGCCCAAGCAGGCTTACTACCCTTTCTTCGACCCGATAATAGCCCTGCTGCTGGGAGGGTTCGTATTGGCGCTGGGCATACAGAACACGGGCCTGGACAGGAGGATAGCCGGGCTTTTCGTCAGGGCTTTCGGCAACAGGCCAAAGATGTACCTCCTGGGCCTGATGGCAGCAACCGCCTTCCTGTCGTTCTGGATATCCAACACAGCCTCCACCCTCCTCATGATACCCATAGGCATCGCCGCTGTCACGGCCAGCGGGCTGAAGCCCATGAAATCGGAGTACTGCAAGACCGTCATGCTGGGGATAGGTTATTCCGCCACCATAGGCGGCGTGGGAACCCTGATAGGGACGCCTCCCAACCTGATAGCGGTCAGCTTCCTGGCTGACGCCGGGATAAAGGTGGGGTTCCTGGACTGGATGGTGCATGCTCTCCCGCTTGTGGTGATAATGGTCCTTGTCGCCTGGGTGGTGCTCTCCCTCCAGCACAGGTCGGAGGTCAAGGAGGTGAAGGCCCCCGGCCTGGACGGGAGGAGGCTCACGAGGGGCCAGAAGATGACGCTTGCTGTATTCTTCCTGACCGCCCTCCTCTGGGTGACTGACACGTTCCATGGGGTGCACAACTCTGTCGTGGCGATGATACCGATAATATGGCTCTATGCCCTGGGCATACTCAAGAAGGACGACCTGAGGAACGTGAAATGGTCTGTCCTGATACTGGTTGGAGGCGGGCTAACATTGGGCTCTGCCATACATGCGACAGGCCTGGACATGTTCATAGCCTCCGGCCTGAGCGGCCTGCTGATGGGCCAGCCAGAGTTCGTGATGTACCTGGTTATAGGGCTGTTCGCGATAGCGTTCACGGCCTTCGTCGCCAACACCGCAGGGGCTGCCATACTTGTCCCGATAGGCATACCCATGGCAACCATGCTGGGGATAGACCCGATGCTGATGGCGATACTGATAGGGATAGTCGTCAGCTTCGACTTCATAGTGCCCGTGGGAACGCCGCCGAACGCGATAGCCTACGGGACAGGCTACATAACGGTGAAAGACATGCTGAAATCAGGGATTGCCATATCGCTCATAGGCGCCCTGGTGGTCGCCTGCTTCGGCGCCTTCATCTGGCCCCTGTTCTGAGCCTTCTCTGCGCCTCTTCCGCCCCTAGCCTGAAGGCAGACCTCATGCCCTCATAAGAAGGTGTTCCACTGAAAGCGCCCTTGCTTATGGGGAAGGGGTCCCCCGTCTGGTCGGGCGAGTCCACCCTCTCGTCCCCGTGGAATCCCGTGATTCTCCCGCCTGCCAGGATCCCGACGACATAGCGCTTCATCTCCCTGTCCTCCGGGAGGGGCTCTCTGGAGTAGACCTCTACCTTTATGCCGTCGTTCACCTCAATCAGGTTCACACTGTACGTGACGCCTCCCCTTTCGAATCTCTTCCAGCTTCTCATGATGTCACCTGTCCTGCCTTTCCTGTATGTCGTCGTGTGCGAAGCCTATGGCCTCATAGGCAAGGTCCAGGCCGCCTGCGCCTTCAGGGATGAGGCCGAGCACGAACAGCCTGTACATGCTCTTCCTGGCCGGCTTTTCCCACATTCCAAATTCTGCATCCCCGTCGCCTGCCGTCATTCCGGAGCTGTATATGCCGGACGAGACGAAGTAAGCCATGCGCCTTACCTCTTCCCTCACCCATTCCCTGTACATGGACTCGGACCTGTCCCTCAGGCTTCTCCAGTACTCTGAAAGCTCGTCCCTTGTCATGCCAGACTCGCCGCTGCTGACGCCAAGTATCTGCCCGCCGGCTGCCCTGTCGAGCAGCTCGCCCAAGGCAAGCGCTGAGCCTATGCTGTCATCATCAATGTTGTTCCTGAAGACCACAGGAAGGAGCCTCTCCCAGGCCTGTTTCCTGAGCTCGTCATTGGGCGCCTTCTCGAGCAGCTTGTAGAACATCCAGGTCCCCTTCTCCCAGAACGTGCCGAAGTTGTCAATCTCCCGGGAGTATTCCTCCCCAGTATAGCTCCTGGACCTGTCCCTCAGCCTCTCGCACATCTCTTCCCATCCCTGGCTTGCCGGGTAGCTTCCGGACTCGAACTCTGAAAGGTCTTCCAGGTCCCTGTCAAGGTCTATGCCGAACGCCCTGTAGACTTCAGCCTTCCTGTCGGGCCCGGTCCCTGCCTCGTCCCTGTCGCCGGTCACGTCACAATCTCCTGTCCCGTCACCGTCCCCTCCAGGGCCTCCTATGCCGTCTTCTGGGCCGCCTGCCGGGGGAAGCATTCCCCCTCCGGCAACCCTGGCCCTGTCCATGTCACTGAACGCGGGGTCTGTGCTGGCGTCGCTGACTATCGCGGGAGGTTCAAGTATCTGTACGGTCTCATCTTTTGTCAGGGCATCGACCGCCAGTATCCCGGCTGTGGTTGCTCCGCTGATTCCTACCAGCCCGAAAACCCACTTCCAGTAATTGCTCATAATATTCACTATTAAATAGTGACATATAGGGTTTATAAGGCTTTCGGTCAGGGAGGCTTGCTGCTCCGGCGACCTCATTTGGTGAAGAAAGCTTTTATAAGCTATGCCCAATTAATATTATCCAAGGGAGATTCTGATGTACAAAGTGCTTACAGTGGAGGACAAGATAAGGGTCCCTCCCGCCAAGTTCGGGCTTGACCTGGAGAACGCCATACAGGCCAGCTTGGAGGACAGGTGGGAAGGGATAATAGACAAGGAACTGGGAGTGATATTGTCAGTCGTCTCTGTAGGCGAGGTGGGTGACGGGAAGATACTTCCCGGGGACGGCGCGATACATTACCCGGTGGATTTCGAGCTCCTCGTCTACCAGCCGACCGTCCATGAGATGGTAAAGGGCTACGTGATAGACGTCACCGAGTTCGGGGTCTTCGTCAGGATAGGCCCTGTGGACGGCATGATACACGTCTCCCAGATAATGGACGATTTCGTCACATACGACGGCAAGAACGCCTCCTTCATAGGAAGGGAGACCAAGAGGAGCCTGAAGGACAAGGATTCCGTGACCGCCAGGATAATATCCGTCTCCATGGAGAAGCAGTACAAGATAGGCCTGACCACCAGGCAGGTGGGCCTGGGAGGGGATGACTGGGCAGAGAAGGTCAAGAAGGCCAAGGCCTCCAAGGACAAGAAGAGCGCAGCAGGCAAGGGCCCCAAGGCAGCGCCCAAGAAGGGCGGCAAGAAGGAGAAGAAGCTCCAGTAAGGTGATTTTCTATGGCAGAGAAGGTGTGCAGGAAGTGCAAGATGTTCGTGACCGGCACGGCGTGCCCGGTCTGCAGGACAGCCAATTTCTCCAGGACCTGGAAGGGGATACTGTACGTGCAGGACCCCAACGGCTCAGAGGTGGCCCAGCTCCTCGGCATAAAGGCCCCGGGCAAGTACGCGCTGTGGGTCAAGTGATCGCTGTTTATTGGGCTGGCAACGCAATAGAAACCCTTAAAAAAGTTGAACCCTACTTCTAAGTGGTGACATATGAAAATCCATGAGGTCCGCAGGACTGCAAGGGTATTCCTGGAAGAGGGCGACGATGTGGCGTTCAGGGTGTCTTCTAATAACCCGGAGCCTTCAGACGGCCCTTTAGCGATTGGGGTATATGTCAGGATAGACGGTGTCATGTACGGCACTGCGTTCAGGACACCAAACAAGGATTACTTGAGGGCCCACATTCGTGACAATAATATAGATGTCAGGGAAGTCCTTGATGCTGACGGACGTGATTTGAACGATTTGGATTGGGAAAAGTACAAACCGTGATGCTGCACCCAGGCTGGAAGTGCGTTAATTAACCCTGTCCCAAATTCTAAACATGGACAAGACTCTGGCACTTAAAGCAATAGCTGTGATAGCCTTCACAGGTGTGATATTCGCCGGGTACATGACTTACTATGAGATGACATACACGGCATGCCCGGCGTCAGGGTGCTCGACAGTGGCAGGCATACCGGCATGCATACACGGGCTCGTGATGTACCTTGTAATATTCGCACTGAGCATGTGCGCAGTGTGCGGGAACAGCATCAACAACAGGATAAGCAACCACAAGAAAAATGACAAACCCGAAGTAATCTAAGAGTATTTGCCCGGAAGAGGCGACTCCGGATGGCAGTCAGGCTATCCAGCCTACAGCAAGCGCCAGGCCTATAAGGAACATTATGGCCCCGGCCACCAGGTGGAGCCTCCTTATGTTTTTCTCCCTCCAGCCCGAGGCCCTGTCTACGGTCGTGAAGCCCGCGTACACCGCCAGGGTTATCCCTATCATCGGCAGTATGAATATGACGTTGTAGAGGAACAGCCAGGGCATGGTAGCCAGGAACTCTATGGTTGAGAGCAGCCCCCCTGCCACTATGTACGGGCCTACAGTGCAGGGCAGCAGGAATACGGAGACGAAGGCTCCTATCGCGAACGCCCCCCTCGCGCTGGATACCCCTGAGATGAGCTTCTTCATGCTGGGCCTCCATTTCTTGGGGACCTCCATCACGAAGCCTCCCGCACCGTAGCTCCAGTAGTCCTTGATGTTCAAGGCCCCCAGCAGCATCGCGACCACTCCCAGGCCCTTGTACAGCCAGTCGGAGTACGAGCTCATGAACTCGACCGCGGCCTTGAAGAGGTTGATTATCAGCAGGCCGTATATGTAGTACAGGATGAACACTGCCAGGGTGAACGAGAGCCCGACGGTCAGCACCTTGTGCCTCTCCTTAGGGTACTTGGTCAATATGGCGACAAGCACCAGCGTCAGGACTGCCAGCGCGCAGGGGTTGACTGCGTCAGCCGCCGCCAGTGTCAGTATGTACGGCACGGTGAGCTCTGCCATTCACATCATCTCCATTATGTCCCTGAACTCGAACTTCTGCTTGGGCCCCACCAGCACCTCGCAGTCCACTATGGTGGTCGGTATGTAGTACGGGAGTATCGCCAGCTCGTCGAGCTCCTTACTGTCTGTCACCAGGTTTATCTCCTCCACTGTCTTGCCTGTCTCGGACGCCGCCTCCAGGAGGGCGGGCTTTGTCATCTTGCAGGCGGGGCAGGTGGAGCTGTATATGAATATCACCCTGTCCCCCAGGCCCCTGTCGGAGCACTCTTTCGGGCTCAGAGACCTGTCAGCCTGAACATGTATGACGCTGAGGGGCTCCCCGTTGGAGGGAGGCGTCATGCTGGTCATGTTGGTGGCAGTGGGCTCGGTTCCGCCTCCCGGGTTGCCGCTGCCGGGGGTTGCAGGGGGCGTCTCCTGCACGCAACCGCTGATAATCATGACTGAAACCAGAAATATGACCAGCACCATTCTCTTCATCTTACCACCCTGTAGCGCTTCCTTATGACGTTCGATACGTGCCTCATCTGGGCCTCCGTGCCGCAGGCGAACCTGACGAAGCTCCTGTCCAGGCCGCACGTGCTCAGGCCGTTACCCTGGTTGACGGCTATGCCCTTGCTTTCCAGGAACCTGACGAAGGAGCTCGCCTTGCCGGCAGAAGGGAACTTGACAAGCACAACGTTGGTCTCTGTGTCAAGCACCCTGAAGCCCCGTTCCTTCAGCAGCGTTTCGAACCTGTCTTTTCTTGATATTATGTCTTTCCTCAACCCATTAAAATATTTTTCCTCCCCCAATACCACCATTGCCGAATTGACCGAAACGGATGTCACGTTGCAGACCATCTTGATGGCCTTTATCCTGTCTATCAGCCTCTTGCTTCCTATGATGTAGCCTATCCTCAGGCCTGCCAGGGAATATCCCTTGGAGAAGCTCCTGAGTATCAGCAGGTTCTTCCTCTTCCTCAGCAGCGGGAGTGAGGTCTCGCCCGTGAAGTCCATGTAGGTCTCGTCCACTGCCACCACCCCCCTGGTCCTGGAAGCTATAGAGCCTATCTCCTTCCTGGTGAGCAGCCCGAAAGGCATGTTGGGGTTGCACAGGAACACCAGGGACCTGTTCTTCAGGTCCCTGCCAGTTGCCCTTACCCTGTATGCCTTCCCGTCGAAGGAATATTTCTCTGTAAGCTTCAGGCCGTTCCTTTCCGGCGCATCCTTCAGCTCGTAATAAGTGGGAGGGAAGATGAGAATGTCCTTCCCGAAGGCCCTGGACATCAGCTCTATCCCCTCGTCAACCCCGTTGACCAGGACTATGTTCTCCTGCTTCACTTTCAGCTTCCTGGCCAGCCTGGAGACCAGCTTCCCGTAGTTCTGCGGGTACAGGGTGACGTCCTCGAAGGCTGCCTTCCTCATCTTATTGAGTATCCTCTCAGGAAGGGGGTCCTTTATGTCGCAGAACCTCAGGTTGGCTTTCATAGTTCAATATTGTCCTTCAGGCTGCTTAAAATTTCCGTGAATATGGGCTCGAGCTCCCTGTCCCACACGACTGCAGGCGTCAGGTTTACCAGGGCCTTCACGAACCTCCTGTCATAGGGTATCTTCCCCAGTATTGGTATGCCCTTCTTTTTGGCAAACCCCTCTATCTCCTTGGCTATCCCCTTGTTGAGGTCCCACCTGTTGATGACTATGCCGTATGGTATCCTGAAGTAGTCCACCATTCCCAGGGCCCTTTTGGCGTCCCTGAAGGACGCCGGGTTGGGCTCTATCACAGTCACGACGAAGTCGCTTCCCCTCACTGAAGCAACCACAGGGCAGCCTATCCCTGCTGCCGCGTCGCACAGGATGGTGTCTGCACCTTCCTTTCCGGCGAGCTTCTCTGCCTCGAACCTTACCACGTCAACCACGTTCCCTGAGCCCGACTCGCCCATCTTGAGCTGTCCGGAGACCACGGGGAAACTGTACTTCGTCTTTCCATGGCCGACAGAGGCGTTCTGCACCCTCCTGAGCTCTATCGCGCCGGCAGGGCACACTAGATGGCAGGAGCCGCAACCCTCGCACAGGAGGCTGTTTATCACAGGCCTGTTGGCCTTTTCGTCCCAGGTTATGGCAGAGAAGTTGCACATGTCCAGGCATTTTTTGCATCCCGTGCACTTCTTTGGGTCCAATGTGGCCTTGTAGTTGGTCGATATCTTTTTCCAGGAGCTGAAATCCTTCTCATCCAGGCCCAGGGATAAACCCAGGTTGGGGGCGTCCACGTCGCAGTCGACTGCCACAATCTTCCTCTTCCTTGCCAAAAGAACTGCCAGGCAGGATGTTATGGTGCTCTTGCCCACGCCGCCCTTCCCTGAAAGCACCGTTACTGTCTTCATAATCTGGCTGCCTCCCCGGCTATCTTCCTTATACTTTCATGCTCTATCGGCTTCCCCCTGGAATACGCCTCCAGGAAGGCCTTGCTGTACGGTATGGACGCTATTATGGGCGAGCCGCTCTCCATGGAAACCCTTTCGACAAAACTGGCCTTCCCTATGTCAGCCCTGTTCAGGACTATGTTCGAGGGAATCTTCAGGACCTTCAGCAGGTCCAGCATCAGGGCCAGGTCATGGCTTCCCAAGGGGGTGGGCTCTGTGACGGCGAAGGCGACGTCAGTCCCTATGAGGGCGGATATCGCGTTGCAGTGGGTGCCTGCTGCAGTGTCTATTATGATGTAATCATACTTTCCTGACTTCTCCGCGAACTTCCTGGTGGCATGGACTATAGGGGACGCCTCCTCATAGCCTATCTCCATCTCGCCCGTTATCAGGTCTATCCCGTGGCCCCTTCCCTTCAGGATGGTGCCTATCTTCTTCT
>CAZKUD010000012.1:0-12343 GCA_964555875.1 uncultured archaeon
ACCTTCCTGGTCCTGCCCTCCAGGGCCGGCCGCTTGTTCAGGACCACTACCTCCCTGGCCTTGAAGCCCAGGTCCTCTCCCATCTTAGCCAGGATGAGGTCGACGTCCACCACCCTGTCAGGGAAGTAGGCGTTGCCCACCACTATGCCTGCCTTCGCTCCGGGCTTCATGACCCTGTGCATCTCCTCCAGGGCCAGCCCCATGTCCTCGAAATATTTCTTCTCGCCTTCCTTCCCTTCAGAGAAGCCGAAGTATGACCTTAGAGGAGCGGGCTTGCCCTTTCCTGCGAACCAGTTCTCTATCGCGTACACCTTGGTGTAGTCTATTATGTTGAGGTAAGGTGGGGACGTTATGACAGCGTCCACCTTGTTGCTTTCCAGCCAGACGTTCCTGGCGTCACCGACGGAAGCGTTGGCCTTCCCTCTTCCCCTGAAGGCCTCGCCTTCCCTTATCATCCTGTAGATGATCCTCCTGAACAGGTGCCTGAAAGGCGGCACGGGGTGCTTCCTGACCTTCAGGACAGAGCCGTCCTTGTAGGCCCAACTTGCCTTCATGCTGGTCCTGACAAGCGCCAAGGTGAAGAAGTCCCTGACTTCTTCGGGCAGGGCTGCCACCTCGCCCCTGAAGAACAGGACATCGTCAAGGGTGTGCTTCTGGAAGAAGCGCTTGAGGTTGCCTGGGAAGTCTGACTGCACGAAGCGGAACTTCCTCTTCAGCATCTTCTTGGCTGTTTCCCTCAGCATCTCCCAGCCATAGTCTGCCGTCTTGGCCCTGGCAGCAAGCACTGACATGGGAAGCACGTCCAGCCCGACAGAGTCCACGCCTTTCTCCTTGCACGCAAGAAGCGTCGTGCCGCTGCCGCAGAAGGGGTCGAGCACCATTCCCTTCTTCACACCGAAGCTCTCCAGGCACTTCAGCACCAGCTCCCTGGCGAAGCCCTCCTTGTAATAGAACCAGTTGTAGACAGGGGTGTCCTTGTTGGGGACGAACGTGGCGAGCTTCCCCCATTCCAGCCTATCCTTAAGGAGACCGGAGTAATCCATAATCAGTAAGCCCTGGCGAAGTATGCTTCCTCTTTTGCGGGCTTGCCGCACTTGACGCACTTGCCGCTGACCTTCTTGGGCTCTAGGGGCAGGGCCCTGATGTCAGCCGCAGTCATGTCCTTTATCTCTTCCTCGCAGCTGCCTTCCCCGCACCACTTGGCCTTCACCATCTTCCTGTCCTTTATCGCCTTCTGGAAGTCCTCGAAGTTTGTGGCCTCCCTGGTGTTGTCATTGAGGAACCTCCTGGCCCTCTTGAGCAGGTTGCCCTGTACCGCTTCCAGGACCTCACTAACCTTCTTCTCCAGGTGGGTAAGCTTAACTGCCTCCTTCTCTCCTGTGTCCCTCCTGACCAGCATCACCTGCTTCTTGGCTATGTCCTTCGGGCCTATCTCTATCCTCAAGGGCACGCCTTTGGTCTCCCACTCGTTGAACTTCCAGCCCGGGGTGTAACTGTCCCTGTCGTCCAGGTGCACCCGGAACCCGTCCAGCTTCTTGAGCATCTCACACGAGGCTTTCAGCACCCCCTCCCTTTCCTTGGTCCTGTATATCGGGACCACCACCATCTGGGTGGGCGCTATCCTGGGCGGCAGGATAAGCCCTTTGTCGTCGCCGTGCGTCATTATGATGGAGCCTATGAGCCTTGTGGATATCCCCCAGCTGGTGCTCCAGACATGCTTCTCCTTCATGTCCTGGTCGAAGTACTTGACATTGAAGGCTATCGCGAAGTTCTGCCCGAGGTTGTGGCTCGTGCCCATCTGCAGGGCCTTGCCGTCTGGCATCAGGGACTCCATCGTGTACGTCCTGAGCGCGCCCGCGAATTTCTCGCTCTCCGATTTTCTGCCCGCTATGACAGGGACCGCCAGGTAGTTCTCTATCAGGTCGATGTACATGTTGAGTATCATCCTGGCCTCCTTCTCTGCATCCTCCTCTGTCTCATGTGCGGTGTGGCCCTCCTGCCATAGGAACTCCCTTGTCCTGAGGAAGGGCTTGGTGACCTTCGTTTCCCACCTGACTATGTTGCACCACTGGTTCAGGAGAAGGGGCAGGTCCCTCCAGGACCTTATCCATTTGGAGTATGAATCATATATGATGGTCTCGGATGTCGGCCTGAGGGCGTAACGCTCGCCTTCGCCCTCCTTCTGCTCTATCCAGGCGACTTCCGGGGTGAACCCTGAGAAATGGTCCGCCTCCTTCTTAAGGAAGCTCTCTGGTATGAAGAGGGGAAAGTAGGCGTTCTTGTGGCCCGTCTCCTTTATCATGCTGTCGAATATGGACCTTATCCTCTCCCAGATGGCATAGCTGTAGGGCCTCATCACCATGCAGCCGCCTACAGGGGCATAGTCCGCCATCTCGGCCTTCTGTACCACCTCAGGGTACCATTCGGCCATGTTATCCTTCCTGCTCTGGATTGCCATCTCTGCTGCCTCTTTTTCAGCCATATTTTCTTTTTATTTCGCTTGCTTTTAAATTGACTTATGAAAATCGTGCAGAGAGGCGCTGAGGCGGTGCTCTACATGAGCACACATGAAGGCGGGAAGGCCCTGGTGAAGGAGCGAGTCAGGAAGGGCTACAGGATAAAGGAGCTTGATGACGGTATACGCAGGAGGAGGACCAGGATGGAGGCCAGAATGCTTGACAGGGCCAGGAGGGCTGGAGTAAAGACTCCCAAGGTCTGGGGCTCAGGAGACGGGAAGATAACCATGGAGTGGATAGGGGGGAAGAGGGTGAAGGACTGCCTGAACGACATGCCCAAGAACGAGAGGCTGAAGGCCTACAGGCTGATGGGGGAGGCGGCGGCAGGGCTGCACAAGGCGGGCATAGTGCACGGAGACTTGACCACGTCAAACATGATGCTGGAAGGCGGCAAGCTGTACCTGATAGATTTCGGCCTCTCCAAGATGTCTGACAAGGTGGAGGACCAGGCAGTCGACATGTACCTGCTTTACGAGGCGATGCGCTCGACCCACTTCAGGCTGCTCGAGGAGGCCTGGAAAAATGTTTTAAAGGCTTATGTGCTAAAATATACAATTGCCAACGCAGTTATAAAGCGGTTAGACAAGATTAAGGCAAGGAGACGTTATGCGTGACAGACGGGGCAGAAGGCCCGAAAGGAGAAGGTTTGAGGAAGAGAAGCCCGAATGGATACCAAAGACAGAGCTAGGCCAGAGGGTAGTAAAGGGAGAGTTCAAGTCTTTGGGCGAAATACTGGAGCAGGGGCTGGTCCTTCTGGAGCCCGAGATAGTCGATTACCTCGTCCCTGACCTCAAGCAGGACATAATATACGTGGGCGGCTCCCCTGGAAAGGGCGGCGGCATAAGAAGGACGGCAACCAAGAGGACTGCCAGGATGCACAAGTCAGGCAGGAGATTCAAGCTGACAGCGCTTGCAGTAGTGGGCGACGAGAAAGGCCTCGTAGGCATGGGAACGGCAAGCTCCAACGAGCACAGGACGGCCATAGAGAAGGCCACCATGCAGGCAAAGCTCAACATCATAAGGGTCAAGAAGGGGTGCGGCAGCTGGGAGTGCGGCTGCGGTGGCGAGCATTCCATCCGGTTCAAGACAGAGGCAAAGGTGGGGTCCGTCAAGATATCGCTTTCGCCTGCCCCGAAGGGCGTGGGCATAGTGGCAAGCGAATCGGCCAAGAAGGTCCTCAAGCTAGCTGGTCTGAAGGACATATGGGTGAAGACTTACGGCCATGCCAGGACAAGGACCAACATGGGCAAGGCGCTTTTTGAGGCGCTCAGGAACCTCAACAGGACTAAGGGTGATATCTGATGGCCGATGAAAAGACGAAGGGCTCCGGCATTCTGGCTGCAATCAGGCTTAGGGGAACCATAAAGATGAGCAGGGAGAACTCGGACAACCTGAGGATGCTCAGGCTATCCGCAACGAACCATTGCACGCTGCTCCCGGACAACAGGGAGAGCAGGGGCATGCTGAAGAAGGCCGTGAGCTTCGTGACCTGGGGAGAGATAGCCCCAAAGACGCTCGAGATGCTCATAGAGAAGAGGGGCAGGCTGCCGGGCGACAAGAGGCTCGACAGCAAGGCCGCCAAGGAGGCATTCCAGAAGGTTTCCAAGGAAGGGGGCCTCAGGAACGCCGGCATAAAGGGCGTTTTCAGGCTCTCTCCTCCGAAGAAGGGACTCAGGTCCACGAGGCAGACGTTCCCGAAGGGGGACCTGGGGTACAGGGGAGACAAGATTAACGGCCTCATAGAGAGGATGATCTGATGGCAAAGAAGAGGAAGAGGATAGTCAAGAGAAGGGGCGCCGGAAGGGGCCAGGGCTGGGGAAGCGTGAAGAAGCACAGGGGCCACGGCTCAAAGGGCGGCTGCGGGATGGCAGGCACCAAGAAGCAGAACAAGTTCTGGGTCAAGAAGCACATGCCAGACCACCTGGGCAAGAGGGGGTTCAAATCCCTGCAGCAGAGGAACATAGCAGCGTCAAAGAGCTGCATAAACCTCAGGGACCTGGAGAGGCTAGCCGGAAAGGAGAAGGAGCTGGACCTGGGGAAGCACGGCTATGACAAGGTCCTCGGGTCAGGGAGCATCACCAGGGCGATAGCGGTCAAGGCCGGAATGTTCACCAAGAGAGCGAAGGAAAAGATAGAGAAGGCGGGCGGCAAGGCGATAAGCAGCGCGGAAGCCGAAGCAAAGGGGCCTGCCGAAGCGCCGGCTGAAGAGGCCGGCAAAGAGAAGCCTGAAGCAAAAGCCAAGGCTTAAGGTGTGGGGCGAAAGGCCCGCGTAAGAGGAGAGAATGGGCGCAGAAGAGGCATATGTCAATTTCCTGAAGAAGTTGCCAGGCGTAGCGGAACCTATACGGAGGCTCCCCTTCAAGGCAAAGCTTAAATGGACGGGCATAACGCTCATAGTCTACCTCCTGATGTCGGAGATATACCTCTACGGCATACAGGGCACATCATTCGAGCAGTTCCAGATACTGTCCATGATAATGGGCTCGAGTTTCGGCACGCTGATGACACTGGGCATAGGGCCCATAGTGACAGCGTCAATAATACTACAGCTTCTTGTCGGATCCGGCCTTATAGGTTGGGACCTGCAGTCGGATTCTGGCAGAACGATGTTCCAGGGGACCCAGAAGCTGCTCGCCATAGTGTTCGCGTTCGTGGAGGCATTCGTATTCGTGATGATGGGTGCCATACCCGCATCCGGCCCCGGACTGGTAGGGTTCGTGGTGCTGCAGCTTGCTGCAGGCGGCATACTGGTCATATTCATGGACGAGCTGATATCCAAGTGGGGGTTCGGCTCGGGAGTCAGCCTGTTCATAGCGGCCGGGGTCTCAAAGACCATAATAATAGGCATGTTCAACCCCTTCCTCAGCACTGAGGGCGTGCCCATCGGCGCCATACCCCAGATGATATACTTCCTGGGACAGGGCGACCCGGCTACCGCGCTCATAGTTTCCCTGCTTCCGGTACTGGCTACCGTGATAGTCTTCTTCCTGGTGATATACGCCAACGCCATAAAGGTAGAGATACCCCTGGCATTCGGCTCCATCAGGGGCTTCGGCAGGAGGTGGCCACTCAAGTTCTTCTACACATCGAACCTTCCCGTCATACTGGTGGCGGCACTGCTTGCCAACGTCCAGCTCATGGGGCGCATGCTGTATGAGCGGGGCATGCCCTGGCTGGGCACATTCAGTGAGAACCAGGCCACAGGGGGGCTGGTGTACTTCCTGGTTCCCCCCAACTCCCCGCCCATAATGGGCCTGATGATATTCGTGGGCGTTTTCGCCCTGATTGGGGCCGCGATAGCCTACATGACACAGAAGAAGGGCCTCAGGATCACCGCCATCTTCGGGGTCCTGGGGGGCATCGCCTGGTACCTTACAGCCATGTCCCTTGGCATATCGTCCCTCCTTGTGATAAACCCGATGGACCTGGCCAGGATGCTGACCTACTCCCTCTTCATGATAGTGGGTGCGGTGATATTCTCGTACTTCTGGATGGCCACAGCAGGGATGGACTCTGCTTCAGTGGCCAAGCAGATAGAGTCCACTGGCATGCAGATACCGGGGTACAGGCGGGATGTCAGGATAATAGAGCGCGTGCTTGACAGGTACATACCCGGCCTGACCGTGCTCGGCGGGGCTGCAGTGGGCTTCCTGGCGGCTTATGCCGACTTCACGGGCGCCCTTGGCACAGGGACGGGCATACTGCTCGCCACCATGATAATATACAACCTTTACGAGGAGCTGGCACAGCAGCACATGGAGGACATGCACCCAGCTCTGAGGAAGCTGATGGGCAAGGGATAATATGCTAGGATTGATGCCATTCCAGGAAGTGCTCGTTTTCTCAGTACTGCTCTCGTTCATACTCGCCCTGATATACAGGGTACTGATAAAGCCTGAAGATATGCGTAGGATAAAGGAGGACATGAAGTTCCTCAGGGAGAAGGTCAACAGCGCTCAAAGGTCCGGGAACCAGGATGAGGTCAAGAGGTATTCCAGCGACATGATGAAAGCCAGCCAGGAGCAGTTCAAGGTCTCCATGAAGCCCATGTTCGCCTCCATGATACTGTTCTTCTTCTTCCTCGGGTGGATAAACACCACCTACGCAGAGATGATGATTACCCTCCCGTTCGCCCTGCCTTTCCTCGGGCTCCAGATAAACTGGTTCTGGTGGTACATCATCATAACCCTGCCGACCACGATGGTTTTCAGGAAGGCGCTCGGCGTCGAGTGAACTTAATCAGAGACAGCTTCTTGGTTTTTTCTGGAATAGAAAAGTTTATTTCCTCTCTGAAAATGCCTATATTTTTCTGTCCACGTATCTCAAGCCCGAATATGTTCCTTCTAAGGCCAAATCCAGAGTATATTTTCCCGCAAATACCAAATTCTCTAAGCATATGCAATATTTCTGTAAGGCCTTTCAGGTTTATTGAATAAAGCCTGATGATTCTACATTTTGGGAGAACCGTGGCCTCGTCATCAAAGAATGCCCTAATGAATTCGGCTTTTATGGCCTTATTGGCTGCTTTAATCTCTTGGGGAACTTTCCAAGAATAGGAGTCGTAGGGGCCGTAGCGCTGCAGGTCTTCATAAGCAAGTTTTGATCTTATAAAAACTTTCCAGTTGTATGTGCCTGGCTTTTTTCCAGACTCATTGAGTGCCCACTTGGCCCTAAGACCATAGATATCCAGTATATCCCTTTCAAATTTTTTGAGTTCACCTTTGTTGCCGCATTCCAGTGCTATCCAATAATTTGTTTTTCTTTTTCCGCACCTGCCAACATATCCATCGGCCTTTAGGTGGGCTATTAATCTGGCCTTGGATTTTGTCAGTTTTGACGGCTGTGATGTTATCCCATTTATTCTCATAACAGATTGATTATGCACCGGAAACAAAAGCCTGATGGAAGGGTAGGGTTCCGTTATTCCGCTAGAATTGGTATATATCAATCTTTTTAAGATAAAACCATAGATAATTATATTCACCGGAGGTAACTCAATGGTAGAGTACTCGGCTGTAGACCGGGGTGTTGAGGGTTCGAGTCCCTCCCTCCGGATTAGCCAACGTAGCTTCCTGACGTGCTCTCTATGTCCTGCTTCTTGCTGGGCTTCTTGGAGGGTGACATCTCCTTCATCTCCTTCTCGAGGGACCTCAGGTTGCTGGAGAGCAGTTCCATCAGGTTGTATGCCTGGCTCCTTGTCACCGTCACGTCAGCCACTATCTTCGGGCCGCCCAGGCCGTCCATGAAAAGCAGCCTGAGTATGCCGTCCTTTACCAGGAACTTCTTCTTCTTTTCGTCTGTCTTGCCCGACCTGTGCCTGACGCACACCACATTGTCGGAGAAAGTCGATTTAGATTCCTTTGCCAGGTGCGATATGTCCATATTGCCTCCCATTATGAGTTGTAGCCAGGGTTTAAATCCTTGGAGAATTCACCTTATCTCTATGTGCCCGGAGTTTATCCTGACCCTCTGGCCCTTCTTGTCCATGAACCTTATGTAGGCCTTGGGCATCTTCAGGTGGCCCTGCACGACCGTCTTTATCTTGTAGCTGAGAATTCTCTCCTCCTTGGCGAGTATGTCGCCGAGCTTCCATATCAGCTCGGTGCCGGCTTCCGACCTTCTAACGACGGGCTTCGCGTGCTTGAAACCGTCCTTAGCCACATGAGCCAGCGGGGACACCCAATCCCTCACCACCACGTTGCCCAGATTCTTGTTGGGGGCCTTTATCTCTATTATGACATGGTGGGAGTCCTTCCCCTTGCTGATGTAGCTCTTCCTTATCCTGGGCTTCCCGAACCTCCTGAAGTACACCGTGCCTGCCGCAAAGAGCACCAGTATGGCCGCTATCAGCCTGGTGTAGGAGGGCCAGTATTCCATCCTGAATATGATTTCCCTGGAGTCCGCAGGGGACAGGCCGGTGACGCTGAACGTGCATTCCTTCCCCCCATCCACTTCATGGCACTCGTCGGGCTGGGTCAAGAACCCGGTCAGGTAGTCGCCGTCAGGGAGCACATAGCTGACCTCATGGTCCTCCACCACGTTTCCCTTGTTGTAGACTGTTATCATTATCTCGTCATACAGCATGTTGGGCGTCGTTATGACGGTTTCCTCCACGTCGCTTACCGTGCTTATGGGGACCTCTACCGATTCACTGTCCTCCCCGACAGAGGCCTCAAGGGTGTAGCTTCCCGGGGGCAGGCCTTCCAGGGATATGGACTCGCCTACGGACTTCTCCCCGTCAAACTCCTCTGAGACAGTGAAAGTGCTTACGATGATGCCCTCGCTGTCCTTCAGGCTGAAATCTACGTCGAATACCTTCTTGACGCTGCTCTCCAGCCCGGCAGATATGGAAAGGGTCTTGCCCTCTGCAGAAGCGTCAAGGGAAGTTATCATTATCTCAGGGGGCCTGCTCACCTCAAGCTTTATCCTGGCAGACCTGTTCATGCCCGGGACCGACTTGGAGAGCACCCTTATGCTGTAGCTGTGCGAGCATTCCCTTTCTCCTGTGTAGAAGACCAGCTCGGTCGTCTTGCTTTTCCCGTTGGCCACCTCCAGGAGCACGTCCCCAGGTATCTTCCATTCTATCCTGGAGCCGTATGTCCTTATCAGGAACTCGTCGTCCTGGCCCAGGTTGTTCGTTATCGTGAGGTTGAAGACCGCTATGGTGTTGGGCTTGGTCGTTATGCTGGCAGGCTCCGTGCTTATATCGACTGGCTGCGGCAGAGCTGCGGCAAGCCCGGGAGCGGCGATTATGATGTAGGCAAAAACGAGGAGCAGTATCCTTTTCTTGGCCATGTTTTTAATACCGGGTTTAGATTTAAATGCTTTTGGATAATTAATAAGCATGGCGAAGGAAACCGAAAAAAGGAAGGCCGACCACATCAGGATATGCCTCGAGGATGAGGTCGAGTTTAGGAAGAGCAGCGGCTTCGAGAGGGTGGAACTGGAGCACAGGTCCCTCCCGGAGACCAGCATGGACGAGATAGGGCTTTCAACCAGCTTCCTGGGCAAGCCGTTCAAGGCGCCCATATTCATAGAGGCCATGACAGGAGGCAGCGGTGAAGGCGGTAAGATAAACAGGAACCTGGCGGCAGCTGCCGAGGAGCTCGGCCTTGGGATGGGAGTCGGCTCCCAGAGGGCGGCCCTGGAGAACAAGGAGCTTGCAGGCACCTTCCAGGTAAGGGACGTGGCGCCCAGCATATTCCTCCTCGGCAACATGGGGGCGGCACAGCTCCTCAACTATGATTTCAGCAGGTTCCAGGAAGCGGTCGACATGATAGGGGCCGACGGGCTGGCGATACACCTGAATGCCGCCCAGGAGCTGGTCCAGCCGGAAGGCGACAGGGAATGGAAGGGCGTGATGGAGAAGCTCGGCCAACTGTGCACTGTACTCAAGAAACCTGTGGTGGCAAAGGAAACCGGGTGCGGGATATCCGGCATAATGGCCAGGAAGCTGCAGGAGGCAGGGGTGTCAGCCATAGACGTTGCCGGCGCAGGCGGCACGAGCTGGCCCAAGGTGGAGGCTTACAGGAGCGGCGGCTCCGAGGAGTTCTCGGAATGGGGCATCCAGACCGCGTTCTGCCTCAAGGATTGCAGGGAATCCGTCAAGCTGCCCATCATAGCATCAGGAGGCATAAGGACCGGCCTTGACGTGGCCAAGGCGATAGCGATGGGGGCTGACCTTGCCGGAATGGCGCTCCCTCTCCTCAGGCCGGCCACGGAATCGAAGGAAGCAGTGAAGTCCGCGCTGGAAAGGGTCATAGAAGAACTGAAGAAGGCTATGATGCTGGTGGGAGCAAGGAACCTGGAAGAGCTCAGGAAGACGAACTACCGCCTGCTGTAGAGCATCTTGCCCACTTTCTCTAACATCTTGGTGCCCCTGACCTCTTCCTTGAACATCTCCATCTCCTTTATGTCGAGCTTGGTGAAGACCTTTTCTATCTCTTTCAGCCTCTTCTGCTGGGACCCCCTCTTCTCTGTGCAGAACGCGCACCCGGTGTTCTTGGGTATCAGCTGGTTGACTATGAGCGTTTCCACAGGTATGCTGTATTCTCCCAGTGCCCTTATGCACCTGTCGCTTTCCAGGATGGCCATCTGCTCGGGTATGGTGACTATGTTGTAGTGGGTTCTGGCCGGGCTGGTGAGTATCTGCTTGGCCTGCTCTATCCTCTCCTTCATCTCCTCCATCTGCTCTGTCCCCAGCTGGGGCGTGTCGTCGGCCTCGCCGAAGGGCAGTATCTTCTTGACCAAGTTGGCCATTCCCGAGAACTTCATCCTTATCTTTATCATCTTGCCCACCCAGGAGTCCAGGACGTCCGGCAGGGAGAGGAACCTGAGGGCGTGCCCTGTCGGGGCAGTGTCGAAGACTATGATGTCATACTCCCTGGAGTTCATGTACTGGAGGAACTTGTCGAATGCCGCCACCTCGTCTATCCCCGGGGCGGAGTCTGCCATGTCGAACATGTCACCCAGGCCGACCCCCTTCAGCATGTCAATCTTGTCTATCTGCGGCATTATCTTGGCCTTGTACTCCGCCATCGCCTTCTTGGGGTCTATCTCAACTGCATAGAGGTTCTTGTCAAGCTTCTTGACCTCGCCGCCTATCCCCTTGTCGAAGGAGTCTGCCAGGGAGTGGGCCGGGTCAGTCGATATGACCAGGACTTTTTTTCCTTTCCTGGCGAACCAGAGCGCAGTGGCTGCCGCCATGCTGGTCTTGCCTACCCCCCCTTAAACGGGCAGATTTTTAAGATCCGCTTTCCGCTGAAGAAGTAGTATTCGGTAGCCCTTTCCTTTCTTATCAGTCTCTTCAGTTCCATATTACAATTTATACCTCCGCGCTAAATATAACGTATGCCTATTGAATAGGCAGTAAGGGACTATTTAAAGATTAGTCCGGCCCCAATAGTTGATATAAAGGACTCTTTCAGACAGAAGCTTTGCAAAAAGGCCAAAGGAGGCTCATCAATTAAGGAACTTTCAAGAAGGTAGGTCGTCCGTACACATCCATCTTTAATGCACTCCTCAAAAAATCCAGGAATGCGCTCCGTTTAGACTGTCTGTATAGGATTTGTAGTGAATTAGGAATAACAGAAGAAGAACTGGAAAGGAATGTCGTTTTTCTAAGACCAAAGAGCTACAAAAATTATATGATTCCACGGAGGATAGAAAACACGGTTTCCCTTTCAAACTTAGCCGGTCATTTATTCGGAGATGGTCACATAAGCCCGAATTATTGGGTAAGTTATACCAACAAATCTGAAATGCTGCAAAAAGAGTTCGAAGTAGGTGTAAGGAATGTTTTTGGTTTCACAATTAAGCCAAGGGTGTCTTATCACAAGGCCTTCATCTATGAATATCCGTATGTGGTCGGCGTTATTTTACATTTGGTTGGCGTTCCCATTGGAAATAAAAAGCATTCCAGATGTACTGTTCCTGACTGGGTGATGAATGGCTCCCAGGATATTAAAGTGGCTTTTATACGTGCTATTTTTGATGATGAATCTTCTGTGAAAGTACGCAACAAGGAAATAATCTTAAAGATGGCCAAAGCTTGCGACATGGTAGATGTTTTGACGATTTTTTGAATTCTCTTAGAAAGATTTTAATTTCTTTGGGGGTTGAGCCTTCCCCCATTAGAACTGATGTGAAATATACAGTTAGAAATGAGAGAGTCATACAAAGAAGGTTCGGAATACATGGACAAAAAACTTCAAAGCTTACCGGAGGAATATAGGGTTTTCACATCCGGATAAGGCTAGGAAGCTGTCAGAAATTATAGAAACGTACACGTCCTATAAACATAGAGCATATGAAGCCCAAAGATTAAT
>CAZKUD010000012.1:12443-19193 GCA_964555875.1 uncultured archaeon
AAGAAAACTGGAAAAACGAGGTTTAGTTAAACAGAAAAAGTCTGTGAGGAGACGTGAGCCTTCCCTTTGGATAAAAAATTAAGAGCGGAGGGAGGGATTTGCACCCCCGTACGCAGCTCTGCAGGCTGCTGCCTAACTGCTCGGCCACCTCCGCAATGTTATCTTTTTGGCTTCATTTATTAAAAACCCTCTTTACCCTGATATCGCCCTTCCTGGCCTCTCCCAGGGCGATTATCTTGTCCGAGAAGTATATGCCGACCATGTCCCCTTCCTTTGCCCTGTCCCTCTTCTCAATGTCTTCCTTCAGGACGGGCATGCCGTTCCTGACCTTCTCCACGGATGACACCTTCACCAGGACCTTCTTCAGCCTGAGCTTCTTGAGCGCCAACTCGAGGGGCATGACGTCAGAGGGCCTGAGCTTCTCCAGGGGGACAGAATCGCCCACAGGGAATGGACCCACAGCAATCCTCCTCAGCTGTGTCATGTGGGCGCCGCATCCCAATCCCTCCCCCATGTCATGGACGAGCTTCCTGATGTAGGTGCCGGCCTCGCAATTGACCCTGAAGTTGAAGTCCTTCCCCCTCTTCTTCGTGACCTTGAACGAGTGCACCTTCCTTGGCCTGGGCTTCCTTACGACCCTGGACCTCTTGGGCGGCTTCTGTATGATGTTGCCGGTGAATTTCCTGGCAGCCTTCCTGGCTTCAGCCAGCGTCACATCCTTATGTATCCGCATGGTGCCCTCATACTCCTTGTCCAGGCCCATCATCACCGGGATGGCCTTCCTGGCCTCCCCTATGGCCACCACAAGGAGCCCTGTGACCCCGCTGTCAAGCGTACCTGTATGCCCTGCCCTCCCTGCAGACAGGGACTTCCTGACCTCCTGCACGGCGTCATGTGACGTCATGCCCGCCGGCTTGTCCAGCAGCAGGACACCCTTCTCAATCTCCCGTTTGCTCATATGCCTTTAAATATGGGCGATTTACAGATAAAGTATGGCCAAGCAGAGATTCCCGGAGGCTGAAAACCGCATGTTCAACAGGGTATTCATATGCATGAAGTGCGGCGGAAGGATGAAAGGCGACCTAATCAAGGTAAGGGCAGGCAAGGTCAAGTGCAGGAAATGCCATTCCAAGCAGCTCAGGCCCATCCATAAGGAGAACAAGTAACATGACCAAGAAGAGCTTCTACAAGAGGGGCTGGAACCACACCAAGGGCAGGGGAAAGGAGAGCGTCATAACATGCGGCTTCTGCGGCAGGAAGGTGCCGAAATACAAGACCTTCTCTGTGGCCAGGGCTTTCAGGATAACAGACCCCCTCCTGAAGAGGGAGCTCGGATACGGGAAGAGGACAAGCTCCATACTGCAGAGCAAGATGTACGCATGCCCTGCCTGCGCGAGGCACAGGAACATAGTAAGAAGGAAGAAATAGTGTTTATAACAGACTTCTGCAAATATTAATTATGTTGAGCGTCTACAAGAAGCTCTCGCTCTACGTCTTCGGCCGGGTAGCCGACAGGTTCAGCTCGAGCTTCCTTGTCCTCAAGCCGCACCTGATGAAATCGGGCATCGGGATACTTCTCAGGACCTGGGTGGCCGTCATACTCACCAGCGTGCTCCTGGTCTACGTCATATCCCTTGCATCTGTCCTGCTGCTGTCCGTTTTCATCTACATGGACTTCGTTACGTTCTTCTACCTGTCGGTATTCGTCCCCATAATGCTGGCAGCCATGACCTTCATGACTTTCTACCTCTATCCCATACAGAAGGCCAGGTCCCTGGAGAGGTCCATAGAGACAGACCTGCCCTTCGCGCTGGCCCACATGAGCGCCATAGCCTCATCGGGCATACCCCCAGAGTTCATGTTCGAGCTGCTGGTGGGTTTCGAGGAGTACAGGGCAATATCAATCCAGGCCAAGATGATAGTCAGGAACATAAAGAGCTACGGCATGAGCTCTCTAAGCGCCATGAAGGACGTTGCCAAGAAGTGCCCGTCCAAGTCATTCAAGCAGGTCCTGAACGGGATGACCTCAACCATAGAGAGGGGAGGGGACCTGATGAACTACCTGAAGGACATGTCAGACAAGGCCCTCTTCGACTACAGGATGAAGAGGGAGAACTACCTGAAGACCCTCTCCACATACGCCGACATATACACGGCCCTGCTGGTGGCCGCGCCCCTTATGCTGCTGGCTGTGCTGGGCGTCATGAGCATAATAGGCGGGGAGATACTCGGCCTGACCATACAGGACATCATCACACTGATAACCTGGGCTGTCCTGCCCCTGCTCAACATAGTGTTCCTGGCCTTCATCCACGTCACGTACCCGGGTGTTTAAGAAAACGCCTTTTAATCACTTGATTATCCTCAGGCCTGTGGCAGACTCCTCCCACATCTTGGAGACAGCTTCCTTGGTCTTGGTCTGGTAGGGCGGAAGGTCCCTCTGGACCCATTCCATTATGGTCTCCTCGTCCTTGTAGTAGAGGTTGATGAGCTTGCTTACCTCGTCGTACTGGATTATGTTGTGCCTCTTCATCCAGTCCAGCACCTTCTTCCTCTTCTCGAGCTGCTTCCTTATCTCAGGGAAGGATATGCCCCTCTCGAATGATATCTTGTGCAGGAGCTGTGATTCCACGGTATTGTCCTTGAACTCGTCGGTGCTGGGTATCCACATGAACGTCTTTGTCCCGAGGGCCTTGCTGGTGTGGGGGTCTATGGACTGTATCTCCACTATCTCCTTCACCCTCCTGGCGGACTTGCCCTTCTCCTTGGCGTTCGACATCACTATCAGGGCATCCAGGGCCTCTATGAGGGAGGGCGAAAGCTCTATAGGAGGGGTCTGCAGCCTCTTTATCACGTCCTCCACGGAGCCCGCGTGTATGGTGCCCATGCTGGGGTTGCCTGATGCCATCCCCTGGAACATCACATATGCCTCCTTTCCCCTGACCTCCCCCACTATCGTGTAGTCGGGCTTCATCCTGAAGCTCTCCTTCAGGAGGTCGAACAGGGTCACCTCCCCGTACCTCCTTCCGCCGGCCTCCGGGACCCCGAATCCGGTCCTTGCGGTGGCAGGTATCCAGTTCTCATGGGGTATGTTTATCTCCCTGACGTCCTCTATCGAGACCACCTTGTCCTCCGGGGGTATGAACATGCTCAGGGTGTTCAGGAATGTCGTCTTTCCGGATGCCACGCCCCCGCACACCAGGAACGAGGCCGAATGCTCGACCAGGAACCAGAGGTAGGACAGGAGCTCTGTCGAGACCGTCCCCAGGCCAAGCATGTCAACAGGCGAGTAGGGGTTCTTCCTGAACTTCCTTATCGAGAACGTCGGTCCCTTCGTCGTGACGTCCTTCGCCAGGGTGGCCTGCACCCTGCTGCCGTCAGGGAGGGTGCCTCCAAGTAGCGGCTTGGCGTAAGAGATGTACCTCCCGCACCTTTCAGAGAGCTTTATCACGAAGTTGTTAAGGTAGTCAACATCCTTGAACTCGACGCTGGTTTCCATAGAGCCGTACTTCCTGTGCACCAGGTAGACCGGCACATTGAGGCCCGGGCATCCCAGGTCCTCTATGTAAGGGTCGTGCATGATGGGCTCTATCTCGTTGAGGCCCACGAAGTCCCTTATCAGGAAGTACATTATCTTGATGAACTTGGAAACAGGCACGTCCATCCCGGTCTCCTCCATCACCTGCTTCACCTTCTCCTGAAGGTAGCTCGTGGCCTTGTCCTTCTCCATGACAGTTATCTTGACGTCTATCACTTCCTTCAGGGTGGACTCTATCTTCTCCAGCATCTCCTTCTCGTCCGGCGCCAATTCGGGCTCCTCCACCCTGTATTCGACGGACTTCTTCTTGTCGTTCCATTTCACGCGCGCATAGGCGAACGGCTCAAGGAGCGGATACCTGACGTCTGTCTTCTCGGGGTCCCTGAAGGCAGGCAGGACGACCAGCAGCTTCGGCTCCCTCATCCTAATCTTGGGGTAAGAGGGCAGCTTGGGCCTCCTGAGCTTGCGCCTGAGGTACCCCTTAATCTGCACCATGCTTTATTGTTGTCCTGGCTGGAATTTAAACTATTTATTAGCCCTCGGTTAATTATTTAATATGCCGGCAGCAACCCCCAGGAAGGTTCCAACAGCATCCAGGAAGGCCCCATTGCCTGCCAGCAGGCCGACAGCAGGGGCCCAGCAAAGGGTCAGCACAGGCATACCCGGCCTGGACGAGTTGATACAGGGCGGGTTTGTAAAGAATTCTGTCAACCTGGTTACAGGAGGCACCGGTACAGGCAAGACCATACTGGCCTCTCAGTTCCTCTGGGAAGGCATAAAGAGGGGAGAGAAGTGCGTATTCATAACCATGGAACAGCACCCGGACGACCTGAAAGCAGACGTGGCACAATTCGGGTGGAACTTCTCCAAGTACGAGAAGCAGGGCCTGTGCACGATAGACTACTTAGATCCTGCCCAAGTCAACAACCTCGCATCCGCCATTCTGAACAGCGTGAAGACCTCTGGAGCCAAAAGGCTTGTAATAGACTCCACGTCAGTCGTAGGCCTGACCATAGAGAACGAGATGATGATACGCAGGAAGCTTCTTGGCTTGGTAGATGCCATAAAAAGGGAAGCCGACTGCACCACTCTTCTCACCACAGAGATAGAGGAAGGCAGCGAGGGTCTCTCCAGGTGGGGCGTCGAGGAGTTCGTTGTTGATGGAGTTTTGGCATTGCATTATCTTGGTATTGGCGGGGAACAATTTGCAAACATTCAAATCAGAAAGATGAGAAGAACAAACCATGAAAAAGGTTTCTTTCCTTTCCATATAGGCAAGAACGGTATTGTAATCAAACCAGAAGAAGTCCAATCCATCAGGCTTAAGTAACTCACGGTGATAAAATGATGAAATTCTTTATGAAACTGTTAGTATCAAGGCAGATTAAAATAGAGCGGGGAGAGTTCAGACTGTTTAATCAGAACGTGACCGTAATACCAATAACATTTCTCGCAGAATTGACCAAATATTACATGTCCAAGACGGAAAACAAGAAACAGGGGCTCTCTGACTTCTATTTCATGGCTTGGGCTATGGCATACGATTTCATGGAACGATTTTCAGAGAATTACAAGATTAAGACGTTTGAGGACAGGTGGACCCTTGGCATGGACATTGTTGCCATGACCGGACTGGGTGACTACAAGACGATAAAGTGGGAGAAAGGCAAGCTCAGTCACGTGTATGTAGAAAACAATCCAGTGGCCAAATATTTCTATCCCTCCAAAGCCCCGATAGATTATTTTTATTGTGGGCTGACTGCCGGGGGCGCCATGATAGTTCACAAATTGGGAGCCTCAAACATATTCAACTGTGTCGAAACAGAGTGTGGCGCTGTGAACGGAAAAAAATGTGTTTTTGTCAGTGCCGTGCCCAAGAAGCACGAAGAGATGGGAACATGGGATGCCATGCAAAGCTTTATCGATATAGATTATGTCCTTCCCAAACAGATTGAATTTTTCAAGAAATACAAACAGTTCAGAAAGGGCAACAATGATGTCTTATTTGAACTTATTTAAACTGGTTTTAATTGCCTTGAATTCTCTTTCGGCCTTGTCTTTAAGGTAACAAGATGCGTCCCCCATGCCACTGTCTTTCATTGCTTCTAAAGATGAAAGGGTGTTTTCTATCCCCAGGTTTGCAATGGCCATTACCCGATTTTTAAATGTCGCGGGGGATTTTTTATAGTATTTTCTGTAAAGGGCGCTAACAGGTGACGGATTATTAAGTCTTATATCATGTGATATGTCTTCTATGTCGCACCTTACTAACTCCAAGAATCTCACATTCCTTATAGATTTGAAATAATTCTCATTAGGTCCGAGAAGTACCCCGATAAAATCCGAGTACACATCTATTCCTCTAGATCTCAGGCCATTGGCAGAAACGGCGTGCTTAATTTCCTCTTTTTCTGTTTTTGCTCTCATTATTTTGATCTCGGCTCTCTTTTCTTCCCCCGGAATCTGTGTTAGCACAAGAAGGTCAGATACTATTTTATTCAACAGTTTTTCCACCATCAGCTTTTTTCCAACTACGACCTTTACAAAATCTGAGGGCTGTCTTTTTTGGAAATCATAAACCTTACTAAACAGAGAGAGAAATCCGAAAGCTATTGTAACTATTACCATAAATCTGTCTTCTTTTTCCAGGGATTCGTCTATTGTGTCGTCCAACGCATTAACAACAGATTCCATTATGGGTATCGTCCGTTTCAAAAACGATATATGCTGCGGTTTAATGCCCTTAGCTCTTTCCAAGGACCCTATCACATAAAGACTCATGGAGGAGTGCAAAGAGCCCCATTTTTTTGCAGAGTATTCAAAGCTCTTCTTTACGAATGGGGGGCATTCTGACCCCTTTAGAAACTCTTCCATGCTGTTCAGATAGAGACTTCTAACTTCATCCACGTCCATGTTATATTTTCTTGTTAATGATACGTTAAAACGTTAGTTAAACCAAAAGGTTTAATTCCTATTATTTATTTGTGCTTCTTATGATATAACATGTTTTGATTCTGTTTTTTTGCTAGGAACCCATTCTAATTAGAAGCGCTTTAGATTAAATCATAAATTGAAGTGCTGTTCAATTATATTCATTAATTCTTTCTTTTTCCCTGGTTTAAATTCTATTATCGTATGAACGTAATCCCCTGTAATGATAATGTTAATATTATATCCTTCATGTTTGAAATGACGGTGTGTCTCCATACCAG
>CAZKUD010000013.1:0-17070 GCA_964555875.1 uncultured archaeon
GTGGTACTGGTGGTTCAACGACTCTGCAGGGAACGTGAACCAGACAGACATCTGGTCGTTCAACATAAACAACACGCCCCCGACGGCTCCCGTGCTCGACACGCCTGTGAACGATTACAACGCCACAGAGCTGAGGCCGTTCTTCAACTGGACCGCAAGCAGCGACGCTGACAGCGACCCGATAAATTACACACTTTACATAACATGCAACGGGGGGTGCTCCGACGACAACAGGGAGTACAACACGAGCAGCAACAACTACACCCTGCCATCAGACCTCGTTTACTATGGCGATGACGGTTACTACTACAACTGGACCGTCGTTGCCTGGGACCCCTACAGCTCCACGCCTGCGGCCACGGACAGGAACTTCACCGTATACACTTCAGTGGTGCTGACCCTGGTCAACTCCACAGTGGATTTCGGCAGCAAGCTGATAGGGGAGTCCGACAACACGACAGACAGCAGTCCGGAACCGTTCGTGCTGAGGAACGACGGGAACTGCTTCATAGACGTCAACCTTTCGGCGTCAGACCTGCTGTGGGACACCCAGGGAAGCGCAAGCAGGCACTTCCAGTTCAAGGCGGACAACGTCAGCGGGGAGGAAGGCTCGTTCAACTCGAGTGCGTCCGAAACTTCATGGGAGAACGTTTCCCTCTCTGACCTGATAATCCTTTCTAATTTCAATTTCACCAATTTGACTGACGAGGCAGAGGTGGACATCCTCATAGAGGTGCCTCTTGAGGAGCCGCCCGGCATAAAGTCGTCCAATCTGGTGTTCACGGGGGAGTATGTTGGATAAGAGGACTGTACTGGCAGCGAACATGGTGGTGATCCTGGCACTGGCAGCAATATTGCTGGCCTCAGGGGCCACCGAGGGTTCGGTGGTTGCTCTCGAAAGGGGCGGAAGCCAGGTGACCAATGCGGGCAACGTGGACATATCGCTGGAGGGCAGCGTAACGGGAATGGCTGTCCTGGCTGCAGGAAATTCCCTTGAAGTGGAGAAGGAGGAGCATGTCAAGGCAGAACAGGTCTGACTGGAGGAAGCTGGCGCTGATGCTTGGGGTACTGGCACTGGCAGCAATATCCATGTCGGCTGACGCATATGCCATAGGCGTCACCCCAGGCAGGAAGACGGTCGACTTCAGCCCGGGGCTCCGGCAGTCCGTCAGCTTCACCATACTGAACAACGAGCACAAGGCCTTCAATGCACTGGTATATCTGGAAGGCGACCTGAAGGACTACGTCAGCCTGGACAAGACCCTTGTCAGCTTCGAGGAGAGTGACAACTCCAAGCAGCTCTCTTACAGCGTCAGCCTGCCGTCTGACATAGGGGAGCCGGGTGACCATTGGGCCAAGATAGTGGTCATGGAGCTCCCGCCGGGGATGGATGACATAGACGAGGGCTCGGTCATAGTGGCGACCACGGCTGTCATACATCAGCTTAAGGTCAAGGTGCCCTACCCGGGCAAGTTCTCGACAGCGGAGCTCAAGGTGTCTGACGTCCAGCCAGGGAAGCCCGTAAGCTTCTTCGTGACCCTCACGAACATAGGCGAGCAGGACATACAGCAGGCCTGGGCAACCATAGACATAATGGGCGCGACCAACGAGAGGATAGCCACAGTGGAGACGGACAGGGTCAGCGTGAAGTCCAAGGACAGGGGCGAACTCTCTGCCACCTGGAACGCCGACGTCAGCCCGGGCACATACCATGCGGTCGCCACGGTGCATTATGACGACAAGGTCACCAGGGCGGAGAGGAACTTCGGGGTCGGCAACATGCTGATAGACGTGCTGGGCATCAGCGTGAAGGACTTCAGGCTCGGGGGCATAGCCAAGTTCAACATAGACGTTGAGAGCAAGTGGAGCGAGAGCATAAGCGGAGTGTACGCCGAGATGGAGGTGATCAGGCCTGACGGGGACGTGGTGACCAGCTTCAAGTCGGCCTCAGTGGACATAGGGCCCATGGGAAGGCAGACCCTCTACGCCTACTGGGACACGGAAGGCATCGAGAAGGGCGATTACGACATCAACCTCAGGCTGCATTACGCCGGGAGGTCGACCGAGAAGAAGGTCGACACCTATGTGGGATTCGATTCCATAGAGACCAGCCTGAAGACAGGCATCACAGGCCAGGCCATATCATCGCCTGGCGGAGGCGCAGGGATTGGCGACCTCACCATGTACATAGTCCTGTTGGTGGCGGTCCTGATAGGCATAAACGGCTTCTGGTTCCTCAAGATGCGGGGCAGGAAAAAATAGAGAACTCTCAGTCCATGTGGAACTCCACTATGTCGCCGTCCCTGAGCTTCAGGTTCATGCCCACTATCTGGCCCTCGAACTGGGCCGAGGGCCCCCATATCCTGGCGTGCTTGAAATGCTCGACGAACACGTTGTGGATCTTCTCGCCTATCTCCCTGATGGTTGAGTCCCTCTTAACTATCATCGGCTCCTTCAGGTCAGGCGGCTTGCCTATCTTCTTCAGGTACACCCTCATCAGCCCAAGCTTGCCCCAGATGGCCTCCTTAAGCTCCTCTATGCCCTTCCCTTCCTTGGCTGACATGTCCAGCCCCTGCCTCTCATCCGGGTCAACCAGGTCGGCCTTGTTGTATGCCACCAGGCTGGGCACATACTTCAGGTTCCTGGCCATTGCGTCAACTATCTGGTCAAGGGTGGCCTTCTCCCTTATCGTTATCTCGGCATTGTAGACCCCGAACTCGTTCAGGACGGATATTATGACCTCCTTGTCTATGCCCATCTTCTTGGGCATGGTTATCTGGAGCCCCCCTTTCTCCGTCCTCTTGACCTTTATGTCAGGCGGGCTCTTGTCAAGCCTGAGCCCGGCCTGCTCGAGCTCGTTCTTCATTATCTCCGCCTGCTCTGGCTTCCTTGCGTCCGCTATGAAGACGACAAGGTCCGCTATCCTTATGACCGATATGACCTCCTTCCCCCTGCCCTTGCCCATGGAGGCGCCCTCTATCAGCCCTGGGACGTCCAGTACCTGTATCCTGGCACCCCTGTACTCCAGCACGCCGGGCACCACCTGGAGGGTGGTGAACTCGTATTCAGCCACCCTGGAGTCGGCTGATGTGAGCTGGTTCAGGAGGGTTGACTTGCCGACCGAGGGGAAGCCCACCAGCAGCACGGTCGCATCACCTCTTTTGCGTATGCCGTAGCCCAGGCCGCCCTTCCCTGCGGACTGTTTTGCCTGCTCTGTCCTGAGCTTGGCCAGCTTCGCCTTCTGCTTGCCTATGTGCTTCTGGGTCGCCTTGTTGTAAGGGGTCTTCTTCAGCTCCTCCTCTATCGCCCTTATCTGCTCCTCGACTGACATAATAAATTAACTCCTGGCAGACTTAAAAGCATGGCACTGTGGGCCTGTTTTATGCCCCCTTTCCGGCCGGAAGGGGGGGAATTTCGGCTTATAAACGATATCATGCGAGCCTTGATAAACTTTATAAACCCGTGAAACCATAATAAATATTCCGGTTCAGAACCGCTCCTTGTTGTGGTTTTGAAGGTTAAATACAGGTTAGGCACAACAATAAACCAGTCCGAAAAAGGCTGATAGGATGGCTGAGAAAAGCAAAGCTGAGGAGATGGCAGGGCAGACAAAGGAGATATCTGTATCAGAGTTCTTCGAGAAGAACAGGCATCTCCTGGGCTATGACAACAAGATAAAGGCCCTGCTTATTATAGTGAAGGAGGGCGTCGACAACGCCCTGGACGCCGCCGAAGAGGCCAGGATAATGCCCGAGGTTTACGTTAAGGTGGAGGAGCTCGAGAAGGAGACTTACAGGATAGTCATAAAGGACAACGGGCCCGGGATAGTCAAGGCTAACATCCCGAAGATATTCGGCACCCTCCTGTACGGCTCCAAGTTCCACAGGCTCAGGCAGTCCAGGGGCCAGCAGGGACTGGGAGTCTCGTGCGCCGTCATGTATTCCCAACTCACCACGGGAGAGGCCACAGAGGTGATATCCTCAACTGGCGACGGGAAGACCCACAAGTACAGGATAAAGATAGACGTGAAGCACAACAAGCCCGAGATACTGAGCGACGAGATGCTGGAGATGGAGCCCTGGCACGGGACCCAGATAACCTTCGTATGCGAGGGAATATACAGGGAGCACAAGCAGTCCATACTGGAGTACCTGAAGCAGACTGCAATATCCAACCCCTTCGCCAGGATAACGTTCGACTCCCCAAACGGGAAATTCGACTTCAACGCAGGCATCGACAAGCTGCCCGAAGAGCCCAGAGAGATAAGGCCCCACCTGTACGGTGTGGAGGTGGGTATACTCTCCAGGATGCTCAAATCCACCAAGGCCAGGACCCTGCAGTCCTTCCTCACATCAGAGTTCAGCAGGGTAGGCTCCACGGCAGCCAACGAGATAATAACCAAGGCCGGGATAGTGGGGGAAGACGGGAAGCCTGACGCCAGGGTCTCACCGAAGAGGCTGACTGACGAGCAGATGGTCAGCATAGTTAAGGCCGTGAAGGAGGTCAAGCTCAGCAGGCCGCCGACAGACTGCCTTTCCCCCCTGGGGTCAGAGGCAGTGGAAAAGGGCATGATGAAGGAGCTGAACCCGGACTTCATAACCGCAGTTTCCAGGAGCCCGACCGTCTACAGGGGCTGGCCTTTCCAGATAGAGGTAGGACTGGCGTACGGCGGCTCGATAGAGAACGCCAAGTTCATGAGGTTCGCCAACAGGGTGCCCCTCCTCTACCAGCAGGGTGACTGCGCCATGACCAAGGCCATGGCAGGCATAGGCTGGAGGAGATACGGCCTGCAGGGCGACAAGCTGCCGGAAGGCCCGATAGCCATATTCATACACATAGCATCCGTATGGGTACCCTTCACGTCAGAGTCAAAGGAGGCCGTGGCAAGCTACCCCATAATACTGAAGGAGGTCAAGCTGGCCCTCCAGGAGGCTACAAGGAAGCTGTCAGTGTACCTCTCAGGCATGAGGAAGGCCCAGTACCAGCAGGAGAGGATGAAGATATTCGAGAGGTACGCAGGGGAGACAGCGACCGCCCTGTCAGAGCTGACCGGAAGGGACCCTGACGAGATACAGGTAATGATAAACGAGATAGCCAAGAGCGTTCACGCGGAGGCGCTGAAAGCAGAGAACGGCAAGCAAGAGAAGGAAGAGGCGCCCCCTGTAGAAATGGAAAGTGGAGAAGATGACGGAGAAGAAGACGAGGAAGCAGACAGATGAGATAGTCACCAAGAAGCTGATAGAGCTGGGGAATGACGTGGTCGGCCAGCTGGGCCAGAAGAGGAACCCGTCGGTTTCCCTTCCGATAAGGGCGCTCTCAAACATAATATTCGACGAGAAGTCCGGGCTGGTCCAGCTCGGGGAGAAGGTTTCCAAGAGGACCTACATGAACATAGCCCACACAAGGAAGTTCATGCAGACACTCCTGATTGCGGCTGAATGCAAGAAGATAATCAACCAGAATGTGACCACGTCAATCAGGGACCTGTATTACGCCATAAAGCACACCATACCCGAAACCAAGGAGAACACCGTCGAGGACCAGAGCGAATCAGACCCCATCCTGGAGGACCTGGAAGCGGCCCTGAACACCCTCAGGGAGAGGCTTCACCTGCAGGCGGACAGGAAGGGGTATGTGGCAGGGCCAATAGTGGTCAATGACAGGGGGGACAAGATAGACTGCACCAAGATGGGCTCCTCGGGCTGGGCCATACCCTCCAACGTGGAGCCCGACCTGATAGGATTCGATAAGTGCTCGGCCGATTTCGTGCTGGTAATAGAGAAGGACGCAGTCTGGCAGCGTCTCAATGAGGACAAGTTCTGGAAGAACCAGAACTGCCTGATAATAACGGGCAAGGGCCAGCCGGCAAGGGGCTGCAGGAGGCTGGTGAACAGGCTCCACAACGAGCTCAAGCTGCCCATATACGTCATTGCGGACGCCGACCCCTGGGGGTACTACATATACTCGGTCATCAAGCAGGGCTCAATCAACCTGTCTTTCCTTTCCGACAGGCTTGGGACCCCCAGCGCCAAGTTCATAGGCCTGACCACCAAGGACATCAAGAAGTTCGACATACCCAAGAACGTGACCATCAAGCTGAACGAGGGCGACGTGAAGAGGACCAATGAGATGATGAAGTACAGGTGGTTCGAGCCCAAGGAGTGGCAGGCAGAGCTACAGCACATGCTCAAGATAGGCCACAAGCTCGAGCTCGAGGCCCTGTCAGCCAAGGGCATAAAGTTCATCAGCAACAATTACCTGCCGCAGAAGATAAAAGAGAAGGACTTCCTTCCCTGATCATTCCTTTCTGGATTCCAGGAACTTCCTGACAGACCTGTCGTACGTCTTCTCAGCTTCCGGAGGAAAATAACAGCCGGGAAGCTCTCCCCTTTCCCTGTGGTGCCTGATGCACTCGCAGCAGATGCCTTTCTTGTCGCATCCCGGATAGGTGCAATTGCAGTCTTTCAGGTTCTCTTCCTTCCTGCATTCCATAGCAATCACAGAGCTTCCATGGATTCCCTGTAGAACCTGTCCCCCATGTTGCCCGTGTAGACCTTGCAGTCTATTATGACCGCAGGCATGTACAGCGTGCTGGGGACGGATATCTCCAGGGCAGACAGCCTGTGGGTATCTTCATTCTGGTCTATGTATTCCACTGAAGTCCCAAGCTCCTGCTCGTACTCCTGTATCTTCTCCACCACGTGCGGGCATTCCGCGCATCCCAGTGCGTGTATGACGAGCATCTTGCCTTCCATGCTTCTGAGGCTGCACTGCTCAGCGCTTATCTCCATCGGGCCCTCTATGACTATTGCTTCCATTTCAGGGCCCGTTTCCTGGGGTTCAGGCGTCACGTTTTCTGTGATGTCCTCAGTCTGCTCTGGCTGGCTTGCGCCTTCCCCTGTTGTCGTTTCCGAAGGCTGGCTGACACAAAGGCTTACGAGGACCACCGCAATCAGCAGGACCAGTATCCCGGCTTTCATACCATCTTGACTCCTGTTATCTGGGTGATTATTGGATTGAGGCTTCTTAAGTCATTCCTGGACAGCTTGTGAACGTTGTCCTTCCCCGTGGCAGCTGCGGCCATCTTTATCTCCTCGGTGCACGCCTTTATGAAGTTTGCCGCGTGCTCTGCCGCCTTGGGGTCCAGCTTCTTTATTAGCGAGGGCTCCTGTGTCGTTATCCCCACGGGGCACATGCCCCTGTTGCACTGCTTGCAGTATATGCAGCCTATGGCCATCAGCATAGGCATCCCCATGAAGACCGCATCTGCCCCGAGGGCCAGGGCCTTTGCCACGTCAGCCCCGGTGTTTATCCCCCCGCCTATCAGCAGTTCCTGCTTCGACCACATCCTGTCCATGACCTTCCTGGCCCTGGCCAGTGCGGCGAGCGTGGGCGTCCCGAAGTGGTCCAGCATGACATCCGGGGCTGCCCCTGTGCCGCCTTCCATGCCGTCTATGGCTATAGAATCGGCACCTGACCTGACTGCTATGGGCACGTCGGCCTCTATGTTCCCTCCGGCCAGCTTCACTATGACAGGCTTGCCCCCCGTCATCTTCTTCAGCCAGGCAACCTTCCTCTTCAGGTCTGCTGCGCCCTTTATGTCAGGATGTGCCGGCGGGGAGTGTATGGGCTTGCCGATGGGCAGCTTCCTCAGCTTGGCTATCGCTGGCGTCACCTTGTTCGCGGGCAGCAGCCCGCCCTGCCCCGGCTTGGCGCCCTGCCCGATCTTTATCTCCACTGCATCGGCGGATTTCAGGTACTTCTCGTTCACCCCGAACCTGCCCGTGGAATACTGGGCTATCAGCACCCTGGCCTTGGACCTCTCCTCCGGCAGCATGCCGCCCTCGCCCGTGTTGGTGGCAGTGCCTGCCATTGTGCTGGCCTTGGCCAGGGCCATCTTGACCTTCTTGTTCACCGCACCGAACGACATTCCGCCTATTATGATAGGTGTTTCCAGCTTGATGGGATGCTTGCTGCCCTTGCCTATGACGGTCTTTGTTGATATCTCCTCCCTGAAATAGTCTACCGGCCTTGCCTTAAGCTGAGCCGGCATGAAAACGATATCATCGAAGCTTATTTTTTTGCAGAAGGCGGACCTCCCTCCCGAGCACGGGGGGCATCCGCTGAGCGCCCTTTTCTTTATCTCCCTCACAGTCCTTATGCCTGTGATAATCTTTTCCATCAGTTAAGATTTGTTTTGTCCCCTTAAATTTCTGGGAATTGTAAAAAAACTTATTTAAACCCATTGCCTGGTTAATGTAAAACATCCTAGGAGATTATGATGACAACCCTGATAATAAGCGAGAAGCCCAATGCGAGCAAGAGGATAGCCGGTGCCCTGGCCGATGACAAGCCAGTCAAGAAGACTGTTGGAAAGGTCCCTTATTATGAGATAACTAGAAAGGGCGAGAAGATACTGGTGGGGTGCGCTGTCGGGCACCTCTTCACCCTGTCGGAGAAGGAGCACCACGGGTGGCACTATCCGGTCTTCGATATAGGATGGGCGCCCTCCCACTCCGTGAGCAAGAGCTCCCACTTCTCAAAGGAATACCTAGAAGTCCTGGTGGCCCTCGCCAAGAAGGCCGACAAGTTCGTGAACGGCTGCGACTTGGACAGGGAGGGGGAGGTGATATTCAGGAACATACTCAGGTTCGTCTGCAAGAAGGACGACGCCAGGAGGATGAAGTTCTCCACCCTCACCAAGGAGGACCTGGTGAACGCTTATGACAACGCATCGCCCCACCTGGAAACAGGCCTCGCCGAAGCCGGGGAGACCAGGCACTTCCTGGACTACTACTGGGGGATATCGCTTTCCAGGGCCCTCACCCTGGCCCTCAAATCGGTCGGCGGGTACAAGGTGCTCTCCACCGGGAGGGTGCAGGGACCGACCCTCAACATACTCAGGAGCAGGGAAATTGAGATAAGGAAGTTCAAGCCCGTCCCCTTCTGGCAGCTCGAGCTGACCTTCCTGGCAGAAGGGAAGGAGAACTTGGCGATGCACGCTGAGGACAAGTTCTGGGAGAAGGAGAAGGCGACTTCCATACTGTCCAAATGCAAGGGCAAGCCTGCCAGTGTGAAGAGCGTGACCAGGAGGGAGCAGAAGCAGTCCGTTCCGTTCCCATTCGACCTGACCTCCATGCAGAGGGAGGCACACAAGCTCTTCGGGTACTCCCCCAAGCAGACCCTGGACATAGCCCAGTCCCTTTACGAGGCCGCCCTGATAAGCTATCCCAGGACCAGCAGCCAGAAGCTGCCTGAAAAGATAGGCTACAAGACCATAATATCCAACCTGTTCGGCCAGCCAAACTATTCCGAGCTGTGCGGCAGGCTGCTCAAGGGGCCCAGACTCAAGCCCAACGAGGGCACCAAATCAGACCCTGCGCACCCTGCCATATTCCCTACCGGCCAGAAACCCAAGTCCCTCAACCAGTGGCAGAAGAAGCTTTATGACCTGATAGTCAAGAGGTTCCTGGCCACCTTCGCCGACCCTGCGGTCAGGGAGCACATGAAGGTCGTGCTCGACGTCGAGGGGGAGGAGTTCCTGGTCCATGGGGTGAGGACCCTGAAGGCCAACTGGATAGACTTCTACCAGCCCTATTCCAAGTTCAAGGAGCAGACCCTCCCCCAGCTGAAGGAGGGCGACGTACTTGACGTCAAGAAGCTGGAGATGCTTTCGAAGGAAACCCAGCCTCCCAACAGGCTCACCCAGGCGTCCATCCTGAAGGAGATGGAGGCCAACGAATTGGGCACCAAGGCCACGAGGGCGCACATAATCCATACGCTTTACGACAGGGGCTACATAAAGGAGGACAGCGTAGTGGTCACCAAGCTCGGTGACGTTGTGATATCCGCCCTTGACAAGTACTGCCCTGAGATAATATCCGTGGATTTCACCAAAGACATGGAGAAGGACATGGAGCTGATAGAGGAGGGCAAGAAGGGCAAGGAAGAGGTGCTGGAATCGGCCAAGAAGGAGCTGAAGACCCACCTGGACAAGTTCAAGAAGCACGAAAAGGACATAGGACAGGAGCTGTTCGGCGGCATGATGGAGGTCATAAAGGAGGAGACCACCATAGGCACCTGCCTCAAGTGCGGCAAGGACCTGGTCATAAGGCATTCCAGGGCAGGCAAGCGCTTCGTCGGGTGCATGGGATACCCCAAGTGCACCGAAACCTTCTCCCTCCCCCATTTCGGGAAGCTTACCATACTCTCGGAAAACTGCAAGAAGTGCGGGCTCCATATAGTCCTTGTGAGGGCCCCAAGGAAGAGGCCCTGGAAGCTGTGCGTGCACTGCGGCTTCGTCAACAAGATACCCAAGAAGGGCGCCAAGGGCAAGAAGGCGCCCGCCAAGAAGCCCGCAGCGAAGGCAGCCAAGCCGGCCAAGAAGAAGGCAGCGCCCAAAAAGACCGCAAAGAAGGCGGCCAAAAAGTAATTAACCCTCCGGCCTAATTATAAACATGGCAAAGGAATGGACCAGGAAGGAAAGGAAGGAGCACGTATCAGAGAAGTACAAGAGCCTCAGGAGCAAGCTTTTCGTGATGGCGGTTGCCCTGATAATATTCCTGCTGCTGCTCTACGGCCTGTTCCATGCAATCAAGACGGCCAACACAGACCTTCTGGCGTTCCTTATAGTCGCCCTAATAATATTCATACCGCTTGCCATATTCTTCATAGACATGTACTGGTTTGAATACCAGTGACCTTCACGAGAGATGCCGCTTCTGCAAAGAAACCGTATTACTGCTGGCTGTGCAGGTGCACTTCCTTCACCTGCACCTGGCCCTTTGTCAGAGCCCTCATACCCGGCCTGAGCATGATGAGCCTCTTCTTTGGCCCAGGTATGGAGCCTTCAATTAGAATGTAATCCCCCGGAACGACCCCGTAATTGACGAAACCGCCCTTTGCGGATATGCCGCCCGAGCCTATCTTGATTATCCTCTTGTTGTACTCGGTCCTGGTCTGGAAGCCCAGCTGCCCGGCCATCGCGAGCTTTCCGGGAAGCACCCTGGCAACGTTCCTGGGGCCGAGGGTGCCCACGTGCCGCCTCTTCTTCTCATGCTTCCTCGGCCTTATCTTGATGCCGAACCTCTTGACAGGGCCCTGGTAGCCCTTTCCCTTTGTGACTCCCTGGGTGTCTATCCACTCGCCTTCCTCGAAGACCTCCGAGGCCTTCAGCTCCCCGCCGAGCTTTGACTTGGCGTACTCGAGCTGCTTCTTGACGTCCCCTCCCAGGGGAACCTCGAAAAGCTCGGGGGTCTTCTTCCTGAGCCCGGACTCCTTCGGCCTCGTGTGTACAAGCAGCCTTATGTAGTGTATGCTCTCTATTTCTTTCTCCAGGTCATCTGCCTTCTTGCCCTTCTTTTTGGGCATCCTGGCCTTCCTCTCCAGGTCCTTGGAGAGCTTGTCTGACCAGGCAGTGCCGACGCATGCTATCCCCTCAGCAGTCTCCCTGTAGGCCCTTATCCCGCATACCACCAAGGAGGGGCAGTCAAGTACAGTGACAGCCTTCACCACTTCCTGGCCCTCTGTGGGGGAGCCCTTCTTGGGGTTGATCATATTCACCTCTGTCATGCCGGCCTTGTATGCCGCAAAGCCCAGGGGCTTGGTGGCCTCGGCTTCGATTGCCTTCAGCTTGGGGTATATCCTCTTGGCCCTCTTCTTCGGCCAGTATGCCCTTGAACCCGCCTTTGGCTTGTGGTGTTTTGCCATGGATTACATCCTCCTGCCCCTTCTTCCGCCCTTCTTCCTGCATCCGTCATGGGGTATGGGGGTGCAGTCCTCTATCCTTCCTATCCTGAGGCCGCTCCTTACGAGCGACCTGATGGCAGGCTGGGCGCCCTGGCCCGGGACCCTTTTCTTCTGGCCCCCTGATGCCCTGACCTTCAGGTGGACGCCTGTCAGGCCCTTGTCAAGTGCCTCGCCCGCCGCTTTCCTTGCGGCATTCATCGCAGGGAACGGCTGGCCCTTGTCCTTGTCCCTGTTGGTGACCATCCCCCCTGAAACCCTGGCTATCGTCTCTGCGCCCGTGAGGTCTGTTATGTGGATTATCGTGTTGTTGGTCGATGAGAATATGTAGGCTATGCCCCATTTGCCTGAGAACTCCCTCCTGGGCATGGACCTATGGTCGTCCCTTCCCGGCCTCTTCCTGAACTTCCTTTCCTTCGGCTTCTCCGGGACCTCCTTGACATTCTTCATGAGCTTCTCTATCTTTGCCGCAGCCTCCTTCTCTATCTCCTTCCTGGCGGCGTCCTTCCCGGGCTTCTTTGTTCCTGCCTTCTTGGCCGCCTTTGCCGCAGCCTTCTTTTCTGGCTTGGCTTCAGTCTCCTTTTTGGCCGGTTTCTTCGCTGGCATTCTCTTCCTCCTTATCCGTTACCTCCGCAGGAGGCGCCTTCTCGGACTTGGGCTTTGCCGGTGGCTTCTCCTCCTTCGCTATGGGAGCCTTTCTCCATTTTATGCTTTCTTCCTTCTCGACATCAAGCATCATTGACGGGCTAGTGGTCCTTCTCCCGTCTATTGATATGTGCCCATGGGTCAGGAACTGCCTCGCCTGCTTCGGCGTGGACGCCATGCCATTCCTGAAGATGACGGTCTGGAGCCTCCTGTCAAGTATGCTCCTCACGTCCAGGGCCAGCACATCGTCAAGGCCCGCTCCCTTCTGGAGCAGCCCCATCTTGACAAGCTTGTCTATGAGCACCTTCTCTTTCCTCTTGTCCTCGACCGCTATCAGCTCCCTGGCCCTCCTCCTGAAGTTCCTGAGCACCTCTTCAGCGGACCTTATCTCCCTCTTCCTCCTCAGGCCATAGTCCTTCTTGAGCACCTTCTCGTCCTTTATCCTTGTCGTGTCCCATGGCCTGCGGGGCTTCTGGCTCTTGCTCCTTATCCTTCTCATGCGCCAGCCCCCCTCACGCATTCAGTAATCATTTCTTGCCTCCCTGCAGGGCCTTCTTCTTGCTGACACCGACGACCTTGCCAGACTTTCTGAAGGCGCCCCTTGTCCTCTGGCCCCTGACAGTCAGCCCGAGACCGTGCCTTATGCCCCTGTAGCATTTTATCTTCTTCAGCTCGTTTATGTCAAGCTTCTTCTGGAAATCCAGCGCTGACACCGAAAGGTGCCTGTCATCCGCTGTCTTGGGGTCCTTTCTCCTGTTGAACATCCATGATGGTATGCCGTACTTTCCCGGGTTGCTGATCATGTCCTCCAGCTTCTTCAGCTCCTCGTCGTTCAGCTCCCCCAGCTTCTTTGTGCCGAAGCCGGACGCTTCCGTTATGGCATTGCTGAGCATGGTTCCGATTCCCTTTACCCTCCTGATGGCGGTGCCGACCGGCTTGTTGCCGTCCAGGTTGGTCTCCACCACCCTCATTATGGCTTCCTTCTTCTCGGCCTTCTTGGGCGCAGGCTTCTCGGCTTTCCCTTCCTTCGGCTTTTCCTTGCCTTCCTTCTTCGCTACTTTTTCTGCCATAACAGCTATCACTCAGGTGAATCGATAGTATTAATAATGAATTAGTTATATAAAAGCATCGAAGCATCAGCAGCAACCCGGATATGCTTAAATATACCATATGTAAATAATGATTATGACCATGAAGGTACCGGTGTATGGCCTGAAGGGGGAGTCGAAGGACACCGTGCAGGTGGCGAAGGCCTTCGGGGAGCCCCTCAGGAAGGACATAATAGAGAAAGCGGTCAACATAGAGCGCGCCAACAGGAGGCAGCCCTACGGAGCTGACCCCATGGCGGGCCAGAGGTCGTCCGCGCACTACCACGGCAGGAGGGGCATCAGGGACAGCATGATGAACAGGGAGATGTCCAGGATGAAGAGGATACACAACCAGGGCTTCCTCAACATGACAGCCAGGATAATACCAGGCTCCGTGAAGGGCAGGAGGGCGCACCCGCCCAAGACCGAGAAGGTGCTGGAGAAGAAGATGAACAAGAAGGAGCTGGCCAAGGCCGTGAGGTCCGCGATATCGGCCAGCGCTGAAAAGGAGTTGGTGGCAGGAAGGGGCCACATGATAGGAGGCGCAAAGCACATCCCGCTCATATTGGAGGACAAGCTGCAGGAGTTAAAGAAATCCAGGGAGATTTCAGATGTCCTGAAATCCCTGGGCCTTGAGAAGGAGCTCGAAAGAATCAGCGAGAAGAAGCTGAGGGCAGGAAAGGGGAAGGCCAGGGGAAGGAAGTACAGGAGGAAAGTCGGCCCGTTGTTTGTTGTCAAGGAAGACATGGGCCTCGTCAGGGCGAGCAAGAATCTGCAGGGAGTGGAGGCCGCAACGGTTTCAGGCCTCTCAGTCGAGATGCTCGCGCCCGGAGGCCACCCCGGAAGGCTCGTTATCTGGGGCAAGTCAGCGATAGAAGAGCTAGACAAGAAGCTGAAATGAGTCCGGCTTGTTCTGCTAACGCTTCTGAAGCTTTATTAATATAGTAAGGTAAGAAAGGTATTATGCCGGCCAAAAGGAAGCCAAAGGCGAAGAAGGCAGGGGCCAAGAAGCCGGGAAAAAAGGCAGCCAAAGCGCCCAAGGGGGAATACAACCCCTGGAAGACGCTGCTCTACCCGCATCTCGCAGAGAAATCCATGAACATGGTGGAGCTGGAGAACAAGCTGGTCTTCCTGGTGAAGAGGGACTCCACCAGGGCCCAGATAAAGGAGGCAGTCGAGAAGGGCTTCAAAGTGAAGGTAATTTCAGTCAACATGATGATAACCCGGAAGGGAATCAAGAAGGCCTATGTCAAGCTCTCGCCAGACAGCATGGCGTCTGACATAGCCTCAAGGATGGGGATGATATAATGGGAAGGCCGATAATAGCCCAGAAGCGGGGAAAGGGGGGAAGCGTATACAGGACAAAGCCCTACAGCTTCCAGCCCAGGATAGAGTACAAGAACATGGCGGGCAAGATAACCGACATAATCAATGACAAGAGGAGGAACCCGCCCATAGCCAGGATAAGGTACCAGGACAACACACAGGGCTACATAATAGCGCCGGAGGGCCTGAAGGTCGGCGACAGCGTGGAGAACTTCGTGACCGCCCTTTCTAAGCTGGAGCCCGGCGTGCCTGTCTTCTGCATAGAGACTTCCCCCAATTCAGGGCCAAAGCTCTGCAGGACATCAGGATCTTGCGCGACCCTCGTGTCCAAGGCAAAGGGCAAGGCGGTCATACAGCTGCCCTCCAAGAAGATGAAGACGCTCGATGAGAACTGCAGGGTGACCATAGGGCTGCCTGCAGGCGACGGAAGGCTCGAGAAGCCCTGGGTGAAGGCAGGCAAGAAATGGCATGCCATGCACGCCAGGGGGAAGATGTACCCGAGGACCAGCCCGAACAAGATGAACGCGGTCGACCACCCGTTCGGCGGCCACGCCAGGCTGGGCAGGTGCAAGTCATGCGCCAGGAACACCCCGCCCGGCAGGAAGGTGGGCTCCATAGCGTCCAGGAGGACAGGTAAGAGGAAGCGATAGATATGGCAAAGAAATTCGTATGGAAAGGGAAGGAATTCGAGACCCTTGAAGAGATAAGGGCCATCCCGATGGAGGATTTCATGAAGCTCCTGGCATCAAGGGAGAGGAGGAGCCTGAAGAGGGGCTTCACCGTCTACCAGAAGAAGCTGCTGGAAAAGATAAGGGCAGACCCGAAGAAGTTCCGGAGGACCAAGTCAAGGGACATGGTGGTCATACCCGAGATGGTGGGATTGAGAATGGGGGTATACAGCGGAAAGGAGTACGTGTCGCTCGACATAAGGCCCGAGATGATGGGCCACAGGCTAGGCGAGTTCGTCCCGACCAGGAAGCCGGTCAAGCACTCTGCGCCAGGTTTCGGAGCCACCAAGAGCTCCAAGTTCGTGCCGCTGAAGTAGGTTATGTCATACACATACAGCCCCAAGCCAGAGAAGTCGGCCAAGGTGATAGGCAGGGGGCTGAGGATATCCCCCAGGAGCTCTGTGACCGTGTGCAGGGCGATAAACGGGAAGCACGTTTCCAAGGGCGGCAGGCTGCTGGCTGACATACTGGCCAGGAAGAGGAGCCTTAACGGCAAGTACTACGACAACTGCGTTTCCACCATAGCAGACCTGCTGAAGAACGCCGAGGCCAACGCCGAGGCGAAGGGGCTCGACCCCAGCAAGCTCATGATACACGCCTCCTCACACAGGGGCTACAGCTTCAGGAGGCCTAGAAGGTTCAAGATGAGGGGGCAGGCAAGGAAGATAGCCAACGTGCAGATAGTCCTGCAGGAGAGATAACATGGCTGAGAAGAAGACAGGGTTGCTGAAGCAGTATTTCGTCAGGCAGAGCATAAAGGAGGCCACGGTCGAGGACTTCATAAGGAAGAACTTCCCCCTCGGCGACTACTCCAGCACAGAGCTTCAGAGGACCCCCCTGGGCCTGAAGGTGGTCATATTCACCAACAAGCCGGGCAAGATAATAGGCAGGGGCGGCAAGACCATAAACGAGATGACGGAAGCGCTCAAGAGAAGGTTCAAGCTGGAGAACCTGCAGATAGACGTCAAGACTATAGAGAACCCTGACCTGGACCCCAAGATAGTGGCCAAGCAGATAGCGTCCGCCCTGCTTAAGGGGTACAACAACAAGAAGATAGGCAACCTGACGCTTAAGAGGGTGATGGACGCGGGAGCCATAGGGGTCGAGATAGTGATAAGCGGCTGCCTGGGCGGCTCAAAGTCCATGACCAGCAAGTTCATTGACGGCTACCTCAAGCACTGCGGCCAGCCGGCCAAGGAGATGGTGGCCCAAGGCTTCGAGGTCGCCAATACCAAGAGGAGCACGGTCGGCGTGAAGGTCAAGATAATGAGGGAATTCAGGGACATCAGCGGCAAGCCCATACTCTCCAAGAGGGCCAAGGAGATAAGGAAAGAGGCCATAGTGGAAGAGGTCTCTAGGGTTGACGAGAAGGCGGAAATGGAAGCCATGGAAGAGGCCGAGGAGAGGGACAGGGAGAAGACCGCGGCCAAGAGGAAGAAGGAGAAGGAAGTAGAGCCCGAGGACAAGACCAAGAAGAAGCCAGCCAAGAAGAAGGAAGACAAGAAGCCCGAAGCGAAGGAATCCAAGAAGAAGGAAGA
>CAZKUD010000014.1:0-13586 GCA_964555875.1 uncultured archaeon
AGGAGAATTACTCAGACCTGGCGATGGGCCTCACGGAGAACCTGGTGAACGATTCGGCTGTCAATTACCAGGCCCACAGCCTCCTGAACATGGACGGGGGTGCATAGGATGCCCCAGGAAACTCTTTACAGGCCGAAAGGTGCGGGGCACGACGCGCCCGGGGAGAGAAAAGATTATATCCGGCCAAGGGACGAGCTGTTCGAGGCGTTCACTGGATGGATGGAGCATATCACGGGCAGCAGGATGGCCTCTGACTTCCTTTACGATTCAGCCATGGAGATGATGCCTGACCTTACAGGGGCCACATCAGAGAAGATAAACTCCGTTGTCATCCCATTCGGGGACCATCCTGACATATCATATGCGGGCTCATTCCTCAGCGCAGCATACAACAAGTCAGGCCTTGCCACGATATTGGCTGACGTGCCCCTCGAAGGCGGGGTGAATAACCTGGGGTACAGGCTCGCAGAGGGCAAGAGGCTGGTGATAAAATGCGGGATAGGCCATGGGTGCGGCCAGTATAGCGCCGGCACCATACTCAATTACGGGGACATGCCTGATGACACAGCGCCTCTCATGTTCGGTGACATGTCATCCGGAACCATGGTCAATTACGGAAGAATCACGGACAGCTTTGGAGAGGATTCGACCGGCATTCTCGTCAATTTCGGGAAGGTGCACAGCCTTGGGCCGGACGGGGCTGAAAAGGGGCTGAAAAGCCCGGAAGTGACCGTCAATTTCGGGAATGTGGTGAACGTGGGATGGGGGCCATCAGGAATAGTGGTAAACAAAGGGGCAGTAAGCAACGTTCTCGGATGGAAGTCATCTGGAATACTCATCGCAGCAGAGAAGCCGAAGCTTCTGGGGAGGGCGTACAGCAAATGGGCCTCCCTGTTCCTGGGAGAAGAGGACTGCAGGAGCGTTCCGGGATTGCTGGATTTCATCGGGGCCCTGGAGGATGGCCTGGGGCCCCACAAACACTACACAGAGGTGCTGGCGCACCTGGAAGGCCTGGACGTAGAGTCTGACATCAGGCGCATACTCACAGAAGCGGGGAGGCTGGAAGCATGACGACTGAAACCCTATACCGTCCCAAGGGGGCAGGGCACGACGCGCCTGGCGGGGAGAGGAGAAGGTATGTGCAGCCCAGGCAGCCCCTGTTGGAGGCATTTGGGGAATGGCTGGACGGGATGGGGAACGAGAGCCACCCAAGCTTTTACAAAAATGACTTCTACAGGGACAGGGATACAAGAAAACACCTGGACGAGGAAACCAGGAAAGCGGTCGGAAAGGTGAACCTGGAAGGCGTCAGCCCGGCTGAACTGAGCTCGCTTCTCCTGCAGTTCCCGGACAATGAGAACCTGCCATGGGCGGGCATGTTCCTGACAGAGGCGTACAACCAGATGGGGGAGGATGAGATAGTCTTTGACAATCCCCTGGACAGGGAGATATGCCTGATAGGCTACGGCCTGAAAGAGGGCAAGAAGCTGTATGCCAGGGGCAACCTGGGAGGCTACACAGGATACGAGAACAGTGGCATAATGGTAGTGGGGGACAGGGATGACGGAGGCATGATACCAAGTTTCTTCGGGCAATTCTCTTCCGGCACGATAGTCTCCCACATGGACAGCTTCAACTTCGGCGGCGGCACAGGACAATACATCAACTTCGCCAGTGTGGGGAATCAGCTGGAAGGTGCCCCATTCCAGGACCAGAAGGATGAAGGCGCTGCTGTCAACTTCGGAAACGTGAAAAAGTGGTTCGGCTGGGGCTCTCACAACATGCTGGTCAACTGCAAGGGCATAGAAGGCTCATTCGGCTTCGAGGCCGAAGGCATAGTGCTTGCGGTAAGAGGCTCACAGACAGTGGTATCAAACGGCACTGACAAACCAGGGAAACTGCTCGGGCTTTCAGAGGAACAATGCGCACAGATACCGAGGCTTGTGGAGTACTTCCAGGTCATGGAAGATGTTCTTGGGCCGCACAGGCCTTACTCAGAGATATTCGCTTTCCTGGACGGCCTGGACATCCAGAGGGACGTCAGGAAGATACTTGTCGAAGCAGGAGGCTGGAAGCATGACGACTGAAACATTATACACGCCCAGGGGTGCAGGGCACGACGCGCCGGACAATGAGCCGAGGAGGTATGTGCAGCCGATGGACGAATTGGCGGGGGCCTTCGGGGAATGGCTCGACCTGAGGAACGACAGGAACGAGAACTGGTATTATGAGAAGGCGCTCGAGATGATGCCCGACCTTTCAGGAAGGGAATCGAATGGGATAAGCGCCATCATTGCGGCCTTCAGTGAACACAGGAACATATACTCTGCAGGCATATTCCTCTCGGCTGCCTACAACCTGATGGACACGGATGACATAGTGTTCGACATGCCAGGAACAGACATACAGCTGCTCGGCTACAAGCTGGGGAGTGGCAAGAGGCTGATAATAGCGTCTGATGGCGGCTACAGGGTCGGGGAGAAGAGCGAAGGCACAATAGTCAGCTACGGAAGGTGCGACAGGTTCGGGGAGAACTCCAGGGGGCTTGTCATAAACTTCGGGAACGCCTCGGCATTCGGGTGGATGTCCAGCAGCACCATAATCAACTTCGGGGAGACCAGCAGCATGGGAGACGGCTCATCGGGCCTGATAATCAACCATGGAGGCGCCGAAAAGATAGGCAGGAACATTGGTGAAACCGACCCTGTCCAGATAACGGGGAGGGTCATAGCTGCGACAGACCCTGTGGAGTACTTCGGAGCCCTCCACATCATAGTGCGTGAGGCAGGATGCAGGGGGATACCAGGGCTCCTGGAACACATAGAGGGAATCAGGACTGGGCTCGGTCCCCATAACCCGAACGGAGATGTCTTCCGGTTCCTAGACGACCTGGACGTGGAGGCTGACGTCAAGAGGATATTTACTGAAGCGGGGAGGGAACTATGACAACTGAAACCCTATACAGGCCGAAGGGAGCGGGTCATGATGCCCCGGACAGGGAGCCCAGGAACTATGTGCAGCCAAAGGACAAGCTGGTGAACGTGTTCGGGAGGTGGCTGGACATCGTTGGCAGTAACCCCAACATGATGCACAACAGGTTCGCGGACAAGATGCTCTATGACATGAGCGGGGGGAGGATATGCTACTGGTCTCCCAGGGCCGAGATATCCTCGGAGGAGATAAGCTCGCTCGTCATGTGCTTCGACAGCCATCCCAACATAAGGAATGCCGGGGTATTCGTGACAGCCCTATACAACGGGCTGAGGAACGATGATTTCGTGTTCGATGCCGAGGACGTGGTGGTTGACTGGGTGGGCTGGGGCCTGCAGGAGGGCAACAGGCTGACCATCGACTGCGACACGGGGGAGAGCACAGGGATGTGCAACAGGGGCGTCATAATAAACAACGGGAACTCCAGAGACCTCGGGAAGGCCACGAAGGGCCATATAATAAACAGGGGGCATGCCTACTCGTTCGGCAACGGAAGCGAATACATGCAGATGCCGGAGAAGAGGACGGGCTTCCTGCTGAACTACGGCACGGCCGAGTGGGTGGGGCATAAGGCAGGCAACGTGATGGTGAACTACGGGAAGGCCGATACGCTTTCCCAGGACGGCGTGGTGCAGGTCTTCAATTTCGGAGAGGCCAGGGACATGGGGGAGGAATCATCCGGACCCCTGGTGAACTTCGGCAAGTGCAGGACAATGGGACACAGCAGCAAATATGGGCCCACCACCTCCATTGCAGTCAATGACGGTGATTGCAAATACATCACTTCTGCCCTGGACGGGCCTGAGATAGTAATGGCGGTCAGGAACCCGAAAGTGCCACACCTGATGAAAGCGAAGGGAATTCTGATGGATGAGGATGACTGCAGGGGAATCCCGGGGATAAGGAAATACCTGGACGGGCTTAGGGACAGGCTTGGCCCCCACAGGCACTACACTGAAGTACTGGCGCACCTGGAAGGCCTGGACGTGGGTACTGACATCAGGCGCATACTTACAGAAGCGGGGAGGCTGGAAGCATGACCCGGGAGCACCTCTACAGGCCCAAGGGCGCCGGGCACAGCGCCCCAGAAGGGGGGAAGAGGGATTATGTCAGGCCAAGGGATGACCTTGTCGGTGCATTCAGGAAATTCCAGGATGTGCCAAGAGAAAGGGGCGTTTTTCTGGAACCTTACATGGCAGCCGAGGGCCTGCTTGCCGGCATAGAAGGCCTGACTGCAGAAGAGGTCAGTTCCCTGCCCCTTGTGTTTGAGGGTGCCGACATAATACGGCTGGGCATCTTCATGAGCGCAGCGTACAACCTGTGCAGCTCTGACCACATAATATTCGATGTTGATACCGAAGAGCAATTCTCGCTGATAGGATACAAACTGGCCGAAGATAAGGTCCTGACCGTCATGTCCGACACCTATAATCTCATAGGAACGCTGAGCAGGGGCCTTGTCATAAACATGGGAAAGGCAAATGGCCAATTTGGCAAGGAATCTCCGGGCATCTCCCTTAATTACGGCCATGCATTCGGCGCTGGGACTGAAGCAACAGGGGCGGTCGTTAATTACGGGACATGTGAATACCTGGGGACCAAAAACTCAGGTATCATGATAAACTTCGGTGAGGTCGAGCAGGCTGCCCATGATATTTCAGGGATCTTCATCAATTTCGGTAAGGTCAAGAGGATCGGGTTCGAGGCATTCGATGGCATAGTCGTTGCCCCGGAGAACCCCGGGAAGCTCTATATACATGCCAAGTCTGCCCTTTCAAGCGAGAGGTGCAGGGAGATACCCGAGCTTAACGCATACCTGAACGGCCTGAGGGAAAGGCTTGGCAGGGAAAGGGATGCGATTGAGATAGCAGAAGAGCTCAGGGGGTCCAACATCAAGGGGGATGTGGCAGATATCCTGAGAAGGTCAGGCTGGCTGAGGAGGGAATATGACACAAGAACATCTCTATAGACCCAAGGGAGCAGGGCATGATGCCCCGGGCAGGGACAGGAGGGGGTACAAGGGGCCTGAAGGCGGCCTGCACAGGTGCTTCGTCGCCCTGGACGCCTGGATGAGGGACACGCCCATGATGATAGAGCCGGAGGATGCAAGGGAGCACTATGACAGGGCGATGGGCATGCTGCCTGACCTGTCCGGCGTGGACCTGGGAGAGGCTCATTACATACTCAAGCCGTTCGAAGGCGAAGAGGGGGCGGATAGGGCCGGCCTCTTCCTGAGTGCCATCCACAACAAGCACAGCAACAGGAACATAGTCTTCAATCCTGGCATGGAAGACGCCTTCGATTTCATAGGGTACGGCCTCAGGAAGGGGAAGATAATGGTAATAGACTGCAACGTGGGGACATACCTGGGTCAGGAGGCCAGAGGCGCCATGTTGCTCTGGGGGGACTGCCTCAACAGCGAATGCAAGCCGCTTTATGACGCCTATGGCGCGGCCCTCTTCAATTTCGGTGACATAGACACCACGCTTGATTTCAAAGAGGGCATGAAGGACAAATTAGTCACCGTGGGGGGAGGGATCGGCTCCAGGTACCTGCAAATAATCAACTTCGGCTACATGAGAAGTACGAGCAACATGAGAAACAGCATGATGGCGAATTGCGGCAGCTGCAGGAGAGTCGATGGCAACGGCTCCATAATCCTGACACCAGAGGATGCCGAGTCCGGTATAGGCGACGGGGTGAGGGAAAGAAACGACCTGGTCATGGACAGTGCAGCATGCGATACGGTTCCTGGGCTGAAGGAATACCTGGAAGAGGCGAGGGCCAACATGGGGCCCGGGAACAGCTACGAAAGCGTGTTCTCCTACCTGGAAAGCAACTGGCCATGGTCCAGGATAAGGGACATCCTCCACGAAGCCGGGAAGTGGCCGTATAACATCAGGTAATCAGCTCTTCCACTCTATGAGCAGGGCCGCGAAGAGCAGGCCGAAGCCCATTATTATAGAATAGATGAAGTTCATTGCCTGGGCCTCAGGGCTGAGGATGAGCTCTGCGGCATTGTATATCACCAGGGAAACGGCGAACCCGAAGACTGGCATGGATATCAGCTTGCCCCTGGACTTCTCCCTGTTCACCCCCCTGCCTATCCAGGCCGAGGCGCCTGCCAGGAAGTAGAAGTATATGGAGGCGGAAGTGTAGGCCGAGACTGTCTCGAACAGGCCTATGCCTATCCAGTCCGTTATCACCTCATAGCCCCTGTAGGTCGCCAGTACGGCGAAAACTATGGCTATCAGGTACATGAAGAAGGCGAACCTCCTCCTGGTGAATGATGTGGTGAGCTCCTCGTATGCGTTATGGAAGTACTGCTCGAGCTTGAACCCCTTCACCAGCAGGTATGCGCCGAATATGCCCACTATGGCCCTCCAGCCCTCTATCCCGAACAGGGCGTAAAGTATCAGGGCTATGGCGGGCAGGCCGAATATCAGCCTGGCGAACTTGGGGTTCTCCAGGGACTCCTCCACGAAGTCCTTTATCTTGAAGTACGTGGACTCCAGCTGCTCGGCCTGCCTGACCACCACCCTGCTGACTGACAGGATGGGCACCTTTGACTGTATTATGGGCATGACGTGCTCGTCCTCTGCCCCGTCGGTCACCAGCACGGCATAGTCCGCCTTGAATGACCTTAGGATGCTGTCGAGCTGGGAGGCTATCTCCCTGTCGGACGCTATCCCCACGTTCCTGTGGCCCGTTATGACAGCCACCTCCACAGTGTACTGCTTCTTCATCTCCTCCAGAACCTTCACCGCCTGGAACATGGCGTTGGAGTCCGAATCGGAAGGGTCTGCCATGGCCAGCCTGGCGGCTGCCTCCACCACGTCCTTCTTTCCCTTGACAGGTCCCTTCACCTTGGCCTTGTTGCCCAGGTCGTCGTCCCTGTCGACGGAAAGCACCAGTATCCTTTCCTTCGGGCTCATATGGAATCCTCATATTTTACGGCTGTAAAAGCGCCGCAAAACATCTGTTTAATTGTTCAGTCTAAGAAATATAAGCTTTTCTGTCACTATTCAGAAGAGTGAAACAGTCCTGTTCAGGCAGCTTCCTTTGTTTTGGGCTCACTGCCCCGGAAGCCCTCTGACAGGTAATCGACCGTTTCCCTGTCGCCGCTGAACTCGAGCTTGGCTATGACCATCCCTTCCTCTTCGGTCGAGCTCCTGACCATTATGCAGGGGCCGTTCTCATGGGAGAACCTTATCCTGTAGTTCACCCTGCCCAGGTTCTCTGCCATGTCGTCCTCGAGGTCATTGTACCTGACGCTGCTTGACTCGGAGAAAGGGACGAACTCCCTGTCTGCCCCGGGTATCCCCCTCCTGTCGTACGGGAGAGGGCAGTCCCTTGAGCCGAAGTCCTCCCCTATGGCATAGATTTCCAGGCTTATGAGATGGGCCAGCTCCTCGGCGCTGCCTCTCAGTATCATTTCCATCCCTATTTTTGAAGCTAAATAATTTAAACCCACCGGATGGCAGTCTTCCTGGGCTGAACAATTTAAAGTTCAGTTACAAATATTACCCATGGAGATGGGAGAACTGGTCGGGAAGATCGCGAAGCAGTCCGGTAAGCCGGAAGAGGAGGTAAGGAAGCTGATTTCAGACAAGCAGACAGAGCTCTCGGGCCTGGTCTCGGAGGAGGGCGCGGCCTACATAGTGGGCAGGGAGCTGGGGGTCAGCCTGCTGAAGGACACCGAGAGGCAGCTGAAGGTCAAGAACCTGGTCCCAGGCATGAGGTCCGCTGACATAACGGTCAAGGTGGCAGAGGTCCAGGAGCCCAGGACGTTCACCAGGAACGGGAAGGAGGGCCATGTCCAGAACCTGATCGTAGGGGACGAGACAGGAACCGCCAGGTTCTCGTTCTGGAACGATGAGCTTGAGAAGATAAAAGATCTGAAGGCAGGCGACGTCATAAAGCTCACGAAAGGCTACACCAAGCTGGACTACAGGGGCAACCCTGAGCTCAGGCTGGGCAAGGGCATGCTGGAGAAGGCTCAGGCGGACATAAAGCTGCCCGAGAGCAAGCCCGCAGCCAGCGGCAAGATGTCGTTCTCCGCAGCAGGCAGGACCACAATAGAGAAGCTGAAGGAGGGCGACTTCGGGGAGATAAGGGCCGCCATGGTCCAGGTCTTCCACAGGAAGAAGCCCTTCTATGAGGTGTGCCCGGAATGCGGGGGAAGGGCATACATGAAGGACGGAAAGTTCACGTGCAAGGACCACGGGGAGGTGCAGCCCGACTTCTCCATGGTGGTGTCAGGCGTGCTGGACGACGGCACAGGCACCATACGGGCGGTCTTCTTCAGGGACATGGCAGAGAAGCTGTTCGACATGAAGGCCAGGGAGCTCAAGGATCTGGCCCAGAAGGAGATGAACGCCACGGTCATATACGACCATTTCACGGCCCTCGGGAAGGACATGATATTCAGGGGAAGGGTCAAGAGGAACGACATGACCGAAGGCATAGAGATGACGGTCAACGACATCCAGGAAATGGACCCCAAGAAAGAGGCAGAAGGCATAGTCTCTGGCCTGGCCACTGTTTAAACCTGACCGAAACTGATAAAAAGCTTATTCGTTACCCTTCAATAGGAACGCTCGAGGGGATTCATGAGTGTACCAAGACATGCCATAGCTGCAATTCTTGCCTTTATAGTATCACTTTCCATGCCGTTCCTGGCCCTTTCCAGCCCTGACGTGCCTTCAGGCTACAACTCTTACCAGGCCCTTGAGATGGGGCCCATCATGCTCGGTGACAGCCTCCAGGGGGCATTCGGGAACCTGACGTCTGTCAACATGAGCGGGTTCCTTTCAGGCCACGCCCTGGGCTCAGGCGCTTACTTCCAGTCAATAATAACCGGCCCGAGCCAGATAGAATATGACAACAGCGACGGTGACATCTACGACCCTGCCTATTATGTGGACGTGGGTACCTCATGTTCGTCCCCTGCCTACACGCTGCATGCCAATTTCACAGGACTCGGCAACTTCACCGGCCTTGTTGGCAGCCATATCACCCTCTTCGGGAAGGAGTACGTCATAACATCCCAGACCACCACCACTGCACTGTACCTGAGGGAGGTCGGGCTCTCTGGCGTGTTTGAGAAGGGCGTGAACACCACCGTCAGCTTCAACGGCTCCCATGACGTATATGTCATCAACATGACCTCCTGGTACGCCTGGGCAGACATAGATGGGGTCACCAGGATGATGTACCCTGGAAGCTACTGTACCTACGAGCTCCCCTCAGGCAACATGAGCGTCTACCTGGAGAGCCTCTGGGGGGAGATGGCAACCATCATACTGGGCTTCGAGCAGCTGAGGCTGGGCAACGGGGACCCGGCCTGGACGGGCGAGAACCTGGCATCGATAGACGGCACCATGTGCCATCTGGACTCCAACCCCACCACACACCTGAAGGTGCAGGTGGCTATGGGCAACTCTGACTATGACAACATAACATTGGGCAACCAGTTCACTGACCCCGTGTTCGGGACCGTCATAACCAGGTTCGAGAACCTGGACACCCAGGGGGGATGGGAGGAGGTCTTCGTGGACAACTCCAGTCTGCATTCTGCGACTGTCAGGTTCACTGGCCTGGGCAAACAGGAGAAGACCCTGACCTGGGCAGTCACCCCTTCAGGAGGAGCGTTCAGCCCGGAGCTAAACTCCACATCAGGAAGATGGGTAGTGGCTGAAGGACAGGACGCGATGGTTAACGACTATGTGGTGCTCGGCTCCTGGGAAACCCCTTATTATTCTAACATAGTGCAGGTCCTGTCAGTGACGGGGGCGGGAAGCCCGGGGGCATACACCGAGCTTAAGGACGTGCTCACAGGGCAGGTCCACAACGTCAGCCTGTCCATGTCTTCCGACACCGCAGGGAACATCACCCTGGGAGAGACCTACCATCTCAACAGTACAGTGGGACAGGCCCTGGCGTTCTTCTGGGGAGCGGGCTCGTCCCCTGGCTCCGCAGGCAGCAAGGTGACGGTCTACCCGCCTGTCACGACGTCTAACTGGGCCTGGCTGGCTTTCACGGAACCTGTACAGATGTCTGACGGCGTGGCCTATGAGCTGCCCACCAACTCATCATTCATCTATTCATCTGCCCAGCATGACTCAACAAGGCCGCAGTTCGGGAGAGTAAGGTACAACATAACGCCTTCTGGGATGATAGAGCTTGACGACCTGGAAGACGGCTACACTGGGCTTATGCTGCTGGAGAACGGGACTGCCGACCTGAACGGCAACTTCGTCAAGGACGCCGTCATATTCAGGATAACCGGGGTTGGAAGCGGGCCTTCCATGTACCTGGACGTATCATCCCCTGTCAAGACAGCAGCAACGGTTCAGGGCGCCACACTGTCCAGCGACACGTACGTGACAAGGTATGCTGACAGGCACGGCACTATCATAACATACGACTCCTACGGGGCAGGGCACGTGAATGTCTCCTACCCTGAATACCCTGTCTACGGGAACGTCACCATCACTGGAGGCGACATGACGCCTGGAATGGACATGGGAGTCGAGAGCCCGTACTGGATCAAGTATAACACTGGCAGCATAGAGGTGAACGCCACGACGAACCTGCCGGCAGACTGGTGCGGCTACTCCCTCAACGGGGGCGCCTACCAGCCCCTGGCCAGCCTGACTGCGACGCACTGGGGCGCCAACCTGACAGGCCTGGCAGATGGGCCATATACGATGGACTTCTGGTGCAACGGCACTGAGAGGGGCAGCATATCCTATTCAGGGAGGCAGTTCACGGTGGACGCAACGTCCCCGTACCACTGGGACACCCCCCAGGAGTGCAACATAACGGGCAACAGGAGCTATCAAGGGGTGACCATCTACGCCAAGTGCAACGTGACTGTCAACCCAGGAGTCACGCTCGTGCTTAACAGCACAATCTTCAGGATGAACATATCCTACCACGGAGAGAACGAGTTCAACGTCAGCCAGGGCGCCGCCCTGATAGCGGAAGGCTCTGACATCGGCTCGGCCAACAGCTCCCTTTACTTCACTCTCCGCCACATGGGCTCCACAATACTCGTGGGCACCACAACAAAGGAGACTGACATGTTCGGGGGGACGTCCATCATAGCTGGCTCAGTGATTGACGGCGCGCTGTTCCGGGAGGACTCCAGGAACACTATAACGGGGACGGAATCGGACTACATGATGTTCGCAGACAACTCGTCCAGTTCTGTCACCAACTGCTCCATAAACACCACCCACATAGACCAGGCGTCAGGCAGCCACACATTCATACAGGATTTGGCCCCGGGCGCCGATGTCAACAAAAGGATAAGCTCCCAGACCACTTCATTCGAGGTCAACATATCCGGCACGGAAATAAAGGAGATGATGCTGACCCCGTATACCACGGGCGAAATCAGGAACTCAACCATCAACTGGACCATCTTCAGCAGCAACCAGAACGTTTCGTTCTCCAGGCCCTCCTCCACCATGGACAACGTGAACATATTCGGGGATTCCGCAGTTGAAGGGTACTTCTCCTGGGGCCAGTTGACCACGTTCTTCTGGGGCTGGGGAAGCTCCCTTAGCAGGCTGTTCCCTATACATGTGTATGAGGCAGGGACCAGCAGCGGAGCCGGAGGGATACGCCTCAGGGCGTTCGAGAACGGGTCCTTCCTGACCGACGAGGCCTACACGGACGTGAACGGGTACACGGTCATGAACATAACATTCTACAGCAACACCCACATGGACAAGCACTGGATATTCCTGTCTACCAACTCCACAGGGATGTACACGGAGAACCTGACGTTCACCACCAGCACCGCGCCTGACGGCATAATCATGTACGCGGACACCACGCCGCCCAACATCACGGTGATGGGGCCCGGCGACGGCTACACAGTGGAGAGCGGCCAGGTGGACTTCGTGTACAGGCCCTCTGACTCGGTATCCACCACACTGAACTGCAGCCTGTACGTTAACGGGGAGCTCAACCAGAGCGGGACTGTCTATAGCGGGCTCAACTCCGCATTCAGCCTGCAGGCCGGCAGCCTGCCGGTGGGCAACTACACATGGCACATATCCTGCCTGGACGACTGGAACAACGAGGCCAACTCCTCCCAGAGTGTCCTCACGATAGCTGACCTGACCCCTCCCCAGATAAGCGAATCGTATGTCATGCAGACCAAGGCCATGCCAGGGGACAACGTGACACTGTACAGCACCATAACGGACAACAGGGCGCTGGACAGCGCCTGGGCACTGGTGTCCAACAGCACCTGGTCCGGCACTGCCCCCCTGAACCACTCGTGCCAGCAGCACACATATCCCGTTACACTGGAGCCGGGGACGTACAACATCACTGTTTTCGCCAATGACACCGCCAACAACATGGCCAGCAGGCAGATGGGCAGCTCCCTGTACCTTGACCACATGGAGATAAGCGAGCCTGTCACCCTGGGTCTGGCCATAAGGAACTGGTACAACGACACGTTCAACATAACGGGGATGGGGGTTTACGAGAACCACAGCAGCATGGACCTGAACGTGCCGAGACAGGCGGTGAACGGCCTGTTCTACATGTCAGCCACCGTCCCGAGGGGACTCTGGAGGCTGCACCTCGGCCAGGGCAATGACGGGATATGGATATATGATATGGAGGTGATAGACAACCTCACCATGATGACGGCCTACCTGGACAGGAACATAACCGAGGCCATCACAGACTACCCGCAGGGCATCAGGAGCGTGGTGGAGGCGATTGCGGTCCAGGTGCCTTTCAATTTCAGTTCAGCATACGTAAGATTAAACTACAGCGGGACGGTTGACGCTTCCCATACCAGGTTCTGGGAGTGCCATTTGTGGGACATGAACGCCAGGACGTGCAACGGGACATGGGAGGACGTCACCTCCAATGCGACAATAGACACCAACAGCAGCACGGCCATGGTACAGACAGGCAGGTTCTCGGCCTTCCTCATGTCACAGGAAACGTACTGCGGCGACGGCGTGGTTGACACGGGCGAGGAATGCGATGACGGGAACGCCAACAGCGGCGACGGGTGCAGCAGCACCTGCAGTGTCGAGGCTTCCTCCAACCCGCCGGGAGGAAACGGCGGTGGTGGAGGAGGGGGCGGAGGAATGACCACCATAACCCCTCCCCCAAGCCAGTGCAAGGCCAACTGGACATGCACGGGCTGGTCAGCCTGCATAGACGGGACCCAGTCCAGGGCCTGCACGGACGCCAACAGCTGCGGCACAGGGGAAGGCATGCCTGATACAAGCAGGCACTGCACCATCATAACTGACATGTGCGATGCGTCAACCTTTGCCATCGGGCCATCCGGGGAATGCAGGAGCTTCAGCGTCTGCGAGGTGCCTGAAGGATGGGAGAAGGTCGACAGCTGCCCGCCAGCCGAAGCAGAGCCGCAGGACGGCATCACGGGAATGTCAGTGGCCATCCCGTCTTCCATTGCTGCCGTGGCAGCGGCCCTTGCAGTCGTCATCCTGGCAGGAGCCTTCTTCTGGCTCAGGAAGCCCAAGGCCGGCCCGGAGAACTAGAACGCCCTGAAGCGCCTCTTCTTCCTGTAGCTGTACTTCTGGCTG
>CAZKUD010000015.1:0-3582 GCA_964555875.1 uncultured archaeon
GTTATCAGGTCTATCCCGTGGCCCCTTCCCTTCAGGATGGTGCCTATCTTCTTCTTTTCCTTCCCTATCGCGCCTGTGGGGCACACTATCCTGCAGGCGTTGCAGCCTATGCACTGCTCAGGTATGAAGATGGGGTACTTGCCCTTTATCTGGACTATGGCGTTCTCCAGGCAGGCCTTGGAGCACTTGCCGCACTTTATGCACTTCTTCATGTCCCACTTCGGGATGGTCTGCATGATGTCCTTGACAGGCTTCTCCCTTATGGAGAGCAGCAGGTGGTCGTCAGGGCAGTCCACGTCCAGGTCCATCAGGAGAACTTTCCCCTTCTTGGCCAGCTCGAACGCCAGGGCTGTGGCCACAGTGGACTTGCCTGTGCCGCCCTTTCCTCCTGTGACAGCTATCTTCAGCGCCTTGTTCCTGCCCTTTCCTTCATGCGCTCCCTCCATTTCATCCTCCGTTGCGGGTGTGGCCCTTCAGCTTCTTGAGCCTGCCCCCTGCAAACATGTCGACCGCTTCCTTCAGGGTGCCTCCCCTGAAGTAATATACCTCCACAAGGTGGTCTCGCAGCGTGTGGAAGGACACCTCCCCCAGCTCGCTGGTGACTGTGGCGTCTGCCCCGTTCTCTACCACGAAGTTGGCGGCTGCCAGGCCTGCCTTCATCGCCTTGCCCTTGTGGGGGTTCTTCCTGAACGACACCCCCATAGTCTTGCCCTTAACGATGTCCAAGAAAGCGAAATAATTGGCCCTTCCGAACTTGGGCATCACAGGGGATCCCATTCCCAGCTTCTTGGTCACAGGGACGGCAAGGGTCCGCTTGCTGGCCCTGTAGGGCTCAATATGCACCGTGAAATGGTCTACCTGGGGAATGCCCTTCTTTATGTGGTCCTCTACCTTGTCCGCTATGTCATGGGCCCTTTCCACATTGGCGGATTTCCTGACCATTACCTTGACCTCCCCGAATATGAAAGGCCCTGATTTCCTGAGCTTGAGGTCCTTTATGCCTTCCACCCCCTTGACAGAACGGATTGCCCTGGACGTTTTCCTCTCAAGGGATTTGCTGGGGCTGACGTCCATCAGTGAGAATACCGTGTCCCTGACAGAGAGCAGGCCCACCCTCAATATCAGGAGGGATATGGCCATGGTGACTATTCCCTCAGCATAGGGTATCCTGTAATATGTGAGCAGTATTGCCAGCAGCACCGCTGACGAGGAGGCAACGTCCACCAGCCTCTCCTTTGAGCTGGCCAGCAGGAGCTGGGAGTTGGTTTCTTCCCCTGTCCTGCTGAGGTACCTGTAGAGGAAGGCTGAGCCCATTATGGATAATATTGCCATGGAAGCCGCCCAGGCGGGCATGCTTATCTCAGGAACAGAGAGCACCCTGCTGTAGCCCTGCACCAGAAGGCTGGCGGCGGCGTACAGTATGAACAGGGACACGAACAGGGCGGTTATGGATTCCGCCTTGTAATAGCCGTACGGGAACTTCTTGGAAGGGTCCCTCTGGGATATCCTCAGGCCGAACCAGGAGGCTAGCATGACGACCAGGTCAGAGAAGCTGTCCAGGGCGCTGCCGATGAGGGCAAGGCTGCCTGACATCAGGCCTATCACTGCCTTGCCGACCGCAAGCATGAGGGACACTAGTGCAGAATTGATTGATGCCTTCTGGCCCCTTTTCAATGGTTCCTTCATTTCCTTCCTCCAAAGACCCTCGAGAACAGGCCCTTCTTCAGCCCAAGGGCGCCCTCTATCTTGCCCTTCAGGTTGTCGTCGCTGGGCGCTCCCACTATCCTCTTCAGCTCGTTCCCCTCGTCGTCAAGCATGAGTATGGTGGGCAACCCCCGTATGCCGTACCTGGCTGAGAGCTCCTTCCCCTCGCTCGTCCTGGTCCTGACCTTCTCATATTCGATACCATGGCCGCTGAACTCGGGCAGGACCCTGCTCACAACTGCCTCTGCCTTGGGGCAGTGGGGACAGCCCGATGAAACGAAGAGCATCAGCTTCATTCCTTGCCTCCCAGGTTCCTGTCAAGCCATTCCCTGATGGCCGCTTCTGGCTGCACTCCGGTGAACTCGTCCACGACCTTCCCGTCCTTGAACATCTTGACGGACGGTATGCCCATCACGCCGTATGCCTGGGCGGACGACCTTGCATTGTCCACGCTGACCTTCGCCAGTATGAATCTCCCGCTGTATTCCTTGGCCAGCTTCTCCATTATCGGGCCGAGCATCAGGCAGGGCGTGCACCACTGCGCCCAGAAGTCCACCACGACAGGCACCTTCTTGGAGCGCTCTATGATCTTCTCCTGGAAGTCCCCGTCGGTGGCCTCTATCTCAGTCTCCATTTTTTCCTCCTTCATTTTTTCAAGCATTTTCCTCATCTTCTCCTTCTTTATCCTTTCTATCTCTTCGTCCATTCATCTCCCCTTCCTCTTGACCATTATGCACATCCCGTGAAGGACCTCCATGCCGTGTTCCCTGCAGAACCCTATTGCGTCATCGGATTCCGAACCGGGCTGCATCCAGACCCTCGTTATGCCCATGCTTGCGCACTCCTCCAGCACGCCCAGTGCCGCTTCAGGCGGCACCACGATGCTGACGACATCAGGCTTCTCTGGAAGCTCCTTCAGGGAACGGAAGCACCTGTCCTCTCCTATGCTGTCGACGTTCGGGTTCACCGGGTATGCCCTGTAGCCGGCGGCCTTCAGGTCCTCGTATACCTTCCGGCCGTACTTGTTCCTGTCCCTGGACACGCCCACGACTGCGAAGACGTTCCCCTTCTTCAGGAATCCTTCTGTTTCTTCCATCCTGCCTCCATCATCATGCGGGTTCCGGTTCAGGCTCCTCGCCGGCCCCTTCCGGCGCCTGCGCCCATGCCCTTTCCGGGCTCCCCAAAACCCATCGGGCCTGAGGGGGCTGCCAGCTTCTCTAGCTTGCCGTTCATAAGGGCCTCCACGTTCTCCTTGACCGTCCCGGGCCTGCCTGCATACATGTCTATGCCGAGCTGGTCCAGCACGCTGAACGCCCTGGGCCCTATGGAGCCCGCTATGACTGCATCAACCTTCTGGTTGCCCACGAGCTCTGCGGCCGTTATGCCTGCGCCTCCGGCCTGTGCGGTTGCCGTGTTCTCCAGGTCGGTGCTGCCCTTTATCTCGCTGCCTTCTGCCTCGGCTATCACGAAGTTGGGGCACCTTCCGAACCTGGAATCCATCTGGCTGTCAAGCCCCTTTCCTGTCGCGCTTACAGCTATCTTCATCATTTACCTCCTTTTCAAGATTTATCTTTGCCACCTGGGGCCTCCTGCGCCCCTCCTCCTGCCGGCCACCCTGTAGTGGCCTCCTTCCACCCTTATCGCCGTTCCTTTCACAAGGGCCTCTGCTGCCTTCTTCCTGGCCGAGCTGAGCAGCCTGTTCAGGGTGGGCTGGGAGATGTCCATCTTCTTGGCCGCATCCCCCTGCTCCATCCCTTCCAGGTCGACCAGCCTGAGGGCCTCGAACTCATCGACAGTCAAGACTGTCTCCTCAAGCTCCCTCAGGGGAACGCCTGTAGGCTTGAAGTACGTCACTTCGGGCCTGAAGCTGACCCTCCT